>JBAVVA010000341.1:0-5338 GCA_049697055.1 Candidatus Aminicenantales bacterium
ACCCGGAAGAGGCCTTTCTGGGCCCGATGGTCTGCCTCATGAACGAATTCTCCGCTTCGGACGGCGACCTCTTTCCCTATCGTTTCAAAAAGCACGGCCTGGGCAAGCTTATCGGGAAGCGGACCTGGGGGGGTGTTGTGGGCATCCGGGGTACGCTGCCCCTGCTTGACGGCGGGTTCCTGAACAAGCCTGAATTTGCCCGCTACAGCTTGGACGGAAAGGAATGGATCATCGAAGGCGTCGGCGTGGAGCCGGATATTTTCGTGGACAACGACCCGGCCAGGGAATTCGCCGGCATTGATGACCAGCTCAACAAGGCCATCCAGGTCATCCTGGAGGAGTTGAAGACCAAGGAGAGGACGCTGCCGCCCATCCCCCCCTATCCCATAAAAAAATAGGGGGGGCTGCTATCGGGGCTCGGCCGGGGCGGGTCATCGATCAGGCCGGGCCGGAAGGGGGAAGGAATGGCCGGCACCAGCCATGGATAAAGTCAAGGTTTTTTGCCCGAACTGCGGGTCGGTTAACACCTTTCCTCTGGCCGCCGAAGATAAAAAAGTGTTATGCGGCCGATGCAAGAGCCGGCTGCCCAGACCGGGGGAAGTCTTGGAGCCGGGTCCGGCCGGCCTGCAGAATGCCCTGGCCAACGGCAGCCTGCCCGTGCTGGTGGATTTCTACTCTACGTCTTGCGCGCCCTGCCACTTAATGCATCCCATCGTCGAGCGCCTGGCCCGCAGGCACCGGGGCGAGCTCTTGGTTGTCAAGGCCAACGTGGAGGTTCATTCCGGCCTGGCCTCCCAGCTCAAGATCCAGGCAGTACCCACCTTTGTTGTTTTCAGCAAGGGGTATGAGATGGGCCGGACGAGCGGGGCCATGTCCGAGACGGATTTTTCCCTGTGGGTGGCTAATACAGCTCGGGCTTAGGGGGGAAAAAGAAATGCCGAAGAGGGGACTCGAACCCCTACGAGCGTGGTAATGCTCACTAGCCCCTCAAGCTAGCGTGTCTGCCAATTCCACCACTTCGGCGTTTATGGGCTTAAGTTATTTTTTGGCCGGTTCGGAAGGCTTGGGGGCCGGCGGCGTCGGGCCGGGGCTCGGCTTTTCCTGAGTTTGGGCGGCCGGCGGCTTTCCGGTATCCGTACCCGCCATACGAGATTTTTTCTCCGGCGTGGATATCAGCGACAGGCCGATTGAGGTGATCATGAACAATACGGCGGAGATGGTGGTGATTTTGGCCATGATCGAGGCTGTGCTGCGCGGCCCGAAGGCCGTGGCGCTACCCCCGCCGCCGAAAGCCCCGGCCAGGTCGGCCGCTTTTCCCGACTGGAGCAGGACGGCGGCGACCAGAACGAGGCAAATGAGCACATGAAGGATGGTCAGTAATGCTGTCACGTCTTTTCCTTGTTCGCTTTGATCGCTTCTTTGGTGATCTGGATGAAGGAGGCCGCCTCCAGTGAGGCACCCCCCACCAGAAAACCGTCTATATCTTTCTCCCTAAAGAGGGAGAAGGCGTTGTCCGGCTTGACCGACCCGCCGTATAGAATTATAACACAGCGACTGACCTCGTTTCCATATTTTTCTTTGAGCCTGTCCCGGATAAAACAATGGACTTCCTGGGCTTGGCCCGGGGTAGCGGTCTTGCCCGTGCCGATAGCCCAGATCGGTTCATAGGCGATGATGGCCTGGCCGGCCTGCTCCCCGCTCAGCCCCTCCAGCCCGGCCTCCAGCTGTTCAGCCGCCCGGTTCATGGTGCGGCCTTGTTCCCGCTCCTGGAGCGTCTCACCCAGGCAGAAAATCGGTGTCAAACGGTGCCGTAAGGCTGCCCGGATTTTCTTGTTCACAGCAGCGTCCGTCTCGCCGAAGAGCTGGCGCCTTTCAGAGTGGCCGAGGACAACATAGCGGCAGCCGGCGTCACAGAGCTGGACGGGGGAAATCTCGCCGGTGAAGGCGCCCTTATCCTCCCAGTGCATATTCTGGGCACCGAGTTGGACCGGGCTCTCGCTGATCACTTTTTGAACAGGGGCCAACAAGCTGAAGGGGGGGATAAGGACGATTTCTGCTTCGGGCAGCTCCAGGCCGGCTTTGACCACCTGGGCGGCGAGCTTCTTGGCCTCCTCGGCGGTCAGGTGCATCTTCCAGTTGCCGGCCACCAGGGGAGGCTTGACCCGGCCGCTCATGGCTTTTTCCACCCCAGGGCCTCCAGGCCCGGCAGGGTCTCATAAGCCAGAAATTCCAGGCTGGCCCCGCCTCCCATGGAGATATGAGTGATGCGGTCGCTGAGGCCGGCTTGGGCGACGGCGGCCACGGTGTCCCCGCCGCCCACGATAGACATGGCCTTGGATTGGGCTATGGCCTGGGCGATAGCCGTTGTGCCCCGGCTGAAGGCCGGGACCTCGAACACGCCCAGCGGACCGTTCCAGACGATAGTCTTGGCCAGAGAGATGATCTGACTATAGGCGGCCACCGTCCGGGGGCCGATGTCCACGGCCATAAGGTCGGGGGGCAGGGGAAAGGCGTCCGCAGTTTTTTCCGGATGGTCGGCCGTAAGGGCGGAGGCCAGGACATGGTCAAGGGGCAACAAGAGGTTGACCTTCTTATCCTTGGCTTTTTTCAGAATTTTGAGCGCCAGGTCCTTCTTGTCGTCCTCAACCAGCGAGCGGCCGACCTCCTGTCCCTGGGCCTTGAAAAAGGTATAGGCCATGGCCCCTCCGATGAGGATGTTGTCGGCCTTGTTGATCAAGTTCTCGATGACCGGGATTTTGTCCGAGACCTTGGCTCCGCCCAGGATGGCCGTATAGGGTCTCTGGGGCGAGCGGACGGCCCGGCCCAGATAATCCACCTCCTTTTGCAGCAGAAAACCCGGCGCACAGATCTTCACCTGATGGGCGATGGCCGCCACCGAGGCGTGAGCCCGGTGACAGGTGCCGAAGGCATCGTTGATGTAGATATCGATGCCTTGGGCCAGCTGGCCGGCAAAAGCGTCATCATTGGAGGTTTCGGCGGCCTGGAAGCGCACGTTCTCCAGCAGGAGGACTTCGCCGTCCTGGAGACCGTTCTTGAGCGCCTCGACCTCCGGGCCGACGACCGCCCCGGCGAACTTGACCTTAAGGCCCAGGAGCTCGGACAGCCTGCCGGCCACGGGCTTGAGGCTGAGCTTGGGGTCGGCCTTTCCCTTGGGCCGCCCCAAATGGGAACAGACCACAACCCGCGCCCCATGGTTGACCAGATAAGCCAGGGTCGGGAGCGAGGCTTTGATGCGGGTATCGTCCCGGATGTTCCCTTTATCGTCCAGGGGGACGTTGAAATCGACCCGGAGGAAAACCTTTCGGCCTTTAACCTGGAGAGATTGGAGCGATCTCATGGCGGCTTATTTTAGGATAAATTTAGCCAGGTCGCGCAGCCGGCAGGAATAGCCCCATTCGTTGTCATACCAGGCCAGGACCTTGAGCAGGTTGCCGTCGACGACCTTGGTGTAGGGACCGTCCACGATGGCCGAATGGGGGTTGGCCAGGAAATCAACCGAGACCAAAGGCTCTTCGCTGTACTGAAGAATGTTCCGCAGCTTGCCCTCGGCTGCCGTTTTGAAGGCGGCGTTGACCTCTTTATCGGTGACGGTCTTTTTCATCAGGGCCACCAGGTCCACCAGCGAGATGTTGGGCGTGGGCACCCGGATGGCGATGCCGTCGATCCGTCCCTTGAGCTCGGGCAGGACCAGGCCGACCGCCTTGGCCGCGCCGGTGGTGGTCGGGATCTGGCTCACGGCCGCAGCCCGGGCCCGGCGCAGGTCTTTGTGCGGCTGGTCGAGGATGCGTTGATCGTTGGTGTAGGCATGGATGGTGGTCATGAAGGCTTTCTCGATGCCGAAAGTTTCGTGGAGGACCTTGGCCACCGGCGCCAGGCAGTTGGTGGTGCAGGAGGCATTGGACAGGATGTGGTGCTTGGCCGGGTCGTACATGTGCTCATTGACGCCCATGACCATGGTCAAGTCCGGGTCATCGGCCGGCGCGCTGAAGATGACTTTGGCCACGCCGCCGCGCATGTGCTTGCGGGCATCGGCGGCCGTCTTATACACACCCGTGGACTCCAGGACCAGGTTGATCTTGTGATCCGGCCAGGGGACGGTGGCCGGGTCTTTCTCGGCATAGACCCGGATGGGCTTGCCGTTGACCAGAATGGAATCCTGAGTGGCCTTGACCTCTTCATGGAAGCCGCCCATGATGGAGTCGTATTTGAGCAGATGGGCCAGGGTCTTGGCGTCGGTGATATCATTAACGGCCACGATCTCGAGGGTCGGGTCTTTGTAGGAGGCCCGGTAGAAGTTCCGGCCTATGCGTCCGAATCCGTTGATGCCGATCTTGATGCTCATGATTCCTCCTTTTTTAGCGAATATCATTGTCAAATTAACATAAAACACCCCAGGAGGGCAACGCTTTCAGCCAGGGAGACGACGGCTTCCCCGGTCCCAGACGACCAGGCACACAGGAAACGGCCAGCTGACATCAATAAAAGGGGAAGCCAGAAGAGGGACACACGCCCCGTCAGTGCAGGGGCGCGTACCCCCGCCTCTTTGGCTAGAAGGCATCTGGCCGGATTTCTAGGATAGCGCGAACCTCACCGACACCGTAAAAACGACCTCTTGAGGCTGACCCTTGGAGAGGTGAGGCTCATAACTCCAATTTTCGTCATAGAGCCCGGATGTCCTTGACATCTTCGAGGATTGTAATTTATGCTCTCCGATGGCGGGGCGATGAGGAAATCGATACGCAAAGCCGCTCACGGCGAGCGCAGCAGAAAACGAAATTCTTATCCCTTAATAAAACCTATTCGAATTTGCATACTATTGGCTGTCTGTTTCAGCCAACTTGCATAAACTAAAAGGGATATTCTTACTCCATGCATAAATCTAGGAGTTTCAATATGCGAATAAAAAATCAAGGCAAATACTTTCTATTTGTTATCACAATGATCATATTATCCCTTTCAAGCTGTTCTTCTCCGGATGAAGAGTTTAGAAAGGCAGAAAAAGAAAATACAACTAGCGCCTACAAAGATTTTTTGAAAAAGTTCCCAGGCGGAGATCTTGCCCAGAAGGCGATCAAATACCTTGAAAAAGTAGGGTGGGAGAACGCTGTAGCAAAAAATGAAATCCAAACGTATCAGGACTATATTTCTGATTTTCCAGAATCAATCCATTTAAGTGCAGCAAAAACAAATATTGGAAAGCTAGTTTTTAAAAAAATAATGAATAAATTTATCTTTAAAAATCTCCTCTTCGAATTAAGAAACAAATATTCCCTGGAAAAGAAAACAGGAGTGTCCCCCTCTCCTTCAATGACTATAT
>JBAVVA010000342.1:0-1550 GCA_049697055.1 Candidatus Aminicenantales bacterium
GACCAAACCGATTCCACGGCACTGGAGGAGTTAAAGACTTGGAAGATCGTCGAGTGGAAGCCTCCATCCAATTGATTCCGGAAGTGTTTCAAGTCATTGATCTTTGTTTTTATTGGACAACAAAGTATAATCAAAGAGGAAAAGCTGATTCTAATTGGGAGGACTAATATGAAAAGAGCGATTTTCTTTGCACATCTTGTTGGCTTGGTCTGTTTGGCGGCTGTCGCGGCCTCCGCTTCAAGCCCTCTGTCAGCTGGACAAGACAAGTTCAAGGTCAAAGAGGTCGCGGCTTTTTCGTACTGCTGTCTGCCGTGCCAAGGCCCTTACACCGACATGGAAGCAAAAATCGGGCAGCTGATCCAATTCATGCAAGCTCAGAACTTAGTCCCCATGGGGCCCCTTGTGGGCATCTACTATAACGACCCAGCCGTTACCAAGCCGGAGAACCTGCAGTGGGAGATCGGCTTCCCGGTAATGGAGTCGAACGTTCAGGCCCCGCTGCGCTTCAAGCAATGGACCTTTACCACCGTCTTGGAAGCTTTGCACACCGGACCCTACGAGGAATCAAGCAGTATCTATTCCGAGATAATGGCCTGGATGGAAGCCAACGGCTATGCTCCGGCCGGGCCGTTCCTGGAACAGTACCTCTCTGACCCGAACTCCACCAGGCCGGAGGATTTAAAGACACAGATCTGGGTCCCCTGCCAGAAGAAATAAGGGGACAGGGCCTAATGAAGAGTCGGCTCGGAATCAGAGGAGACGGGAGGAGCGGCCGGCACAGGCTTTAACGCACACGCCGCAGATGAACTGACTGACCAGCCCGCGGCTGCGGAATTCCTTAAGTTTTTTGAAGCAAGCCAGGTGGTCGAAATCCTCAGCTTTATCTTTGATCGCTCCGGCCGGGCAAACCTTCATACATCGCCGGCAGGAGCCGCAATCGCCCAGGACGGGGCTATCGAGAGCCAGGGGCATATCGGTCAGCACCGTCACCAGTCGGAACCTGGCCCCCTGCTCCGGATTAACGAGCAGGTTGTTGCGGCCGGTCCAGCCCAGCCCGGCCAGCAGCCCGATCTTTTTGTGGGATACATGGCCCGCCTGTCTGTCCCAATCGATTATCTGGGAGGCGGCAATGGGCAGGGCCTGAAAGCCTTTGGCCTGGATCCATAAAGCGGTCCGCAGAGCCGCCCTATCCAAGAAAGAATTAGCTTGTCGGTAATGATGAAAATAGAGGGGCGTGGGCTGGGAGCGAATGTCCTCCAAGACCCCATCGGCCAGCCTCAGCCCCATGGCCACCGCCGCATCGAACTTGGAGGCCGTCTCCATCTCGAGGAGAAACGCCTGTCGCGCCCGCCGGATATCGGCCAGGCCGACCAGAGAGATCCCCAGGCCCAGAACATATTCCTTGAGATCATGAGAGCGGGCCGCTCTGTCGTCCATGCGGGCCATTTTAAGGGCTGCCCGAATTCGAGTCAACGCCGGAAGCTATCCTGTTTGACTCACCGGGACGTTTGGGATATATGAATGGCCTATTCATTTCAAAACAGGAAGGC
>JBAVVA010000343.1:0-12109 GCA_049697055.1 Candidatus Aminicenantales bacterium
GCCCAGACTATGGACAGGACGTCGAATCGGCAGGAAGTCCGGTCTTCGGAAAGGCGTTTTTTCAGGAGATAGCCCAGGGCGATTTTGCGGACCTGATTCTGCTTGGACAGGTTCACCGATTCGTCCGGTAAGCCGAAGTCGGTGCGTCGCCGGGTCCTGACCTCCACAAAGACGAGTGTCTCTCTCTGGCGGGCGATGATGTCGATCTCGCCGCCGAACATGCGGAAGCCGCGGTCGAGGATGCGGTAGCCTTTGGCCGCCAAGTAGCGGACGGCTTCTTCCTCGCCCCGCTGTCCCAGCTCGCGGCGGCCGTCAGGTTTTGGGCCCATGCCCCTGGACCTTCCAGCGCACCCCTTCCTTGGAATCCTCGAGCACGATGCCCGCCTCGAGCAATTCGGACCTCAGTTTGTCGGCCAAGCCGTAGTTCTTCTCCCGCCTGGCACTTTCCCGGTCCTGGATTTTCTGCAGCAGGTGGGGCGGCAGTGCCTCTTCCGCAGGCCGGGGAAGGACGCCCAGGACGGAGTCCATCTCGATGAGCATGGCCCGCGCCCGGAGGGCATCGTTCTTTCTGAGTTTGTCTCCGGCGATCCGGGCATTGACCTTCCGGACGAACTCGAATACGGCGGTCAGGGCCGTGGAGATGTTGAGGTCGTCGCTGAGACCCTGGAGGAGCTTGGCCCGGCTTTTCTCGGCCAAGGCCCCGACCTCCTCCGTCTCTCCTTCCGGGAAGGCCCGGTGGTCGAGCTCGTAGAGGAAATCGCGCAGCCGTTGCCGGGCCGCCCGGGCCTGCTCCAGGGCTTCGAAAGTGAAGTTCAAGGTCTTTCGATAATGAGTGGCCAGCAGCAGGAAGCGCAGGTCGAGAGGGTCCAGGCCTTTGGCCAGAAGATCCTTCAAGGTGAAGAAATTGCCCTTGGATTTGGACATTTTCTGGCCGTCCACGATGAGGTGATGGCAGTGGAGCCAATAGCGAACGAAAGTCTTTCCGCTGAAGGCTTCCGACTGGGCGATCTCGTTCTCATGGTGGGGGAAAATGTTGTCCACTCCACCGCAGTGGATGTCGAAGGTCTCACCCAGGTAGGCGGCGCTCATGGCCGAGCACTCGATGTGCCAGCCCGGACGTCCCGGACCAAGCCCGACATCCCAGAATGGCTCGCCTTCTTTGGCTTTTTTCCACAGGGCAAAGTCGTGAACGTTTTCCTTCTCGTATTCATCGGCTTCCACCCGTTGTCCGGGCTTAAGGTTGGAGAGGTCGATCTTGGATAGATGCCCGTAGGAGGGGAACTTGGCGATACTGAAGTAGATGGACCCGTCCTTCTCGTAGGCGAAACCCTTGTCCAGCAAGCCGCGGACGAGTCGGGCCATTTCCGGGATGTGGTCGGTGGCCCGCGGATAGTGATCGGCGGGGAGGATGTTCAAGGCCCGGATGTCCTCGAAAAAAGAGCGGGTGTAGATTCCGGTGTAATCCCTGAGGCTCTCTCCCCGGGCTTTGGCCCCGCGGATAGTTTTATCGTCCACGTCGGTGATGTTCATGATGTGGGTGACCCGAAATCCGGCCAACTGCAAAAAGCGTTTGAGCAAGTCCTCAAAGAGATAGGCCCGATAGTTGCCGATGTGGGCATAATCATAGACGGTGGGGCCGCAGGTGTAAAGCTTGAGTTGGCCCGGAGTGAGGGGTTGGAAATCCTCCACCAGGCCTGAGAAAGTGTTGAAGAAGCGGATCATAGGCCCATATTATGGACGAACGGCCTCCGGAGTCAAACTCAGTTCCGTTCAAGACCGCCGCCCGGGCCCAAGGGAGGATTCCTAGGGCCATGGAGGATGCAGCTATATTGCGAAAAGTGTAGTTAAATTATTAAAGAGGCAGAGGGTCTGGGGAAGGTGCGAGGCGCCATGAGCGGTTTAGCCCGGAATCGATGGGTTTCGACGGCTTCTGACATATTCTTGTCGGCAGGTGAGCATGTTTGAGCTTCCGCAGGAAGCGAGTTGCGCAACCGCCGAGAAACCCGGAGAATCCGCGGCGTGAAAAACCGCGGCCAGGCGCCGAGCCGTTCCCAAGGCCCTTAGCTATTCCTCACCGTACTTTTCGCAATAGAGCCGGAGGATGCTTGCCCCCACCGATTCCGTATGGCATAATGCCCCTTTTTTGGGGCAGCTTCCATGAAAACCAGAATCGGAATCAGGCGTGAAGACCGGAACCCTTGGGAGAGAAGGACGCCGCTCATCCCTTCCCATGTCCGAGAGCTTCAGCAAAATTATCCCCTGGAGGTCTGGGTCCAGCCCTCGGCCACCCGGGTTTTCAGCGATGACGATTATCGCCGGGAAGGCGCTGTCATCGCTCAGGACCTCAGCCCCTGTCAGGTCATTATCGCCATCAAGGAGATTCCGTCCGCCCTCATCTTGCCTGAAAAAGCCTATCTCTTCTTTTCCCACACCGCCAAAGGCCAGGCCCAAAACATGGGTATGCTGCGCCAGCTTGAAGTCAAGCGCTGCACCCTCATTGACTATGAAAAGATCACGGACGAGCAGGGCCGGCGGTTGGTGTTCTTCGGCCGACAGGCCGGACAGGCCGGCATGACGGATACCCTCTGGGCCCTCGGACAAAAACTGAAGAAGGAGGGAATTGACACACCGCTGTCCCTTCTCAAGCAGACCTGGCGTTATCCATCGCTGGCCGAGGCCAAAGAAGAAATCAGAAAAGCAGGCCGGGAGATCCTGGACCGGGGACTCAACCCGGCCCTGGTGCCGCTGGTGGTCGGGTTTGCTGGCTACGGACATAGCTCCCTAGGCGCTCAGGAAATCTTCGACCTCCTGCCTTTCCGAGAGGTCGAGCCCGCCGAGCTGGAAGCGCTCTTCAAGGAGAATGATGCCAACGGCCGCTGTCTCTATAAAGTCGTCTTTCGGGAAGAGCACATGGTTGAGCCGGGCCGCAAAGGGAAAGCTTTCGACTTACAGGAATACTACAGCCGTCCCCATCTCTACCGCTCCCGTTTTGCCGATTACTTGCCCTATCTGTCGGTGCTTGTCAACTGCATTTACTGGGAACCCAAATATCCCCGTTTCGTGACGCTCCACGACTTGAAAGAGCTCTATCTGCAGAACAGTCAGCCAAGGCTCCGCGTCATCGGCGATGTCTCTTGTGATGTCAGCGGTTCGGTGGAATGCACGGTCAAGTGCACCGATCCCGATACGCCCACGTATGTCTATGATATCAAAGAAAATAGAGCCAGGGATGACCTGGAAGGCACGGGTCCGGTAGTGCTGGCAGTATACAACCTGCCGGCCGAGATCTCGCTCGAATCCTCGATTTTCTTCAGCCAGGTCCTCAAAGAGTTCATTCCCCACCTGTCCACTATCAGCCTCAACTCGAAATTCCAGGAGTTGCCCCTGCCCCCGGCCATCAAACGAGCGGTTATCCTGCACCGCGGCGAATTGACCCCTGATTACTCCTACCTGAAAAATTCTCTGGGGAGATAAAGGATGTCGGTCAGGAAGAAGGTTCTCGTCCTGGGGGCTGGCCTGGTGGCCAGACCCCTGGTGGATTATTTGTTGAAGCGGGCGGGCTGTGAGGTGGTGGCGGCGGACCTTATCCGGGACAAGGCCCAACAGATTGTGGCCGGACATCGGCATGGCCGGGCCGTGAGCTTGGATATTGAAAATGAGGCGGAGCTTGCCTCTTTCGTGGCCGGCTCAGACCTTGTCGTGAGCTTCCTCCCCTTCGGCTATCACCCTCGCGTAGCCCGCCACTGTCTGGACCGGGGAAAACACCTGGTCACATCTTCTTATGTCAGCGAGGCCATGCGGGCCTTGGACGCCGCGGCGCGGGCTAAAAAACTCATTTTCTTGAATGAGGTCGGCCTCGATCCGGGGATTGACCATATGGAGGCCATGCGGATCATCCAGGGGGTCTGGGACAGGGGAGGGGAAATCGCCGGTTTCGTCTCTTATTGCGGCGGGTTGCCCGCCCCCGAAGCCAAAACCAACCCTTTCGGCTACAAGTTCTCCTGGAGCCCGCTGGGCGTCCTGCTGGCCGCCAAAAATTCCGCAAAATATCTCTGGGAAGGGCAGCAGGTTTATCTCCCCGCGGATAAACTTTTTGACGAGCCCGCTTCTCTATCCGTCGAGGGCCTGGGGACTTTTGAGGGCTATCCTAACCGGGACTCGTTGTCCTACCTCCAAGTTTACGGCATTCCAGGCGCGAGGACCATGCTTCGCGGCACGCTCCGCTGGCCCGGATGGTGTCGGACTTTCAAGCGGATCAAGGAACTGAACCTGCTCGACGAGGCTGAGGAGAATCTTGGCGGATTGACCTGGAAAGGACTTCTGGCGAAAAAGATGGGCTTGAAGGAAAACGAAAAGGTGGGCTCCCTGCTCAAGGCGCGTCTCAAGGAGTCCGAGGATATACAAGTCCTGGAGCGGATGGAATGGCTGGGCCTGCTTGAGGAGAAGCCCTTGCCCCCCGGCCGCAGGACAGCCCTCCAGGCCATGACCGATCTCCTGGCCGACCGGCTCCGCTATGAGCCGGGAGAGCGGGACATGATCGTGCTCCGGCATGAGATCAGGGCCGCTTATCCTGGGGGGAAAAAAGAGCGCGTCCTCTCCACCCTGATTGATTTCGGCCTGCCGGGCGGTGATTCGGCCATGGCCCGCACGGTGGGCCTGCCGGCTGCCATCTGCGCCCGCCTTATCCTGGAGGACAAAATAAAGGACAGGGGAGTGCTCATCCCCACTATTCGCGACATCTATGCTCCGGTCCTCCGGGAGCTTCAGGCCTACGGCCTGCGTTTTCGTGAAGCGCGGGAAGCGGTTCACTAAACTGCCCGCATCAATAGGGAAGCGCTAGGTAAGCCACACGCCGCTGAAGCCCGCCGCGCTGGATTTCATTGACATCAACGTATCACCAGCCTATTCTTGTACGAGAAGGGAAAGGGCAAGGAGGGTTTGGCTATGAGAAGGAAGCCTTCCGTGGCCGGTTCTTTTTATCCCGGGAGCGCTGCTGGCCTGCGGAAAATGATCGGGGAAATGATCGACGCCCGGGCGGTCAAGGTGAAAGCCAAAGCCGTCGTCTCCCCGCACGCCGGATACATGTATTCCGGACCGGTGGCCGGCGCTGTCTATGCCTCGGTCGAGATCCCCGACATATGTGTGATTCTCTGCCCGACTCACCGGGGCATAAGGCCCATGTTTGCCCTGATGTCGGAGGGAAGCTGGGAGACTCCTCTGGGCGATATCCCCATTTCCTTCAACCTGGCCAAAGCTATCCAGAAACATTCAGCCCTCCTAGAGGAGGACGCCTCGGCCCATAGCGGCGAACATTCGCTCGAAGTTCAGCTCCCCTTCCTTCAGTATCTGCGCCCCTCTGTCTCCCTCGTTCCTATCTGCGTCTCCCACCTGGCCGCCTATGGAGACCTTGAGGAACTGGGCCGGGCCGTAGCGGCCGGGATCAAGGAGACCCATTCAGAGGCTCTGGTCGTAGCCAGTACGGACATGAGTCACTACATCAGCCAGGAGCGCGCCAAAAAAAAGGATTTTTTGGCCATCGGCCGGGTCCTGGACCTCGACCCCCAGGGCTTGTTCGAGACCGTCCGGCGGGAGGATATCACCATGTGCGGTTTCCAGCCGACCGCGGCAGCCCTGGTGGCGGCCAAGGAGCTGGGGGCCTCTAAGGCCGAGTTGATCAAATATCAGACCTCGGGCGATGTCACAGGTGACCTGAGCTCCGTGGTCGGCTACGCCGGGATCAGAATAATTTAATCAAACAATCCTCCTTAATAGGAGGCAATTCGTTTTCCGGGATGCCTGAATGTCGTAATGGGGTGGCGCGGCGAAGGGGCTCCGGCCTTTCCGGAGACGCCATCAAGCCCCCTAATTCCTAGGGGGCTGGGGGGTTAATAAATGGAAAAAAGCAGGGAGGCGGCTCCGGCTATAAAGTCCGCCCGCCCACAGCTTGGCGAGCACAGCCGGGGAAGAGCCGCGACAGGACCCCAAAGGATTTTTTCCTTGACCCCGGAAAAGAATTGCTTCCCCGGCCCAAATTGACAGGTTTTCCGGAATAGTGCTATAAATTTTTTGGAAGGCCATGAAAAACATAGCTTTGCGGGCTAAAGACCGGCTCGTCCTGAACATGGTGGTCGAATCCTTTTTACAGGAGGGGAGGCCGGTCAGCTCCGACCTGGTGACCCGGACACGGGCCCTGCCCGACTCGCCGGCCACCATCCGCAACGTCATGGCCAAGCTGGAGGATTTGGGCTATCTCTTCAAGCCTCACACCTCGGCCGGCCGGGTGCCCACCGACAAAGGCCTCCGCTTTTATGTCAACGCGCTTCTGGAGAACATTCCCCTGGCTCGAGAACGGGCCGCTGTTATTCGCGGAGAATCGCTGGCCGACAGCGGAGACCTGAACTCGCTCTTGCGCCATGTATCTCAGATGCTGGCTGAGGAATCGGACAACCTGGGCTTCGTCCTCTCCCCGCGCATTTCCCGAATCAATTTCAACCATCTCCGCTTCATCCGGGTGGCCGAAAACAAAGTCATGGTCATCCTCTTGACCACCTTCAACCTGGTTCTGAACGAAATCGTCCGCACCAGCTCCTACTTCACTCAACTTGAGCTGGATGAGGCGGCCCAATACATCAACACCGGTTTCCGGGGCAAGAACCTGGTCACCGTCCTGGACTACCTGGCTAAGGAACTGCCCCACTATAAGAGTCGCGGCGAGCCGGTGGTGGGGAAGCTGGTCGAACTCCTGAAAGCCTATATCCACCAGGAGAAACAAACAGACCCCATCTTCCTCCAGGGAGCGGCCAGGCTCCTGGACAGGGCCGCGGAATTCCACACGGAAAAACTCAGGGCGCTATTCCGCCACGTCGAGGAAAAGGCCCGGCTGGCCCGCCTGATCTCCGATTTCATCTCCCTCGACCGGGTCAAGGTTCTGATCGGGGCCGAGGAGAGCCTGCCGGATATGGCCGACTGCGCTCTCATCCTGTCCCATTATGGAACCGAGAGCCAGGTGCTGGGGTCGCTGGGGATCATCGGCCCGAAAAGGATTCCCTATCAGAGAATCATCCCCCTGGTGGACACCATCGCCCTGAGGTTGAGCCAGACCATCAGTCGAAATCAGTAATCGCATTCCGAGGTCATTTATGACTGAGAAAAAACACGATCAAGAACACGAGGCCGAGAAGGACGAGGGCCCGGAAAAGGCCGGCCCGCAGGGCGGCCCCCAACAGGAGGCCGGACCCGGCCCCGGACGGCAGGCCGAGCAGGATAAGGCCTCGAGCCAAGAGGCCGGAGCCCAGGAAACTGAACGGGAAACCGAAGAGGAACGGCCCCTTAAACACAAGCTGACCAAAAAAGAAGCGGAGATCAAGGCCCTCCGTCATGAACGTGATGAGCTTAAGGACAAGTACCTGCGCGCCCTGGCCGAAATGGAGAACCTGCGCAAACGCGCCGAACGGGAGAAAAGCGAGTTCTATCAGTTCTCTCTGGCCGAGGTGCTCAAAGACCTCTTAGGCGTAATGGACAGTTTCGAGCGGGCTTTGCGCACCGAGGACCAGGCCGACGGCAAGATTTTTCAAGAGGGTGTGCGGATGATCCACCGGCAGCTCCTGGACACCTTGGCCCGGAGAGGGGTCACCCCGATCCTGGAAGTGGTGGGCAGCCGGTTCGACCCGAGCCTTCATCAGGCTCTGTCCACCGAGGAAGCCGACGATGTCGAAGAGCCGGTGGTTTCCGAAGAGCTGCAGCGCGGCTATCGACTCCATGACCGCCTGTTGAGGCCGGCCCTGGTCAAGGTCAAAGTTCCCCGCCGAGCTTCCCTCGATTGAAATGACCAAGCGCGATTACTACCAGGTGCTGGACGTCGTCCGCACGGCCAGCACCGAAGAGATCAAAAAAGCCTATCGTCAGAAGGCCCTGCAGTATCATCCCGACCGCAACCCCGGCAACAAAGAGGCCGAGGCGAGGTTCAAGGAAGCGGCCGAGGCCTACAGCGTGCTGGGCGACGACCAGAAGAGGTCGGTCTATGACCGCTTCGGCCAGGAAGGGCTCCGCGGCGAAGGATTCACCGGCTTTGAAGGTTTCGATTCGTCCATCTTTGGAGATTTTCAAGATATCCTGGGCAGTTTTTTCGGCTTCACTTTCGGCGATTTTTTCGGCACCGGCCGGCGGCCGGGCCGCCGCACGGCCCAGGCCGGCCGCGACCTAGCCCTGGAGCTGGATATCACTCTGGAGGAGGCTTTTCGCGGCACGGAGAAAGAGATTGCCCTGAACAGGGCCGAAGCCTGCCCGGCCTGCCACGGCACCCGGCTCAAGCCCGGGACCCGCAAATCGGTCTGCCCGGCCTGCCGGGGACAAGGGCAGGTCCGTCATCAGCAGGGCTTTTTCACCATCAGCCGGACCTGTCCTCACTGTCAGGGCGAAGGAGAGATCATTCCCAGTCCCTGTCCTGAATGCCGAGGTGCCGGCCTGGCCAAGAAGAAAAAAACATTGACCATTCGCCTCCCGGCCGGAATCGACGACGGTGCGCGGCTGAGGCTGACCGGCGAGGGCGAGGCAGGGGAGTCCGGGGCACCCCGCGGCGACCTGTATGTTGCCGTGCATATCAAGAAGCACGAGACCTTTGAAAGGCAGGGCCATGACCTCTACTGCCAAGTATCCGTATCATTCAGCCAGGCGGCCTTGGGGGTGAACCTCGACATCCCCACTCTCGACGGGCAGGAGCAGATCAAGATCCCGGCCAGCATCCAGTCGGGTGAAGTGATCCGGCTCAAGGGCAAGGGGCTGCAGGAGCTCCGTTCCCAGCGGGCCGGCGATCTTTATGTCCGTGTGCAGGTCCGGACGCCGGACAGGTTGACCCGGGAGCAGAAGAGCCTCCTGCGGCAGCTGGCGGAGTTGCGGGCCGAGCCCACGGAAGAGGTGGCCAAGGCCCAGCTGGACAGGCTCAAAGACATCGTTCACTAAGGGGACGAGTGACTGCCAACCGCTTTTTCATTCCGCAGCCGGCCTTGCCCGAGTCACGTCTATGGATTGAGGGCCGTGAGCATCATCACCTCAGCCGGGTGGCCCGCCTCCGGCGGGGGGAGACGATCGGGTTGTTCGATGAGGAGGGGGGGCAATATCAAGCCGTGGCGGAGGAGGTCAGCCCGCACAGGACTCAAGTCCGCATCATCAGCCGCCAGGAGGCCGAGCCTCCGGCCATGGCCGTGGTGCTGGCCCAAGCCCTGCTCAAACTGCCGGCCATGGAATTCCTCGTTCAGAAGACCGCCGAGGCTTCCCTCTCGGCCTTGGCCCCCATCATCTCGGAGAGGTCGGTGGTCAAGACCGGAGCCAGCCCCTCAGCCCATCTGGCCCGCTGGTTGCGCATTGCGCGTGAAGCGGCCAAGCAGTGCAAGACCGGGCTGGTGCCGGACATCAGGCCGCCGCAGCGGCTTGAGGAATTCCTGGCCGGAGACGGCTCGAGCCTGAAGCTGGTCCTGAGCGAGCGCGGCGGGACTTATCTGCGGGACGTGCTCCTGACAGGCCTGCCCGCGCCGGCCCCGGCCTCGGCGAGCCGGCCCTCGGCCGCTCCCTTGGCCCAGGCCTGCTTGCTGGTTGGGCCGGAAGGCGGCTGGTCAGCGGCCGAGGAAAAACGGATTCGGGCTTTCGGTTTTCGGCCGGTCAGCCTGGGCCGGAGCATTCTCCGCACCGAGACGGCCGCCCTGTGCGCGGCGTCTCTGATCAACCATTTCTGGAACAGCTGACATGTTTCTGCAAGGACAGAAGGTCGGGAAGTACGAAATCCTCCGCTCCCTGGGCAGCGGCGGGTTCGGCTCGGTGTACCTGGCCCGGGACACCTGGCTCGATATCAAGGTGGCCATCAAGGTCCCCCACAAGCAGGCCCTGGAGCTGTTCAAAATGCTCAAGGAGCCGCGCCTGCAAGCCGCCCTCAATCATCCCAACATCGTGCGCATGCTGGCCGCCGAGAAGGAGGACCGGGTCTTTTTCATGGTCATGGAATACGTCAAGGGCAAAACTCTGGAAAAGATCCTGGAGAAGGAGAAAATCCTGGACGGTGAACTAGCCGTGGACTACATCCGCCAAGTGTCCAGCGGAGTCGACCACGCCCACAAGAACAAGATTATCCACCGTGACCTTCGGCCGTCCAATATCATGATCTCCGAGGAGGGCACGGTCAAGATTACTGATTTTGGCACGTCGGCCTGGCTGCAGAACGTCCACTACGCCACGACCCGAATCGGCTCGCCGCCCTATATGGCTCCCGAGCAATTCGCCGGCAAGGCCAGCTACGCTTCGGACATTTACTCCATCGGCTGCATTTTCTATGAAATGATCACCGGCCGGCCGCCCATCTTCGACTCCGACCCGTTCAAAATTCTGGAGCGGGCCCAGCAGGGAAAAATCACTCCGCCGCGATTGAAGAACACCAAGGTTCCCCGCGAAGTGGACGAAATCATCATGAAGTGCCTGGCCTTGCAGCCCGCGGACCGCTACCAGCGGCCGGCCGAGATCCTGCACGTCCTGGCCGCGCTCAAGAGCAAGGACATGAAGACTTCCCAGATGGAGGACATTCTGGGCCGCATCCGGGCCCGAGAGCAATCCAGCCGGGAGCGCTGCTGGAACTGCCGCCGTGACCTGCCCTTTCGGGCCAAGGTCTGTCCCCACTGTGGCGAATCAGTCTGAGTCAAATTGACTTGCCCTGGGGATTGGGTTAAGATGAGCCTCCGCCCGCAATGATCCTTGGCGAATGGCCACACATCACTTGGAAAGGAGTCAACCATGAGCCCTTTTAAGGAGGATGGCCTTGTCTGGATGAACGGAAAGCTCGTTCCCTGGAAAGAGGCCAACATCCACATCGCCTCGCATGTCATTCACTACGGAAGTTCCATTTTCGAAGGCTTTCGCGCTTATGAGACGCCCAAGGGGGCGGCTATTTTTCGACTGGAGGCACACACCCGCCGTCTCTACAACTCCTGCAAAATCTATCGGATGGAGGTACCCTACACGCCCGATGAGTTCAATCAAGCCGTCATCCAGACCATTAAGGCCAACAAGTTCCGCGCCTGCTACATCCGGCCGATCGTCTATAGGGGCTACAGCGCTCTGGGCGTAGATCCTTTTCCCAACCCCATAGACTGCGCCATCATGGTCTGGGAATGGGGCCAGTACCTCGGCCCGGAGGCCCTGGAGAACGGCGTGGACGTCTGTGTCTCCTCCTGGCAGCGCATGGCCCCCAACACTTTCCCGGCCTTGGCCAAATCGGGGGCCAATTACATGAACTCCCAGCTCATTAAAATGGAAGCGCTCAAGGACGGCTACAGCGAGGGCATCGCCCTCAACATCCGCGGCCACATCAGCGAGGGCAGCGGGGAGAACATCTTCCTGGTCATGGACGGCCGGATCCTGACCCCGCCGCTGTCGACCTCGATCCTGCCTGGCATCACCCGTGATTCGGTCATCACTCTGGCCCGGGACCTGGGCCTGGCCGTGTTCGAGGACACCATCCCCCGGGAGATGCTGTACATCGCCGATGAGGTTTTCTTCACCGGGTCAGCGGCGGAGATAACTCCCATCCGCTCTATCGACAAGATCACCATCGGTTCGGGCAAGCGCGGGCCGGTGGTCAAGAAACTGCAGGAGGCCTTTTTCGCCGTCATAAACGGCGGCCGGGAGGATAAGCACGGCTGGCTGACCTACGTCCGCTAGTATTCTTGGGAGGCTAAGGAGAAAGGCATGAATATCGATGAGCTGCTTAAGATCGGCATCGAGCGCGAAGCCTCGGACGTTCACCTCAAGGTCGGCCAACACCCCACCCTTCGCATCCACGGCATTCTCTATCCCCTGACCGGGTTGGAGCGTTTGTCGGCCCGGGACGCGGAAGAAGTCGTCGAGGACCTCCTCAACGACTACCAGAAGAAAAAACTGCGCGAGAACATGGATGTGGACTTTGCCTACAGCTTGTCCGGCTACGGCCGCTTCCGGGGAAATATCTTCATGCAGAGGGGGACCCTGGCCGTGTCTATGCGCATTATCCCCTTCGAGGTTAAAAGTCTCCGCGAGCTTCTCCTGCCCGATGCCCTGGAGAAAATTTGCGACTTAGCGCGCGGGCTGGTCC
>JBAVVA010000344.1:0-7270 GCA_049697055.1 Candidatus Aminicenantales bacterium
TCTAAGAACCGTCCGCTCCTGGTCTCCCAAGAAAATCCGCCGATTGTGTAACATCTGCTAATGCGTTAACATTAGTTATAATTTCTGGAATCCGTTAGCATCGCCCAGCATAGCGAATGACACCAAAGGAATCATAACAATAAAAGCCATTATAAAACTTCATAAGAAAACTTCATAAGAATTTACTTTTCGGCAGCGCCTGCCTGCCGGCACGGTTGGGCCTCGATGATCCCATCCAACCATAGTGAGGAAGCATAAATCCACAACTCGGAACCTGTCAAGGACGGCTTGAGCACGGGGAAGGGCGACCCGGAAGCCCCGAGCTGCGCCTGATGAGGCGGGAATCAACCGGACCTCCCCCTCCGGCATAAGAGAGCTTTATAAGAAATATTCGGCCGAAACATCAGCGGCCATCAAGAGTTCCTGCGAGACGGCCTGGGGGGGCGGGGGCCTCTCCGCGACAAAGGTCAGCTTGAGGTGGTCGATGATCCTGTCCACCACGGAGAAATCCGTGAGGAAAGCCACGACCTTCATCGAGCCTCCGCACTTGGGGCAGGTCATGGGGTCAACCTCAAAGACTTTCCGGATCATGGCCGCCCAGCCCTTGGAAGGGATGCGCCGAAGCTCCTCCTCGACAATACGGAGCGCCGAGGGAACAAGGCTCGCCTTCCGGACCTTGCCCCGGTGGGCGTTGGCGTACAGGCCGTAGTAGCGGACCATGACCTGGCCCTTGTCCGGGATATGGGAGGTCACCCGGGCGATGAACTCCAGGTAGTCCATCGTCTCCTGCTCTCCTTCGTCTTTCCCATATCGGTAGCCTACCTTGCCTTCCTTTTCCTCGAAAGAGAGCCGTTCCAGCGAAAGGAGCGGCCGGATCATGTACTTGCCCACCCGCTCGGCCTCCGGCTTGGTCGTGGCCCGGACCAGGCTGTGGACCGAGAAGCCGGTGTGCTGCCAGGAGAGAATCTTCTCCGCCCACTCGGGGCTGAGAAGCTCCTTGCGGACAAGATCGGCCAGGACCTCGCGGGCGAAGAGTGCGGTCAGCCGCGAGTCGTCCAGTCGCGGGATCTTATGGAAGACGCCCGTCTCGTCCACTCCGCCCTCAGTCACCAGAAAATGGAGGTGGGGGTGGAGATTGATCCGCTCCCCGAAGGTCTGGATGGCCGCGACGACGCCGGGCACAAGCGGGCTCCCGGCCACAGCCTCGAAGTATCGGGTCAGGGCCCGGAGGGCCAAGCGGCAAAGATCCCCCAGGAGCTTACGCTTGTACTTGAAGAAGATCCGCAGCCTCTTGGGGATGGTGAAGACGACCTGACGATGGGAGACATCGAGGAGGAGTGTCTCCCGCATCCACTCGCCCCATTCCTCAAGGCGCTTCGAATGACACGACGGGCAGAAGCCTCGGGTGCGGCAAGAAAACATCAGGAGTCGCTCCTGGCCGCAGTCGGGACAGCGGATGCGGGCAAATCCGCACTTCGGATTGCCGCAGTCCAGGTAACGCTCTACGACTTCCTTGATGATGGGCCGGAGCAAACCGTACTCCTTCTCGAAGCGGCTTTCATACTCGGCCAGGAAGTGCTCGAAGTAGTGGAAAAGCACCCGGTAGAGGACCGCACGCTCCGGATGCCGGGGACGATACACTCCAGCCATGGCGGGAGAAATGTCCCCAGGAACGGGCCAACATCACAGATAAGGCTGGATCTCCTTGAAAAGACGCCAAGAGCCCGGACCCGGCGTCAGGAGTCGAGGGGAGAAAACGTCACCCGGCGTTGACGATCGACCAGAAGGAACGGAAACGGCCGCAGACGGGATTCAGGAACGGCCTTCGATGAGGACGAAATCCCCCGTCCGTTTTACCGCCGCATAGAGCTGCGATAATTTTCGGAGGCTGGGAACAGAACGGCCTTGCTCGTAACGGGCGTAGCCGTTGATGGATTTCGCTCCGAGGCGGGCGGCGACTTCAGCCAGGCTCAAACCGGATCGGACCCTGGCTCGGCGGAGAAGAAGCGCGGTCAGGGCTGCCTCATCCGCGGCTCCGATTTCGAATTCCTCACCGGTGCCGGGGAAGACTTTGATCACAAATCCATCCCGGCGGACGAGGGACTCGATGGCATCGGCGATCATTTCAAGGGCGTCCCGCTTAGACCGCCCCTGTGTCACGATATCGAGAATAGGGACTTCAACAGCCCAATGAGATCCACATTTGAACACTCTTCCGGCGAATCTCATCGTCGCTCTCCTTCTGCCGTCCGTAGAATGGCCGTGGCCGTGTGCTCGTTGATCTCCCGATGCCGCGGGACGGCGAGCTCGTATTCCCCGCGAGCCCAGATATCGTGCCGTCGGCCGCGACGCGAGATCGTCCAGCCGAGATCATGAAGCTTTTGTTCCAGGACTCGTCGTTTCACCGTGATTATACACCAAAATGTGTAAATTTGAAAAGATGCGATTCGTTATCGAGGACTTGCCTTCAACCTTAAGGACGCGCTTGGATCGTTATCTTCTCATTGGGCGGGTCGGCCTAGAGTTTGTGCCGCCGATTGCCTTGAATATTCGACTTCATAAGAATTTGCTTTTCGGCCGCGCCTGCCTGCGGGCACTGTTTTGCCTCGATGATCCCATCCAACCATCGTGAGGAGGTATAAATCCACAACCTTATGGGCGAGGAGTCGGTGTATATCGAATATTGAGCGGGCACTTGTGCTTTCATTGACAGTCCGCTCTCAAAAATGCTATTTTTGGCCATGATTTACAGAGTGATCGTGGCCGACAGCAGCCCTTCTGTGCGAAGGGCTGTGGAGATGGCCTTTCCCGAGTCCGACTTTGAGGTTTTCTTTTTCAGCAACGGGCTCGAGCTGGTCAAGGCCCTGCCGGACATCCGCCCCGACGCGCTCCTTATCAGTGTCAGCCTGCCGGGCCTGGATGGCTACCGGGCGGCCGGCGTTCTGCGCAGCGACAGGGACCTTCGCCAGGCATCGCTCTTTTTTTTGCGGGGAGCCTTCGAAAGGTTTGAAGCGGACAAGGCGGCCGGCCTGGACTACGAGGACGTCGTGCGCAAGCCTTTCGACTCGGAAGGACTGGCCGGCCGGGTGAAAAGCTGCCTGGACAGGAAGCATGACTTGCTCGCCTTTCCCCAGGGGCCGTTCCCGGAAGAGGCGGGGCAAGGATTGGCCACGGCCGAGAGGCCGCTGCCGCCTCAGGCGGAATCTTCTCCTTCGGCCCCCGGCTCGGCGGACCTTGCCGCTCTTGTTCGCCAGGAGGTGAGCCGGGCCCTCGCCGAAACAGAAGAACGACTGCGGACCAAGCTGTTGAACGAGATGAAAGCGGGGCGGAAGGAAGGCCGGAAAGCCGGCCGTTCGAGAAAGTCAGGAACGACATGAGCGATAAGACCCTATTGGACAAGGCCTACGACCCCAAACCGGTCGAGGAGCGCTGGGGAAAATTCTGGCTGGAGAACGGGGTCTTCACCGCCGACGCCCGCTCCTCCAAGCCCAAGTTCTCCATGGTCCTCCCGCCGCCCAACGTCACCGGCCATCTCCATGTAGGCCATGCCCTGTCCTTCACCCTGCCCGACATCATCGCCCGCTGGCGGCGGATGAAAGGCTACAACGTCCTGTGGCTGCCCGGCATGGACCACGCCTCGATCGCCGTCCACAACGTCATGGAACAAGCCCTCGCCCAGCAAGGCCTCACCCGGGAAGAACTGGGCCGGGAGGAGTTCCTCAAACGGGCCTGGGAATGGAAGAAGAAGTACGGCGGAATCATCACCGGTCAGTTAAAGAAACTGGGCGCCTCCCTGGACTGGTCCCGCGAGCGCTTCACTATGGACGAAGGATTTTCCCGAGCCGTGCGCAAGGTGTTCGTGGACCTCTATGGCGAAGGGCTGATCTACCGCGACTACTACCTGCTTAACCGCTGCCCTCACTGCGGCACGGTTCTTTCGGACATCGAGATCGAGCACCGCGAGCATCAGGCCAAGCTCTACACCCTGCGCTATCCCATCCACGATTCCTCCGAGTGGGTGGAGGTGGCCACCACCCGGCCGGAGACCATGCTGGGCGACACGGCGGTGGCCGTCCATCCCGACGACCCCCGCTTCATCCACCTCCGCGGCCGCCGGGCCGTGCTGCCCCTGGTCGGCCGCCTCATCCCCATCATCGCCGACGAGAAGGTGGAGAAGGATTTCGGCACGGGCGCGGTCAAGGTCACGCCGGCCCACGACCCGGTGGACTTCGAGCTGGGCCGGAAGCACAGGCTGGAGCAGGTCATCGTCATCGACGGCGCGGGCCGGATGGCCGAGGCGGCCGGCCCCGACTTCCAGGGCCTGGACCGCTTCGAGGCGCGGGAAAAGGTTGTGGAGCGGCTGCGGGAGCAGGGGTATCTGGTCAAGGTCGAGGACTACTCCCACGCCGTGGGTCACTGCTACCGCTGCAAGACGGTCATCGAGCCCAACCTGTCCTGGCAGTGGTTTGTCCGCATCGCGCCGCTGGCCAAGGAAGCCATCCGGGTGGTGGAGGAAGGCCGGATCGAATTCGTCCCCTCCAACTGGGCCAAGACATATTTCGAGTGGATGTACAACATCCACGATTGGTGCATCTCCCGGCAGCTGTGGTGGGGCCACCGCATTCCGGCCTGGTACTGCCGGGAGTGCGGCACTGTGGCGGTGGCCATGGAAGCGCCCCCCTCCTGTCCCAAATGCGGAAGCGGGAAGCTCGAGCAGGACCCCGACGTCCTGGACACCTGGTTCAGCTCGGCCCTCTGGCCTTTCGGCACTCTGGGCTGGCCCGAGGACACCGCCGACCTGCGCACCTTCTACCCCACCGACCTGATGTCCACCGCCTTCGACATCATTTTCTTCTGGGTAGCCCGCATGATCATGATGGGGCTCAAGTTCATGGGCCGCATCCCTTTCCGCCAGGTGTTCATCAACGGGCTGGTGCGCGACCTGAAGCGGCGCAAGATGAGCAAGTCCGAGGGCAACGTCATCGACCCCCTGGAGATGATCGAAAAATACGGCACCGACGCCCTCCGCTTCACCCTGGCCGCCCTGGCCGTCCCCGGCATGGACCTCTCCCTGTCCGAGGAGCGCATGGCCGGCTATCGGGCCTTTGCCAACAAGATCTGGAACGCTTCGCGCTTCGTGTTGATGAATACCGGCCCGGGCAGTCCCACTCCGGCCGGGCCTACGGCGGCTTCCGGGAAGCCGAGCCTGGCCGACCGCTGGATCCGCAGCCGGCTGGCCCGTGTCATGGAGGAGCTGGACGAGGCTTTGGAGGACTTCCGGTTCTATGAAGCGGCCGACCGCATCTATCATTTCATCTGGGACGAGTTCTGCGACTGGTACATCGAGCTGGCCAAGTCCGACCTCAAGGCTCCCCGAAGCGCCACGCCGGCCGTTCTCGAGTCCACCCTCGACCACATCCTGAAGCTCCATCACCCCTTCATGCCCTTCATCACCGAGGAGATTTGGCACCATCTGCCCGGCGCCGGCCGGTCGCTGGCCTTGGCCGAGTTCCCGGCCCCTCGGCCGGAATGGAAGGACGAGGCCGTGGAAGCCGAGATGAAGGCGCTCCAGGAGATCATTGTCCAAACTCGGACCATCAGGACTGAGAACAAGATCCCGCCCCACCGCAAGGTCGGCCTCTGGCTCAGGCCCCTGCCGGGCGCGGACCGGGCCGCCCTGGACGGCCGGCAGGACTACATCCTGTCTTTAGCCAACCTCTCCTGGCTCAAACTTATAGACCGCTTCCCCGACGGCCGGCCGCTGCTCAAAGGGATCGCCGCCGGCTTTGAGCTGGCCATCCCCCAGGATGAAGAGCTCGACCCGGCGCAGGAGAAGCTCAGGCTGGAAAAAGAACTGGCCAAGCTCGTGCAGGAAATAGAAAAATTAAGCCAGAGGCTGCGGAATGAAAGCTTCCTGGAGCGGGCCCCTCAGGCCGTAGTCGAAGAGGCCCGCTCTAAGCTTCAAGAGTTGGAGCAGAAGAAGGCTAAGACGGAGGAGCACCTCGGCCAGGTATTTGGTGTAAAATAGGGGGTAGAGGGGGGCTGCGGCATCGGCCCGCGGGTGAGCGAAATGAAAGTCGGAGTCAAGATCTATCATGTCGATACGTGCACTTCGACCAATGACCTGGCCCGGGAATTGGCCGTCAAGGGCGCCGAAGAGGGCGTTGTCGTCCAAGCCGAGGGGCAGTCCGCGGGCCGGGGGACTAAAGGCCGGAGTTGGTATTCAGCCAAGGGCCAGGGGCTTTATTTATCGGTCATCATGAGGCCGCCGGCCGAGGCGGCGGCCTTCATGCCCCTGATGGCCGGGGTGGCCGTCCGGGAAGCGCTGGCGGCCGCCACCGGCCTGCCGGTTGGACTCAAATGGCCGAATGACCTGATGGCCTCGGGGAAGAAGCTGGGCGGCATCTTATGCGAGAGCCAGTGGACGGGTCAGAATCTTGAGTTTGCCGTGGTCGGCATCGGCCTGAACCTGCTCCACGGGCAGGCCGATTTTCCCCTGGCCATCCGGCCGCAGGCCACCTCGGTCCGCATGGGAACAGGCCGGCCTCCCCGGCTGAGTGAACTGCTCGACCATCTTTTCGCCAGGCTGGATTTCTGGTATGGTCTGCTGAGGCGAGGAAAAAAGGAGAATATTTTGAAAGAGTACGAGAAGCGCATGATCCTGCCCGCCTCCGGGAAGATGACTATCCTCTATGCCGGGGGCAAATTCACGGGCCTTTATCGGGGCCTGCAGCCGGACGGCGGGATCATGCTCGAAGCCGGCGGCCGGACGCGGGGCTTTGCCGCGGCCGAGATCATGGAGCTGGTTTATGAAGAAGGGTGAGGCGGCCGGCCTGCTGCTGGCCGTAGACATCGGCAATACCACGGTCGGGGTGGGCGTCTTCGACGGGCCGAGGCTGGTCTGCGACTGGAAGATTCGCTCCGACCGGGAGAAGACCGCCGACGAGTACGGGGTCATCCTGGTCGGCCTGCTGGCCGGGGCGGGCCTTGGCCCGGAGCGCATCAGCCAGGTGATCCTGTCCAGCGTCGTGCCGCCCCTGACGCCTGTTTTCCAAGCCATGAGCCGGAACCTGTTCGGGGCCAAGGCCGTGGTCGTCGGGCCGGGGCTCAAGACGGGTATGCCCATCCTCACCGAGAACCCGTTCGAGGTGGGCGCCGACCGGATCGTGGCCGCCGTGGCCGCCTATGAAAAACACGGCGGGCCGTGTCTCATCGTGGACTTCGGCACGGCCATCACCTTCGACGCCGTCTCGGCCAAGGGCGAGTACCT
>JBAVVA010000345.1:0-7430 GCA_049697055.1 Candidatus Aminicenantales bacterium
GCAAAAGTCAAGCGATTTTTTCGAATGCGAAAATGCTCAGAAGGGTTCCCGCCCCTGAAACCGACCCCCTTCAGGCGAAAATCAGCCGGCCGGATTTTTATCCTGCGGAATCACTGTTTGCTTCATCAATAGACCTGAGCATGGGCTTTGCCCAAGCCCTCCGTGCCTGGAAGGCGTTTCTCAAGCCCGGCGGCTCGCTGGCCGTGACCGAAGCGGTTTGGCTCAGGATGGATGCTCCGGAGCCTGTCCGCTGGCTTTGGGAAGAATACCCGGACCTAAAAGACACCCAGGCCAACCTGGCAATTATCTCCGAGTGCGGGTATGAAGTTGCCGGCCGCTTCACCCTGCCCGAATCCGCCTGGCGGGATCATTACTATACGCCCCTTGAGAAACGACTAGCCGAGCTCCCGAGTGTTTACGCCGCGAACCGAGAAGCCCAGGACATCCTGGCCTACCGCCAAAATGAGATTGATATTTACCGGCAGCATTCAGACTACTACGGCTACGAATTCTTTGTCTGTCAATTCATGAATCAGTCATGTGTCCGGTGCTTCAATATTCCGAGGAAGTCCTCATCCCGGAAGAGGAGAGAATCCATTTTCTGATTATATCGAAGACGACTTCTCGTTTGATCGGCTTGACCATGAAATCATTCATTCCGGCCTCTAGACATCTCTCCCGATCCTCTTCCATGGCCGCGGCGGTCATGGCCACGATGGGAATCTCCTTAAATCCCTTTTCTCTGATGATTCTGGTGGCCTCCAGCCCGTTCATCTCCGGCATGTAAATATCCATAAAAATGAGGTCGAATCGATCCGGCGCGGAAGTATACTTTTCAACAGCCTCTCGGCCGTTGTTGGCCAGTTCCAGGCTATAGCCCGCCTTGGACAGCATGGCCACGACCAGTTTCTGGTTGATGATGTTGTCTTCGGCCAGAAGGATCCTTATGGAATGTTTGACCTCTTCGGTCAGGGTGTGCTGGGTGATGACCGGTGTTTTGTCCTTTTCCTCCGGAATTTGCTTCCGGTCCCCCAGCAGGCGTCTCATCATGATCAGCAGCTTGTTTCTATCAGAGGGTTTGGGCAGGAATCCGTCAAAGCCTTGCTCCCGGAAGGCTTGCATATGCCTGGAAACGGATGACGATAAAGCCAACAACGGGAGTCCGGCGATCCGAGGATTGGAGTGGCCCTTGACCAGCTTGGCGAGCTGGTAGCCGCTAATGCCCGGCATCTGGATATCCAGGATGCAGATGTCAAAAGGGTCCTCTTCGGCCAAGGCCTTTTCCAACTTGTCCATAACCGAATGCCCATCGGTGAGTTTCTCAACCCGCATTTCCGTTCGTATCAGGTAATGCTCGAGAATATCCAGATTATTCAGGTTGTCGTCAATAATCAGAGCCTTTTTCCCAGAGATGGTTTCCAAGGAGGGTTTCTCAATGATGCATTTTTCGGATTTATGGATCCAGGCCGTAAAATGGAACGTGCTTCCTTTCCCTTCCTCGCTTTCCACCCAGACCTTTCCATTCAATTGACGGGCGATCTGCCGGCAAATGGCCAGCCCCAGTCCGGTTCCGCCGTATTTCCGGGTGGTCGATCCATCCGCCTGCTGAAAGAGTTCAAAAATGATCTCTTGTTTGTCTTTCGGGACGCCGATGCCGGTGTCCCGGACAGAGACGTGCAGCTTAAGCTGATCGTCCTTTTCTTCAATGATCTCTACAGAGAGCTCGATTTCTCCCTGTTCCGTGAATTTCGCCGCATTGGCCATAAGATTGAGCAAAACCTGCCGGATGCGGCCTGGATCGCTTTTCACGTAGGCCGGAACCTGCTCTCCGATGCGGCAGAGCACCTCCACGGATTTGTTACCGAGTCGGGGCCTGATGAGATGGCAGACATCAAAGGCCGTGACTTCGATGTCAAAATCGATATCTTCAAAGACCATGTCTCCGGCTTCAATCTTCGAAAAATCAAGGATCTCATTGATGAGGCTCAGCAAAGCCTCCCCGCTCTTGGTGATCGTTCTGACGAAATCCATCTGCTCCTCATTGAGAGCGGTGTCCATGAGCATATCAGCGAAGCCGATGACCGAGTTCATGGGCGTCCGGATTTCATGGCTCATCCTGGCCAGAAACATGGATTTGGCCTGGTTGGCGGTTTCGGCCGTTTCCTTGGCCGATTCCGCTTCCTCTTTGGCTTTCTGCAATTCTTTCTGGGCCAGTTTTCTGTCGGTCACTTCCTGTTCGAGCTGCTCTTTTTGATCCTGAAGATCCTGTGTTTGTTCGGCGACAAGGCTTTCGAGCTGCCTTTTACGGGCTTTGATGCGGCGAGTTCTCACTTGGAATATCAATAAAATCAGTGAAAGGGCGGCCAGGCTCATGAGAATCCTGAACCAGAGTGTTTCCCAGAAGGGGGGGACGATGACAATTCCTAAGGACACGCCTTTCTCGTTCCAAATGCCATCATTGTTGGAGGCGATGACCCGGAAGGTGTATCTTCCGGGGTCGAGATTGGTATAGGACCCGATTCTCTGAGCGGCAGAGGTATAGATCCAATCTTTGTCAAAACCCTCCATCTTGTAGGCATACTTGTTTTTCTGGGGAAAAACATAATGCAGGGCGGCGAATTCGAAAGAAAACATGTTGTCCCGGTAAGAAAGTTTCATCTCCCGGGTTTCCGATATGGATTTGTGGAGCGGCGAAGAAATGCCGTTCTCCTCCCGGCTGATGGGGACGACTTTATTGAAGATCCTGAAGTCGGTGATGATGACCGAAGGGATATGGACATTGTCCATAATATCTTCCGGGAAAAAACGGCTGAAACCGTTGGTCCCCCCAAAAAACATCTCCCCTTTCGAGCTTTTGTAGCGCGCCCCGCCGTTGAATTCGTTGCCCTGGAGGCCGTCGTCGTAATCGTAGGTCGTGAAGGATTCGGAGCGCGGGTTAAATTTTATTATCCCTTTGTTGGAGCTGATCCAAAGGTTGGCCTGACGGTCTTCCAGGATTCCGTACATGGCGCCTCCCCACAGATCTTTGGCTTGGTCATAAGTCCTGAAGGTTTCGATCTTGGGATCGAACCTGTTGAGCCCGGCGTCGGATCCGATCCAGAGGATGCCGTCCTTGCTTTCATAAAGCGTTGTGATAAAGTCGGAGCTCAGGCCGCGCGGATCATTCGGATTGGAGTGGAAATGGGAAAACTCGCCCTTATCCGGGTCAAATTTATTGAGCCCCCCCCCGTAGGTCGCAATCCACAGGAAGCCGGGCCGGCTTTTAATGATACACCACACTCTATTGTGGCTGAGGCTGCCCGGAACGCTGGGGTCGTTCAGGTACGTTGTGAATGTTCCCTTTTTGAGGTCGAATTTATTCAAGCCCCCCCCGTCTGTCCCGATCCAAAGAGTTCCAGGATCGAACAGGCACAGGCTTCTGATTCGGTCATCGCTCAAAGTGTTCGCCTGGGAGGGTGAGTGCCGATAATGGAGGGCCTTGCCAGTCTTGGGGTCAAAGGCATCGAGTCCGCCGCCATAGGTCCCCAGCCAGAGCCAACCGGAGGGATCTTTGATTATGGAAAAAACTCGATCATTGCTCAGACTGTCTGGATTTCCGGAGTCATGCCGAAAATGCCTAAAAAGCTTTTTATCCGGGTCAAACCGGTTGAGACCCCCGCCGTCCGTCCCGACCCAAAGGACTCCGGATTCATCCTCATAGAACGATCTAACAAAATTATGGCTCAAGCGGCCGGGGTCTTCCGGGTTTGAGCTGAACGACTGAAACGGCTTCGGCCATCTGTTGAACTTGCAGACACCGCCGCCGTAGGTTCCCACCCACATCATTCCCGATCGATCCTCAAATAAAGAATAGATTCTGTTGGTGGTGAGGCTGTTCGGATCATGGCTGCTATGTGTGTAGGAGACAAATTCTTGGCGCTGGCTGTCGAATCGGTTCAATCCGCCTTCATCGGTCCCGACCCATAGGATGTCTCCGCTGTCCCAATAGATGACATGAATATAGTTGTCATTCAAGCTCTTCGGGTCGCCCGGAATATTTTTATACCTTAAAAATAACCCGGAGGCAGGGTCAAGCTGATTCAGACCGTCATCGGTCCCGATCCAGAGCCTGCGGCGGGAATCCTCGCAGAGGGAATTGATCCGGTTATGACTGAGACTGCGCGGGTTTCCGGGAATGAATAGATAGCGTATCCAGGTTTCTTTTTGGCGGTCGTATCTGTTCAGCCCGTTGTCTGTTCCGACCCAGAGAATTCCAGAGGCGTCCTCCAAGATTGACCGAATATGATTATGGCTCAGACTTTGTGGATTGTCCGGGCTAGAATGGAAATGTCGGAAAGTCCCCTTTTCCTTGTCCAAAAGGTTCAATCCGTTTTGCGTTCCGGCCCATAGCCGGCCGGCCTTGTCATTATAAACAACATAGACCCTATTGTCGCTCAAGCTTTTAGGGTCGGCAGGGTCATGCTTGAAGTGAGTGAATGTTTCTTTTTCTCGGTCGAACTTATTTAGGCCGTCTTCGGTGCCGATCCAGAGATTCCCTTGATGATCTTCTTGAATGGAATAGACCCAGACATTGCTCAGGCTGTTCAGGTTATTTGCCTCAGCCCCATAATTGACCAGCCTGTAGCCGTCATACTTGTACATCCCCGCTTCGGTGCCCATCCATAGGAACTCCCTACTATCCTGTATGACACAATGGATGCTGTTTTGAAGCCCTTGCTCCGCCCCCATGCTTACAAATTTGATGGAATTTCCTTGAGAGAAGAGGGAGGAAGAAAAAGAAAAAAGAAAACATAAGGAAAGTAAAAAAGCAAAGAGGCCAGGGATGGCTTGCCTTTTGTTTGCTCCTGGATTTGGCATCCAGATTTTCGTCTCGCAAGAATAATAGCAATATGGAATTGCCACTGTCAACTTATGAATTCCCCCCCCTGAACGGACCCCTCGTCTTGGCCGGGGTGTCGTTTTCCAGCGTGTTTCTCGATAGCGAAGTTGAATTGATTTTTTAGCCCTTGGCCGTCCCCTTCCCGCCGATGGACATCTGGGCCACCTTGACCGTGGGCCCGGCGATGGTGTCGTTGAGCTCCAGGTCGTCGCCGACCATCTCCACGCCCTTCAGGACATCGGCCAGGTTGCCGGAAATGGTGATCTCGGCCACGGGGAAAGCGACCTCTCCCTTCTCGATCCACAGCCCGAAAGCGCCCGTGGAGATGTCGCCCGTAGTGGGCACCCGGCCGAAGCCGATGGTGCCGGTGAGCAGAAGCCCTTTGTCCACGGACTTGATGATGTCCGCCGGCTTGCTCGAGCCCTTGGCCACGTAGAAGTTTGTGACCCCGCCGGCGTTCCCGGTGGAAGCCATTTTCAGCTTGCGGCCGTAATAGGTGTTGAGCAAGTAGCTTTTGAGAAGGCCTTTGTCCATGACCAGCGTCTTCCGGGTGGGGACTCCTTCGGCATCGAAGGGAGAAGTGCCGCGGCCGCCGGGCAGGAGCCCGTCATCGAAAATAGTCACCAGGTCGCTCCCGATCTTCTGGCCCAGCTTGTCCAGCAGGAAGGATTGCCGGCGGTCGATGCTGGGTCCGGCGACACACTGGGCCAGGAACCCCAGAAGCAGGCCGGCCGTCACCGGGGGCTCGAACACGACAGGCGCATTCTGAGTCTCGACCTTGCGGGCGCCGATGAGGCGGGTCACCCGCTCCACGGCCTTGCGGGCGATGGCTTCCGGCGTGGGCAGTCCGGCCGCGGAGGTGGAAGCCTCGAACCAGCCATCCTCCAGAAGGTTGTCGCCCTCGCCGGCCTGGAAGCCTACACCGCAGGCGACCGTGGTCCGGTGGAAGGAGGCGGAGAATCCCTTTGAATTGGCCAGATGCCACGATCCCACCACGCTGGTGTAACTGGAGCCGGTGGATTTCTTGATGCGTTTGTCGGCCAGGCCGATGGACTCGACCTTCATGGCTGAGGCGATCTTGTTCTCCGGCGAGAGATTCAGAACGGCCTGATCATAGACCTTGAGCGCGTCGGCCGAGACCTGAATGGGCTCAAGCTCGGGCAGCCCGGCGAAGGGGTCGACGCCGCCCAGCCGGGCGCGGGCGATGGCGTTGTCCACGAGCCGGTGAAGGGTTGCCTCCTCCAAATCCTGAGACCCGGCCGTGGCCAGCTTCCCCTCTACGAAGACCCGCATCCCGAGGTCCTTGGTGCCGGCCTCGGTCAGGCGTTCAACATTCTGCTCCCGGACATTGACGTTGAACCGCGAGGTCTCCACTACGGTGACCTCGATCTCCGAGGCGCCCTGGCGGCGGCCGTGGGCGACCAGGCCCTCGGCCAGGGCCTTGAGGTTTTCTTGATTGTTGCTCATGCGCGGCCTCCCACGGTCATCTGGCGGATTTTAAAGGTCGGCGTCCCGGCGGCCACCGCAGCGGATTGGCCGTCCTTGCCGCAGGTGCCGAGAAAATAGTCCATGTCGTTGCCGATGAGCTCGATGTCTTTGAGGACCTGGACGTTGGTGCCGATCAGGGTGGCGTTCTTGACAGGCTTGGTGAGCTTGCCGTCCTCGATAAGGTAGCCGAGGTTAACGGAGAAGGTGAACTTGCCGGTGTCCTCCACCTGACCACCCTGATAGGTTAAGGCATAAAATCCTTTCTTGACCGTTTTGATGACATCCTCGGGGGTCGCCTCTCCCCTGGCCAGCATGGTGTTGTTCATGCGACAAATGGGGACCACCCGGTAGGACTCGCGGCGGCCATGGCCGTTGGGCTCCACGCCTAGAATCCGGGCCGAGAGGCGGTCGTGCAGAAAACCGACCAGCTTGCCGTTCTCGATCATCATCACCTTGCGGGTAGAGGTGCCCTCATCGTCGACGTTCATGCTGCCGCGAAGGTGGGGCAGGGTGGCATCCTCATAAATGGTCACGCAGGGGCTGGCCACCATCTGGCCCAACCTGTCCCAGACGATAGAGGTTTTCTGCCAGATCCCCTCGCCCTCGAAGGGATGTCCCACCGCTTCATGAACCATCACTCCCGACTGGCGACTGCCCAGGACGACGGGCTGGTCGCCGGCCACCGGATCGATGGCGGATAGCAGCGTGACGGCCTCTTGGGCGGCTCTCACCCCCACATCCTTGGGGGTGCTCCCCGCTCTCTGGAAATAAGTCATCCCCACCCGGCCGCCCGCGCTTCCGTTGCCCGTGTTGCGCACCTTGCCCTCCTGGGCGGTGGCGGTGACTCCCAGGCGAACCTGGGGCCGGGCGTCCGAAATCATCAGGCCCTCGCTGTTGACGATGGTGACGTACTGCATCTCATCGGCCAGGTTGGCTATGACCTTGACGATCCTTTTATCGTGGGCTTGGGCGGCGGCGTAGGCCTCTTTGACCAGGGTGATGCGGTCATCCAGGGGAGCGTCCACAAAGGGTTTTTCCAAAAGATAGACCTGCTTGTCGGGCC
>JBAVVA010000346.1:0-4293 GCA_049697055.1 Candidatus Aminicenantales bacterium
GGCCAGCTCCTGTTTGTCCAGAAAGGGTATAGAGAGTCGAATACGGATATTTTTGGCCCCTACAGGTCCAAGCTGACTCTCGATTATATCGAGCTTGCCATTTTGGCCAGGTACACTTTCGGCTCAGGCACTTCTCGATGTTTTGCCTTCGCCGGCCCCGCCTTCGGTTTTAAGCTGGGCGGGAAATTCAGTACGGAATGGGACGTCGAAACCTACGAATCCACGGATATGAGCCACTATAAGGGAATGGACCTGGGCTTGGTCCTGGGCGGAGGCCTGGGCTATCCGCTCTGCTCAGGATGGCTGATGTTCGACGTGAGGTTCACCTTTGGCCTGCTCAATATTTATGCAAACCCTGATTCCGGCGCCGCCGGGGGCGACGTCAGCATTTCTAATGCCGCTATCCTGGTCATGTTCAGCTATGATTTTGGTAGATGACGTTCTGGGGGACCCGGCCGTCAGCCAGATAGAGGACAAAACGAACAACCAGGTCTGAGCCGAGGGAGGAGGGCGGGTCGCTATCCCCGCCCGCCTTTCAACTGTGCCAGACGCTTCTTGGCATCGGCGAACTCCGGCAGGTCCGGGTCGGCGTCTTTCCAGATGTTGAGAAAGCGTTCATAATAATTAACGGCTTCTTTGAGCTCGCCCTTCTGCTCATAAATCTTTCCCAGTTCGTAGTGGGCCAAGATCCAGGATTCCTGGGATTCATAGCCGAGGGGCTCTCGCCGCAGGAGTTCCTGGAATTTCTCGATTGCTTTTTCTCTGTCGCCTTTCAGCCGAAAGGCATAAGCCAGGTTCTGCTCGATATCTTCGGCCCCCAGACGGTCCGCCAGCGACAAGGAATTGACGGCCTCTTCATACTTCTTTTCGGCCAGCTCGATCTCTCCTTTGAGCCGGTGGAAAGAGGCTTGGTCGGACTGGTTGCTCCTTTCCAGGCTGGAGACCGCCAGGACGTCTCCCAGCCGCGACTCCAGCTCTTGAAGCTCGTGCCGAGCCTCTTGGATTCGTCCCGCCCGGGCATAGGCTCTCCCGACGAGATAGATAAACGAAGGCTCGATCTTGATTTTTTTCTGGATCTCGCGGACCGCTCTCATCTCTCGCTCAAAGCCCTCCCGCTGGCCTTTCCGACTCGAGATGGAGGCCAGATAGAGATGCTCTCGCAGCTCGCTGAGCCCATATTGGAGCGTTTTGTTGAGGACGATGGCCTCCTCAAAGAAAGGCCGCGCCGCGGCATATTTTCCCAGATACATGTTCAATAGTCCGAGCGAGCGGTAGCCTCTCGCCTTTCTCCAGGAGTCGGGCTGCTGGGTCATCGTCTCGAACGACTTGAGGGCTTCCGGAATCTTGCCTAGCGCCACCAAGAGGAAGCCATATTCGTTGTTAACGATGCTCCCGAAGGCATCCTCGGGTCTCAAGGCGAAGGCTTTCTCGTAGTTCTCCAGGGCCTCGGCCTTCTTTCCCAGGCACTTATAGCACGTGGCCAGGTTTATAAAAGCCCCGACGGAGTGACTGTCGATGGCCAGGACCTTCTTGAAAGCTTCGATCCCCAGTTCAAAGCGCATGGTGATCTGATAGGCATAGGCCAGGCGATACCAGACATCGCTGTCGTCGGGGTACTGGACCAGATAGGCCTTATAATTTTCGATTCCTTGATCCCGGTTCCCTCTCCAATCCTGGATGATGGCCCGGATGAGCAGTTGTTCCCGTGTCGTCAGGCGGTCGAGGAGGCCGAGCGCTTTTTGAAAATGCTCCTCTCCTTTAACCCGGTCGCCGTTGATATAAAATTGAAAGCCGAGCTGGGCATGGGCGATGGCGAAATCCGGGTCCAGCTCGACGGCCTGCTGGAGAAGCTTGACCCCCGCGGTCCCCGTCAGCAGCCGGCCCTCGGTGTAGGCTTTGAGCGCTTCGAGCGAGGACGTCGTCGCGGCCGGCAGCGAGAGTTTCTGGCGGGAGATGCGGCCGAGCGACTCGCCCAGCTCGCGGCGCACCCGGTCTGCCAACTCATTCAGGGCGCCGAGAACCGCGTCCTTCCCCTTCGCCTGCGCGGCATGCGAAAATACGGCCGCCTGGGTGTTCGGGTCGACGATGCGGCCCGTTAGCAGGTATTCCTCGCCGATTTTGCTGATCTGGCAGACCAGCAGTCCTTTGATGCCTTCCCGTTGGGCGACTTCCCGCGCGACCGTCTCGTCCAGCTTTTTGACATCTTCGCGGCGCATCCGCCTGAGGGTGTCCCGAACGCGGCTCCGCGGAAAAACATTGACATACTGCGATTGCTGAATTCCCACCGTCAGGGCCGTCTCCAGAGAGCCATCAAAGACCTGGTCGCCGGTAAGGTTCTCAAAATCGGCGATGAGAATCCAGTCGCGCTCCTGGAAGGCCAGGGCTTCGGCCGCCGACTTGAAAAAGAGCGTCTTGGCCAGCCAGGCGGCCGCCAGGACGGCGACCGCCAGGACGCCGGCCGTCACGGCCACACGCGCCGGCTTGAGGAATCTCCAGATTTTGCCCTCCGCCGGCAGACCCGACTGGATCCTCCTGAGGTCCTCGAGGACGTACTGTATGGACGGGTAGCGGTTTCGGGGTTCCTTGGCCAGCATCTTATCTAGGACCTGCTGGAGGGGCTCCGGTATCCCAGGGGTGAGATCCGCCAGCGGCCGCGGAGACTCTTTGAGGATGGCGCTGGCGGTTGTAAAGCCCGTTTCTCCTTTGAAGGGATGAACCCCGGTGAGCATTTCATAGAGAACCATGCCGAAGGAGAAGATGTCCGACCGCAGGTCAAGATCCTCGCCCCGCAACTGCTCGGGCGACATGTAGGCCGGCGTGCCGGGGGAGAGACCGTCCTTGGTGAGGGAGGTTAAAACCTCTTCCCGCGCTCCCGGCTTTCGTGCCCGGCCGAGCGCCTTGGCCAGGCCGAAGTCCATCACCTTGGCGTGGCCTTTCTCCATCAGCATGATATTGGCCGGTTTGATATCCCTGTGGATGAGACCCTTTTCGTGCGCGCTCTGCAGGGCCTCGGCGGTTTCGAGGGCGAGCTCGAGCGCTTGCCTCACCGGGATCCGCCCCTGCGCGATCCGGTCGCGCAGCGTCCGGCCTTCGATGTATTCCATGACGAAGAAGAGCCGCCCTTCGGCTTCGCCGACTTCGTGGATGCTGCAGACGTAAGGATGGTCCAAGGCGGCCGCCGCCTTGGCCTCGCGGACAAGGCGCTCGCGGGCCTCGGGATCCCGATATTTCTCTTCGGGCAGAAGCTTGAGGGCAACCGTCCTGGCCAGGGCGATATCCTCAGCCAGATATACCTCCCCCATGCCGCCGCGGCCCAGCTCTCTCAGGATTTTATATTTTCCGGCGAAAAGGGTCCCGATAAGAGGGCTTTGGGCAGGGGACTGCAGAGTCGGCATTTGAAGGGCGCCGGTTTCCGGCGAGGCCCCGAGCCCCGATCCGCAAACCGCGCAAAAACGCGATGTATCCGGATTGTCGGCCTGGCAATGAGGACAATTCATGATGAAATGAACCCCTCCTCCGATGCCTCAAAGATAGCCCTTTCGAGGTCGGGTGTCAAACAGCCGGCCGCTCCGTTCCACCTCCCGGTCGGCCCCCCGGCGCGCTCGCTCAAAGCAGAACGACGGCATGGGCCTGAAGGCGGCACGGGCGCCAAAGGGGAAATCATTTCTATATAACTTTTTCTGGGTCAATCGTTCTGGTCTATGCCCATCGGGGGAAGGTCCGGATGATTTCCGGCTCATCGGGCACTGCGGACGGCTCCCGGACCGCCCTTCCCCGTCCTCAGGCCTTCCTTGACAGGTTCTAAGGTCCTATTTATGCTCCCTCATGATGGTTGGATGGGATACTTGAGGAAAAACCGAGCCCCCGGCCAGTTCGGCTACTTGTTCGGCGGGCGGTAAGCTCCCGGGGCCGAGCCGCGGGTCATCGAAAGAGAACTTGCTGACCCTCGGTGAGGAAGAGAATTCGGTCCTGAAGGCTCAGGTCCTTAACGTTTTCGGCTCCGACAGGCCTGAGACGTGGTGTTCTCCATTCTGGACGATCAGGGGATTCGGCCTCACGCTTTCCGATGAGTTCCTTGAGCACCTGCGCCGGATAGTGGGGTTCCGTCTCCTCGGGAAGCGCGCCATAATGAACGGGGATCATGAAGTCCGCCCTCAAGTCGAGAAACATCTCCAGGGACTCGGAGGAACTTGTGTGCTGGCTCGTTCCCGGTCCGTAGCATTCTCGGCAGGGGCCGACCTGGACCAGGGCCACGTCGATGTCATAGTTCCGGCCGATTTCCTTGAAGGCTTT
>JBAVVA010000347.1:0-9442 GCA_049697055.1 Candidatus Aminicenantales bacterium
CTGGTCTGGCTCCTGATGCTGACCCTCTACTTGACCTGGGCCGAACGGAAGGAGAGCGCCGTCATTCAGGACCGGATCGGGGCCAACCGGGCCAATATCCTGGGCCTGCGCTTGATCGGCCTGTTCCAACCCCTGGCCGATGCCATAAAGATGATCTTTAAAGAGGATTTCACTCCGCGCTTCTCCAGGAAGTTTCTCCACACCCTGGCTCCCTTCCTCTCTTTCTTCTTCGTGGCGGTGACCGTGGCGGCGGTGCCCTTCGGCGGCCAAATCCGGGTCGGCGGACGCACCATCGCCCTCCACATACTGGACATGGACGTCAGCTTGCTCTTTATCCTGGCCATGCTCAGCCTGGGCATCTACGGCATTCTGCTCAGCGGCTGGTCCTCCAACAACCGCTACGCCCTGCTGGGCGGCATGCGCGGCGCGGCCCAGCTCATTTCTTATGAAGTGGCCCTGGGCCTGTCTCTGGTGGGCCTGGTCATGGTCTATCCCTCGCTGCGATTGACGCAGATCGTCTCCGAGCAGGGCCGCCTGCTGTTCGGCTTTTTGCCCAAATGGGGCATTTTTCTTCAGCCCCTTGGGTTTTTCATCTTTTTTGTGGCCGCCCTGGCCGAGACGAAGCGCGTTCCCTTCGACCTGCCCGAGGGCGAGTCGGAGATCATCGGTTTCTTTACCGAGTACAGCGGCCTGAAGTGGGGACTGTTCATGTTCACCGACTTCATGGAGATCGTCATCATCTCCTGTCTGGCCGCCACGCTCTTTTTCGGCGGTTGGCAGGTCCCTTGGCTGGGGCCGCAGGGTTTTGTTTTTCCTTGGGGAGGACAGTGGCTCATCCCCTCCTGGCTGGTCACTATTTTTCAGGTCCTGGCCTTCAACCTCAAGGTCTTTTTCTTCTGCTGGCTGCAGATCCTCATCCGCTGGACCTATCCTCGCTTGCGTTATGATCAATTGATGGACCTGGGCTGGAAGGCTCTCATCCCCCTGAGCCTGCTGAACATCCTTCTCACGGGGATCATCTTGAGGATTTGACATGAAACAAGCCTTCATCACCCTGGGGGAGATCCTGAGGGGCAGCCTCATCACCGCCCGACACTTCTGCGTCAACATGACCTTCCACACGCTGCGCCTGTTCCGGCTGACCAAGCGCCGGGGCGCGGTGACCATCCAATACCCGGAAGTGAAGAAGATGCTCTCTCCGCGGCACCGGAGCCTTCACCGGCTGATGAAGCGGGAGGGGAGCGACAAGCCGCGCTGCGTGGCCTGCCTGCTGTGCGCCACGGTCTGCCCCTCGGAATGCATCCAGGTCGAGGCGGCCGAGGACCCGGACCCCGATATTCAAAAGGTCCCCGCCCGTTTCGTCATCGACCTCAGCCGCTGTTGTTTCTGCGGGTTCTGTGTCGAGGCCTGCCCCGAGGACGCCCTGCGCATGGACACCGGCCGGATCGACCTGGCCGAGTACGACCGCGACAGCCTGGTCTATGAATTGGACCGCCTGCTCAGATGAAGACCGAAGCGCTCCAGGTGGGTCATTTCCGGGTCAACGGACTGCGCGATGGCCTGTTTTCCCTGGACGGGGGGGCCATGTTCGGAGTTGTGCCCAAGACCCTGTGGGCTCGCCGGTTCCCCGCCGATAACCAGAACCGCATCACTCTCGGCCTGAATTCCTTTCTCATCAAAACGCCGGACTCCCTGGTTCTGGTCGAAACCGGAATCGGCGCCGGCCTGGGCGATCGTTTGTCCGAGCTATACAGTGTCGTCCATGACCCGGGCCTCCTGCCTACCCTGGCCCGGCTCGGTTTCGGCCCCCAGGACATCGATATCGTCGTCAACACTCACCTCCATTTCGACCATTGCGCCGGAAACATCCGGAAGTCGGAGCGGGGCGAGCCCGAGCCGACTTTCGCCCAGGCCAAGTATGTCATTCAGAAAGGTGAGTGGCAGGCGGCCCTTAACCCCAATGAAAGGGATAAGAGCTCTTATGTAAAGGACAATTTTCTTCCCCTGGAAAGCGCCGGGGCCCTTTGGCTGGTAGAGGGCGATACGCTCCTGTGCCCGGGTGTATCAGTCGTCCTGGCGCCCGGCCACACCCTTTGCCACCAATGCGTCAAGGTCGAATCCGGGGGGAATGTTCTTTTTATTCTGGGCGATCTTGTCCCCACCGCCGCTCACGTCCGAATATCGTACGTCATGAGCTATGACCTCTATCCTCTGCAAACCATGGCCACCAAGAAAAGGTTTTATGAAGAGGGCTTGGCGGCCGGCTGGATTTTCGCCTTTGTTCACGACCCGGAGCACTTTTTCGGGCGGGTGGCCAGGGCGGAAGGCAAGTACGATTTTCGGCCGCTGTAGCTGAAATTTATCGGTACGGAGATGATTTCCCTTAATGAGCCCACATACGGATGAAGCGGTAGTGATAGGTGTGGAAATAGATACGGAGGAGAGTCATCAGCACCAGAACTGCCCCCAGGGTGAGGGGCAATAAAGCCCTTCGCTTCTCCAAGAACCGCCGAAGAGATTGTTTCCTCCGGACCAGGCTCCAGGCCCCGGCCGCAGTGAGAAGGACATAGGCCGGAAAAATGTAGCGGTCGGCCCTGCGGTCGAAGAACGAAAAGAAAAGGATGATCAGGGCTGAGGCCGTCAGGGTGAGTTGCAGGAACCGTTCCCGAAGAAGGCCGTTTTTATCCTTTGCCGAGCGGAACAGGCCATAGATAAGAATAAACACCCAAGGCGCCGCAAACCAGAGCGTGCGGGCCAGATACCAGGCAAGATTGTAAGCCTTGACCAGAGGCCGGAATCCGGCTTCCATGGCCTTACCCCCCTGAAAATTGAGATAGGCTTGAAGAAAGCTGACTCCGCCGGTCGAGGCCCGGTACCAGAGCTCAAACCCGGCCATGGCCGCCAGCGCCAGCAAATGGCCGGACAAGATGAGCAGGAAGGTTCGGCGCTTTCGGGAAATGATCAGCCAGAAAGCCAGGGAGCAGAGGCTCAGGGTCAGGGCGCTGACTCCCTTGATGAATACGGCCAGCAGCAGGGCCGCCCCATAGAGGCCCCAGTAGCGCCAGGATTCCTCCTGGCGGGATAGGCCGTACAGCCCGGCCGCCACGGCTAAGGCCAGGGGCAGCTCCTGGTTAGCCCTCATCAAGTACTGGACGAAGATGGGCGTCAGGACAAAGGCGAAGACCGCCGCCCAGCCGGCCTCCGGACCGCTGAATCGGCGCAGCAAGCCATAGAGGGCGTACAGCAGCAGGAACAGATAAAGGAAGTTGGCGCACAGCGGAGCGGACCGGCCGGGGATTCCCAGGCGGACCAGGGCAGCCGGTAGCCAGAAGATGCCGGGCGGATGGTCGCGGAAATAGCCGACGTTGTCTCCATGGCCCCACCATTCCGGCGAGCCCCAGCGGCTCAGAGGCTGGCGCGCCAGTTTTTGGGAGATGCTGTGGTAGGCGGACGAATCGGAATCATGATATTCATATGGAAAAACCAAGGCAGACAGACAGAGGAGAAGAAAGGTGATCAGCAAAATGAGCCCCGACCGAAGATTTTCTTTGATGATCATGAGACCTGCCGGGCCCGTATTCTAATATTTTATTTCCCCGAGCGCAAATTCAAAACCCATTCTGATAGCATCTCCAAACGTGTGATACGTGGGGAGGGGTGGCTGCCGAAGACACCTTTTGATTTGTTTAAAAAAATATTAATCCCCCCACCCCCTTGGAATCAAGGGGGCCAGAGGTTGGTGTCTTCGGAGAGGCCGGCGGAGGGGCCGGCCTTTCCGGAGACGCCTCTGATTTCTCTTTATTCTATTTATCCCCCTCTAGCCCCCCTTGGTGAAACAAGAGGGGCAAAGGTTGGTGTCTCCGGAAAGGTCGGCCGTGACAGGACCCCTCCTCTTCTTGAATGCTAGATCACACAATTGGAGATGCTAGAACCCATCCTTCTCGCCACCAACTGGGGAAAAAGAGAGGCTTCCAGAAAATGAATGAATTTTCCGGTGAAAATCATTATAATAGGGCTTCTTTTTTCGGGCATTCATTCTCAGGCACCCCGGGCAGGGGATAGAAGGAGGAATTCATCCCATGGAAAAAAGAAATGTGACCGTCGAGGAGTTGCTGGCCAAGGCCGAGCAGCCCTCCAAGGACGCCATGCGTCTTCATGCCTATTACAAGGGAAAGATCGGCGTCACGCTCAAATGCCGGATCCGCGATTTCAACGATTTCGCCATCTGGTACACGCCGGGCGTGGCGGCGGTCTGCAGGGAAATCCACCAGGACCGGGAGAAAGTCTACGATTACACCAATAAGTGGAATTTCGTGGCCGTCATCTCCGACGGTTCGCGGGTTTTGGGCTTGGGCGACATCGGGCCCGAGGCCGGCCTGCCGGTCATGGAGGGCAAGGGCCTGTTGTACAAGTACCTTGGCGGAGTGGACGCCTTCCCCCTCTGTCTCAACGAGAAGGACCCCGACAGGTTCATCGCCATCGTCAAGGCCCTCCAGCCGACCTTCGGCGGCGTCAATTTAGAGGACATCTCCCATCCCAAATGCTTCAAGATCCTTGACACGCTGAGAGCTGAATGCGAGATTCCCGTCTGGCACGACGACCAGCAGGGAACGGCCTGCGTCACGGTAGCCGGCCTTCTCAACGCCCTCAAGATCGTGGGCAAGAAAATCAATGAAGTCAGGGTGACCATCGTCGGCGCTGGGGCTTCGGGCGTGGCCATTGCCCGGCTGATGATGACCGCCGGAATCACGCCGGGCCGCATGCTTTCCGTGGATTCCAAGGGGATACTCCACCGCGACCGGAGCGACCGGGATATTCTCCAATCCCAGTTCAAGGAAAAATGGGACCTTTGCCTCAAGACTAACGAGAAGCTGGTCAAGGGCGACGTCCCGGACGCCATCAAAGGGGCCGATGTCCTGGTGTCCGTTTCCAAGCCCGGGCCGGGGACGATCCGCAAAGACTGGATAAAAACCATGGCCAAGGATGCCGTCGTTTTCGCCTGTGCCAATCCCGTTCCTGAGATCTGGCCTTGGGAGGCCAAGGAGGCCGGGGCGAAAATCGTGGCTACCGGCCGGTCCGATTTCCCCAACCAGGTGAATAACTCTCTCGGCTTTCCCGGAATCTTCCGCGGGGCGCTCGACGTGCGGGCCAAGACCATAACCGATGAGATGTGCATTGCCGCATCCAAAGAACTGGCCAAGGTGGCCCAGGACCGCGGCATTAATGAGGAGTACATCGTTCCCAGCATGGACGAATGGGAGGTCTTCCCCAGAGAAGCCGTGGCGGTGTGAACAAAGGCCATTGAGCAGGGTGTCGCCCGCAAAAAAGCGCCGGCCGACCAGCGTTTCAAAACCGCCGAAACAATCATTAAGGAAGCAAGGGCTCAGGTCCAAATGCTCATGAAGGAAGGATTCATCTTAGATCCAGATAAAAAGTAACCGCTAAAAATCATAAGCCGCTAACCTAAAATGGCGAGCGGCCTTTTTTATTTAATGACAATATTTTTGGAACGATATATATTCCTCAATTAAAAACAATATTTAAAATATTTATAATAAATACTTGACAAATATATACTCAAATATATATATTATATAGGTCTTATAAAAGGAGGATAAAATGCCCAAGATAATCGGAATCGACCTCGGGACCACAAATTCCGTGGTCGCTATAATGGAAGGCGAAAAACCGACGGTCATCGCCAACGAGGAAGGGGGCCGCACCACTCCTTCCGTGGTTGGTTTCACGGCCAAGGGCGAGCGGCTGGTCGGTCAGGTCGCCAAGCGTCAGCGGGTGACGAACCCGGAGAATACCATTTATTCTATCAAAAGATTCATGGGACGGCGCTATGCCGAAGTGCCGCAGGAGATCAAACAAGTTCCTTTCAAAGTGACCCAGGCTTCCAACGGCGACGTCCGGGTGGAGGCTTTCGGCAAGCAGTACGCTCCGCCTGAAATCTCGGCCATGATCCTGCAGAAGCTGAAGAAGGCCGCCGAGGACTATCTGGGCGAGAAAGTGGAAAAAGCAGTCATCACCGTTCCCGCCTACTTCAACGACAGCCAGCGCAAGGCCACCAAGGACGCCGGACAGATCGCCGGGCTGGAGGTCATGCGCATCATCAACGAGCCGACGGCGGCCGCCCTGGCCTACGGCCTGGACAAGAAGAAGAACCAGAAGATTGCCGTGTACGACTTCGGCGGGGGGACCTTTGACATCTCCATTCTGGAGGTTTGGGAAGAAGGCGGGCTGGAGGTCAAATCCACCAACGGCGACACCCATCTGGGCGGCGACGACATCGACCAACGGGTTCAGGATTGGCTGGTCGGCGAGTTCAAGAAAGAATCGGGCATCGACCTGAGCAAGGACAAGATGGCCCTGCAGCGGCTCAAGGAGGCGGCGGAGAAGGCCAAGATGGAGCTGTCCACTACCATGGAATCCGAGATCAACCTCCCCTTCATTACCGCCGACGCCTCCGGGCCCAAGCACCTGCTCATGAAGCTCATCCGCTCCAAGCTGGAGCAGCTGGTTGAGGACCTTATCCAGCGTTCCGTGTCGCCGGTCAAACAGGCCCTGGCCGACGCCAAACTCAACGCCAAGGACATCGATGAGGTCATCCTGGTCGGCGGCCAAACGCGCATGCCCCGCATCCAGCAGGTCGTCCGCGAGCTGTTCGGCAAGGAGCCCCATAAGGGCGTCAACCCGGATGAGGTGGTGGCGGTTGGCGCCGCCATCCAGGGCGCGGTCCTGTCCGGTGAAGCTAAAGATATCCTTCTCCTCGATGTGACGCCCCTGACCCTGGGCATCGAGACGCTGGGCGGCGTGTTCACCAAGATGATCATGCGCAACACGACCATTCCCACCCAGAAGAAGGAAATCTTTTCTACCGCTTCGGACGACCAGTCCAGCGTGGAGATCCACATCCTGCAGGGCGAACGGGACATGGCCGCCTACAACCGCACTCTGGGCAAGTTCCATCTGGACGGCATCCCCTTAGCCCCACGTGGAATTCCTAAAATCGAGGTTACCTTCGATATCGACACCAACGGAATTCTCCATGTCTCGGCCAAGGACATGGGCACGGGCAAGCAGCAGGCCATTACCATCACCGGCCACAGCGGCCTGGACGAACGGGAGATCGACCGGATGGTCAAGGACTCCGAAGCTCATGCTGATGAAGACAAGAAGCGGCGCGAGGTGGTGGACGACAAGAACAAAGCAGATCAAATGGTTTATTCCCTGGAGAAGCTTCTCCGCGAAAACAAGGATAAAATCCCGGCTGCCGAGGCCAGCCGAGTGCAGGCCGAGATCGAGAACACCAAGCAGGCCATTGCCAGCGAGGATTTGGAGCGTATCCGCCAGGCCATGCGGGCGCTGACTGACGCTTCGCACAAACTCTCGGAACTCATGTACCAGCAGGCCGGCCCGCAGGGGCCTCAGGCCGGAGCCGGCCCTCAGAGTTCGGGCCAGCCGGGCGGGGCTTCCTCGGCTGGCGGCACCGATGAAGAGGTCATCGACGCCGAAGTCGTGGACGAGGACAAGAAAAACTAAGGCTGGGGGGCGCGATGCTCCACCCGGCCCCTAAAGCCGAAGCGGCACCGCCCGCTCAGGAGTCGGCATGAACAAGGATTACTATGCGATCCTGGGTGTGGACAGGCGGGCCGCCCTGGCCGATATCAAAAAGGCCTATCGCAAGCTGGCCCGGAAGTACCATCCTGACCTGAACCCCGGCGACAAATCGGCCGAGGCCAAGTTCAAGGAGATCCAAGAAGCCTATTCCGTCCTGAGCGACCCGAAAAAGAAAGGCCAGTACGACCAGTTCGGCTTTGTGGGCGACGTCCCGCCCCAAGGCGGACCCCGGGGGGCTCCGACGGGCGGTTTCGAAGGCTTCAATTTTTCGGATTTCGGCACATCCTCATTTTCGGACCTCATCGATAATCTGTTCGGCCGCCGAGGCGGCCAGGCCCGCTTCGCTCCGGAAAAGGGCGAGGACCTTTCCTATTCCATGAAGATCGGGTTCGAGGATTCCCTGCGGGGCCTTCAGACCCGGATCAAGCTCAACCGTCTGGGGGACTGCCTTGATTGCCGGGGCCTGGGGACGAAGAGCAAGTCGGGGCCAAAAACCTGCCCCGCCTGCCGGGGCACGGGCCAAGCCCACCTGCAGCGGGGCTCCATGCGCTTCTCCACGCCCTGCCCGTCTTGCGGCGGGACGGGCCTCGAACAGGGCGAAGCCTGCCCGTCTTGCGGGGGCCAGGGCGTCCAGGAAAGAGCTGAAACGATCAGTGTCCGGATTCCGGCCGGAGTGGACACCGGATCACGAGTCCGAATTCCCGGCAAGGGCCAGGCCGGCCGAAACAACGGCCCGGCCGGGGACCTGTACATCACCATTGAGGTTGAGCCCCACCCCGTCTTCCGGCGCGAAGGTCCGAACCTTCATGTCAAGGTGCCGGTCACGGTTCCGGAAGCAACTCTGGGAGCGATCATTGAAGTGCCCACTAGGGACGGCCGGGCCACCATCAAGATTCCGGCCGGCACCAAGTCCGGTCAGAAGTTCAGGCTTAAAGGCCAGGGAGCACCCCAGGCCGGCGTCCAGAACCGGGGCGACGAATTCGTGGAAGTGATGATCGTCCCGCCCCCGGCCGCCGATCCCCGGGTCCGCGAGCTGATGAAGGAGCTGGAGAAGCTCAGCGGGCCGAATCCCAGTGACAAGAGTCGAGTGCACTAACATGAGAAAAAAGAAGAAGACGGCTAAGGTCAACACTTATTATATCAGCCATGTGTCCCGGAAGTTTAACCTCCATCCCCAGACCCTCCGGCTTTATGAGCGGGAGGGACTGCTCAAGCCTTCCCGCAGCCAGGGCAATACGCGGCTGTACACCGACCAAGACCTCAAGGAGCTGGAGGTCATCCTCAACCTCATCCGCGACCTGGGGGTCAACTTGGCCGGGGTAGAGGTCATTCTCAACATGCGCCGGAAGATGGAGCAGGTGGAAGCCGATGTCAACGCTTTCCTGGAGTATATCCGGGAACATTATTTCCAGGGCAAGGAGGAGGAGTTCGACCAAAAAAGGTACAGCCTGGTTCACCTCAAAGAGACAGGGGTAGTCAAAGTCGAAGATGACCGGTAGGCCGCTATGGATTCCCACGATTTCACAGAATCAAAGAGCCTGAAACACTATTTAGAAGAGATTGCCAAGTTTCCCCCAGTCAGCGAGGAGGAAGAAAAGAACCTGGCCCTGCGCATCCGGCAGGGAGACCAGGACGCCCTGCGGAAGCTGGTGGAGGCCAACCTTAAGTTTGTGGTGTCCTATGTCAAAAAATATGCCGGCATGGGGTTGAGCCTCCTGGACCTCATCAATGAGGGCAACCTGGGTTTGATGGAGGCGGCCAAGAGGTTCGACCCGGAACGGGGTGTCAAATTCATCACCTACGCCGTGTGGTGGAT
>JBAVVA010000348.1:0-18323 GCA_049697055.1 Candidatus Aminicenantales bacterium
CTGTAGGACATCCGTCGTTGAATTCTTGTCCCTCAGAGTGATTCGGACGGTGGGGGGAATATCGCTGCCAATTGTCCAGGCGATATCGTACGTTTGTCCCTTGACCCACATCGCATTGGCTGCGGGCTTTGTCACCGTGACCGAAGCCGCGCACAATAATCCAACCGCGAGAAAGAACAAAAAGACGAATCCACAGAGCTTTTTCATGGCATCCTCCCCTCTCCTGAGGCGCTGAAACCGCCGTCTCTGATCAACAGAGCGGCAGTTCTGACGTCGCTTATCCCCTTTCTGTCTGGGATTATTATCGTCTCGGGCTGGAGGCCATGTCAATATTCCCAAAGGTCTCGAAAACTAAAATTGGCTGCTTGGCTTTCCTATGTGATTTATTATCAAGAAGAACAGAGATCTTTCGGCCTAATTTTTTGCCTTAATTCGATGTTTTTTGCTCCTCATCCCACAGCTCGGCCATCTTTGTCTCGAGCCAAGCCGGCAGGTCTCGGCGCGGAACGCCGCGAGGGAGGTCACCTCGATCGTGGTCGAGCGGGAGACCGAGGTTTCGCTTGAGCATACGCGCCCGGCGGATCCGTCGACGTCCGGGCCGTCTGTTCGGCATCGCGGGGCACGGCGTTGGACAGGACGCCCTCGGGAACAGCCGGCCGGGAAGGCCGGTCCCCGCCGGGGAAATTCGGAATGGAGAAGGCCATCGCCTGGAAGACGTTGCCGCCCGGCGCCGGCTGGAAATCGCCTTTCTCCGGGTTCAGCAATTGGGGCTCGAAAGCATTGATCTGATTATCGGCCCAGAGACGTGTCTCGCTGCAGCCGGAATGGCCCGGCTGGCAGCCGGTTCCGGCATCAATCCCCAACGGATGGTTTGCCGGCCCGTTCCAGACGATATTGCCCGCGATCTTCAGGTTTTGATCGGAAACGGAGGGTGAGGGGATTTTGGTCGCGGCCGGCGGTTGGACGGGCCCAGCGAAAGAAAAATGCGAATAGAGCGTCCTGGAGGATGATGGATTGAACAAAATATTATTGTAGACGAAGACATTCCGGTTGGGAATCCACTCGCCGCCGTGGCCGGCTATCGTCGGCCCCCAGCCTCCCTCCGATTGGCGCGTTCGGCAGGCGGCCTCGTCGCCGTCACAACTGCGCGAGCCCTGGGCCGTCAGGAAGAGGGGGGCGCCGGCCGCGGACAGTCCGACCTTGTAGAAAGTGTTGTATGCAATCAGGATGTTGTAGCCTCCCCGGACGCCCGCCCCGGCGTTCGATGTATCGTGGACGACGTTGTTGACGAACTTGCAATCATAGACTTCGTAGTGGAGCCAGGGCGAGACCATGTACTCCAGCCCCGTGCCCTGTCCCACGGCCAGGCCGATCGAGCCCGCCCGATAGACTTCGTTGGCCTCGACCCGGATGCCGGCGCTGCCCCCTTTCAGGACCAGGGCGTCGTCCCCTGAATTGTGTATCCGGCTGTCGACGATATGCCCGCCCTGGACGGCCACATAGTCCAGGGCCATCCACTCGCCGCCGCCGATATCACAGCCCTCGACGTACAACTCGCGGCATTGGTTGGCCTTAAGCGTCTCTTGGGGCTGGTTTCGCTGGCCGTCGAAGCCGTCGAGCTTGCAGTCCCGGAGGAGGACATGATCACAGCCTTCCAAATGGACCGCGTTCCCGCCCCCGCCATAGCCCCGGTCGGTGACGATGGCCAGGCCGAGGAGATAGATATAACTCGAACCGCTGATATTAAGATAGCCGTGGAGGCGGGCGGCTTGGCGGCCGTCGGCCGAGTTGAGGATGATCGGAAAATTGAAGGCACCGCGGCGGTTATTCATCCATTCCGGCAGCGAAACCGCCGGATAGTCGCCGCCGACGAGCTGGATGCGGTAGCCCGTCTCGGCCAGTGTTGTGCCGCCCGGCACGAGGCCCCAGGCGGCCGCGAGCGTCCGGAGGGCTGTTGTCCGCGAGGCTCCGGAATTGGTGTCGTTTCCCCGGGACGGGTCCACCCAGATGTCGCGGAGCGTCGGGCCGCCGATGTCGTAGAGGCGCGGATTCATGCCCTGGGCGCCGCCGCCAGTTGGGGCCAACAGAACGGTGAAAACGAAAGCCCAAATCGGACGACTGCGGAGGACGATGTTTTTCATGGTCCTCTCTCCGGATCCCATTGTACGACAGTCGCCACGGGAAGCATAGATGGGAGTCGGGAACTTGCCAAGGATTCTGCGAGACGGCGGGGGCTTGACGGCGACAAACGTCAGTTTCACATGGGCTTCTTTATCCATTGAGAAAGCAAGAGTCGGAAACTGTGACCAAATTGTGACCATCCTGAGTATACTTAGGCATACTTTCGTATACCTCGATATACCTCGAACTAAATTGCAAATTTCTGATAAATCAGGCTATTACTTTAATTTCTGGAGGTTAAGAGAACCGGCCGTTTTGCATCCGGAGTCCGTCGCTCTATCCACTGAGCTACAGGCGCAAGGAGAGGCATAATATTACATCATCATTAGGCCGCTGTAAATTGAAAAGAGGGCTCAACTCTCAGCGCTTATTTTTGGGGCAAAAAATAGTTTTGGCCGGGGGGATGGAGGCAACCTTTTTTTTGTTTTTCGCATCTTAATAATAAAAAAAATAAATGAACCCGATTCCCTTTCCCCCTGGCGGCCAATAGGCCATATATTATGAACGCAAACAGGAGGCTAAGATGACCAGGCGAAAGATTTTGCTATCGTCCGTCATCCCACTGCTGTTCGGCATCTCTTTGAGCGCGGGGAACTTGGAGCGAAAGGACCTTGCCTCTGTTCTGGAGAGGGAGATTCCCGGACTGATGAAAGAAGCCGACATCCCCGGCCTCAGCATGGCGGTCGTTTGCGACGGGCGGATATGTTGGAGCAGAGCTTTCGGCGTCCGCAACAGGGAAACCAACAACCCTGTCGATGAGAATACCATGTTTGAAGCCGCCTCTTTGACCAAGCCCGTTACGGCCTACGCGGCGCTCCGCCTGATCGACCAGGGAAGGCTCGCCCTGGACAAACCCCTGCACGAATATTTTCCCGGACAAAAATACGACAAACTGGCTAATGACGAAAGGTACGTAAACATCACCGCCCGCATGGTTCTGACCCACACCACGGGACTGCCCAACTGGGGGACCAAGCTCATTCGCGAGCCGGGAAAGCTCTTCAGCTACTCGGGCGAAGGATTCCTCTATCTGGGGCGAGCCATCGAGCAGATCAGCGGTATGTCGCTCCAGGATTTTGCGAAAAAAGAAATTTTCGACCCGCTGGCCATGGCCCACACCAGCTATATCTGGAACGAAACCTATGCGGCTAACGGGGCTTCCGGCCATGACCGCCACGGGTATCCCAACGGTCAGCGCAAAAACAGGGAGCCCAACGGCGCGGCTTCTCTTCTGACCACGGCCCGGGATTACGCCGCTTTTCTATGCGCTGTCATGAACGGGCAGGGGTTGAATAAGGAAACTGTCGCCCAAATGATTTCTCCGCAGGTTAAGGCGGCCAAATGGGGAACGGCCGAGCCGGACGATCACGTGATGTGGGGCTGGGGCTGGGGCATCCAGCCCGGAAACAATGGCCTCGGTTACTGGCATTGGGGCGACAACAGCGACCTGCGGGCTTACACGGTGACTTACGGGGATCTGAAGACGGGTTTTGTCTATTTCACCAATAGCGAGAACGGCTTGTCCATTGTGGAAGCCGTTGCGGCACTCGTCTTTGCCCAGCAGCGGCCGCAGTATTTCCTGGAATGGTTTGATTTCGAACAATACGACAACCCCAAAGGGGCGGCCAAGCTCGCCGTCGAAAAAGCCTTCTTGATTGAAGGGAAGGAAGCGGGCCGGCAAAAAATGCGGGAAGCGCAGGGCAAAATAGCGGACCTTTTCAACGAAAATTCGCTGCTCGAGACGGCGGAATACCTGGGTGGCAAAGGCAAAGGGGAGGAGGCCGTCACAGTCTATCAGATTTGCCTCGAGTCCTATCCGGAATCCATAAAGGCCCTCACCGGCCTTGGGACGTTCTATATGGGAATAGGACAGAACCAAGCGGCCGGCGAGAGTTTCTCGAAGGCCTTGAAGATCAGTCCGGAAAACGCGTTGGCCAAGCTCGGAGCCCAGTGGGCCGATGAAGCCCGCCAGGCCGACATTAACCCGGTTGCCCTTACGGAAGAGAATATGGCCCGCCTGGCCGGGGATTACGGGCCCCGGCACATCACCCTCCGCGAGGGCCGGTTGTATTATCGGCGGGAAGGGCGTCCAGAATACAAGCTCAAGCCTTTAAGCGCATCCACATTTTCCCTGGAAGGGTATGCGCCGTTCCGCATTCGCTTCGTCGCCGATAATCGGGGAGAAGTCCAGAAGATCATCGGCCTCTACCTCGACGGAAACACGGACGAATCCCTCCGTGATCGATAGCGAAAAACGCCGGACTTCCGACATTTCGCCGCGCCGGCGAACCCCAATGAGCACGAAGTATTGGAAACACAGCCCTAACTCACACCCCAAAAAATGGTTATAGGAATTAGTCGATATGTTGTGCGCGAGTGACATAGCCGTCGATACAGAAGGCGCCTCGCTTCCAAACAGCTATTCCATAATGGCCCATTTTTGGAATTCTATGGAATTTGTCAGAAACTTCAATCGAATTGAATATAACTTTTGGCCTAAAAAAATCAATGAAGATATTTCATGTCCGACTAATTATTTGGAGAAAAAAGGGGATAGCTGCATATTCTAAGTTTTCAGATTAATTTTAGCAGATCAAAGGAAAGACTTTTGCTTTGATATTTTTTAAAAAAAGGAGGTACGCTATGAGGCGTAAATATCTATTTTTAATTATCGGACTTTGTTTTTTGCTGGGGATCTTGGTAAATTTCGCTGGTTCTAAAAGTGCGCCGTCCTCGGAACAGGTTCTTGCACAGGTTCTTACACGGGAAGGTTCTCCGTCTATACCCGCAACTGCAGCAAGCCCGGGTTCAGTATTAGCTATTATTTGGCTTCCCTATGCAGGAGCAACATTTACTAACACAACATGGGCTTACATTGGTCAGAATTCACTTTCTTGGGTCTATCCTTCACATTACGGTTTAACTGCTACTAACTATGAGGCGTACTTAGTGGTAAACAACTCTTTAATAGGAGGAAGTTGGAATATCTCCCATTATAGACTTGTTTGCAATGGTAGTGTTGTTGCTGGGTCTGAATGTCAGGATGCTCTCGCGGGTATAAGTGCATCATTGACAACGTATTCTGATGCTCCTATGAATTACGGCAGCCCATTTACAATACCTTGGAATTGGAGTGGTGGCAATCACCTTCGGCTTCAAGCATATGGTGAAGAGCTTATGGCACCAGATGGTGACCAATGGAGAGTTAACTGGGCATATCTTATTATTAAGGCAAAGTGAGGTAGACTTTAGGAGCACAACCGACATCTTGTCAATTTGTGGCCAGATTGTGATCCCCCCCGACATACTTCAATGTAATCTGGCATAACTCTGTATGCCCATAGATAATCTGTAATTTGCTGATACGACTGACTATTGCTTTATTTTCTTTAGGCTAAAAGAAGCGGTCAGGCCTGATCCGGAGTCCGTCGCCCTATCCACTGAGCTACAGGCGCACGGAGAGCCATAATATTACATCATCAGCGGACCGCTGTAAATTGAAAAGAGGGCTCAACTCTCAGCGCTGATTTTGGGGGCAAAAAAAGAGTTTTAACCGGAGGGATGAGGGCAACCTTCCGTGACTCTTGACAACCGTCCTCCCCGGGGATAAAAAGGTGATGTAGGAGGGGATATGAAAAATAAAATACGCACGACTTTTACGACTGTCTTGATAATCCTGTGCGGCGGCCTCATCTTGGGTCTTGCGGCTTCGGCCTGGCCGCATGGCCAATCGCGGGGCGGCAAGGCCGTCAAGGACATCGCCGTTGTCGACATCTCGGCCGATAAAGACGACTGCCGATTGTGGGTGACGTACCAGAACAAGGGCACGGTGACAATCCAGGCTACGCTGAGGGAGAGAACCTCTGTCCAGGGCGTGGGCGTAGTGGAGGACACGTTTTCGGCCTTCAACCTACCGCCCGGTCAGTATTTTGGCCACGGAGTCGGCGCCGACCCGGGCTACAAGATTTTCGGGATAAATAGAACTGTCACAACCGAGATCGACATCGACAACGTCCTGGCTGAAATCAACGAATCCAACAACACCCTGACCAAAACCTTGAGCTGCACTCTCCTTCATCCCACCGGTCCGATTCAGCAAGCCCCGGCCAAGCCCGACCTGGTGATCCCTTATATCAAATTCGTTGTCGTTCAGGAAGGCGATGATGCAGCGGGCCATTACGTGATCTTCAACGCCATCGTCTATGTCAAAAACGTGGGCCAGGGCGGCGTCGGTCCCTTCAATGTTCTTCTCGAACACCAAATCAACGGCGAAGGTCCTTATCTGACCTGTGCCACATGCAAAATTCCCGTGTCGGGATTGTCCGCGGGACAAGGCAAAGAGCTGGAGCCCCGTCAGTACAACAAGCGCGGGACGCAGACATCCGGGCAGGCCATATTCTTCCGGGCCACGGCCGACTGCGATCTTGTGCGCGAGGAGACCGACGAGACGAACAACGTATGCAAGGATTCCTATCAAGGCCAGTCGGGGCATAAATAGGGGCCGGTTCATGTCCGGGACGATCCCCTCGGTGAAGACATATCCCTAAACGCTGTCGCCGTTCCCGCGGATGGCGGAGGGGATTTCGAGCGGAGCGACGGCAAAGGCCGGCCGTTTTTCCGGCGCTTTCATCGATCATGAAACTGGTCCTTTCCTGCCTGACGGTCCGTTTAAAGTCTCGGCTTGGCTCCGAGGTAGACAACAGCGATCCCGTTGGACAGGCGTTTGAACCGGACATCCGAGAACCCGGCCATCCTCATTCGGTCGGCCATCTCTTCCGGCCGCGGAAAGACCCGGATGGATTCCGCCAGGTAGCGGAAGGATGACCCTCTGCCGCAGATGAGCCTCCCCGCCAGCGGCATCCAATAAAAGGAATAGAGATGGTACAGGCCGCGCAAGACCCCAAAAACCGGGAGGGAGAACTCTAAGATCATCAGCTTTCCGCCGGATTTCAAGACACGGAGGAACTCGCTCAAGCTTCTCTCCGGATGGGCCAGGTTGCGGATGCCGAACCCGACGGTCACCGCGTCGAAGGTCTCATCGGGGAAGCTCGCCTCCTCGGCATCGCCCTGAACAAAGGAGATGCGGCTCTTCTCCTCATTCGTCTTGATTTTGGATTTTCCGGCCTCCATCATCGGCCGACAGAAATCATAGACCGTCACCCGGCCGCCGGGGCCGACCCGCCGGGCGGCGAGCCGGGCCAGTCCCGCCGTCCCGCCGCAGGCGTCGAGGACGAGGTTCCCTCCTTCAAGGCCCAGCCAACGGACCGCTCTTTTCCTCCAGCGGGAATCGAGGCCGAAACTCAGGAGGGTATCGGCCAGGTCGTAAGTGCTGGCGATGGGGGCAAACTCTTCATTGACGAGCCGCCTCTTCTCGGCCGGGCTGACCTCGCGATAGCCGAAAGAAACTTTTTCTCTGGCCAAAACGTCAACACTCCGGAATTTTGTGCTCCGCTTCGCGTCTATTCAATATACAGGATAGCCCCTCCCCTTTCAAACTGTCCCCATTTCCTTGACTTCGCTCTTCAGGCGAAGATATGATTCTTCTCACATTCAGATGCCGTCTTTCGGGCGAGTGGAGAAATCGTAGGCGAGAGGAGACGCTGAAAATGAAAAGAACGGTTGCCGTCATTTTCATGTTCCTTCTCCTGTTGGTTCAGGCAGCCGCTTCAGGGGAATCGGGTCCCGGCCAATCCGATGACCAAAAAATAAAATTTAAGAACATTCTGGAATCCTTGGGTTTCGACTTGGACACCAGCGGATAGCTGATCTGCATGGACTTGACCCAAAAGTTCTGCGAGGGCGTTTGGCCCTGCGGGTTTGGCTTTAATGCCGATTCTCCTTATTTGGTTTTCAAAATGGATCCCCAGACGACCGGATTCCAAGCCATGACGTTTCAGATGCGCCCGGACGAAGCGATCGTTTTCATAGGACAAACGCCTCCGGAGGCGCTCTATTTCAGCTTCACCGCCTTGTTGAACGTGCGCTTTTTCCCACAGGAGCGCACAGCCAAGCTACTCATGGCCAACCTGGGAGACTCCATCAACCTTCTCAACATCAAGACGATGGGAACGCCCGGCGGCCTCCCCGGCAATCCCTTCCGTCAACTCACCATTGTCATCCTGGCCGCAGACCGGACAATCGAAGCCATGGTTCACAACGTGTGCGCCCTGGCGGGTTTTCCCCGCCAAATTATCAACACCCTGCCCATCCCAGCCCACATGGTCCATTTTGGAAAAACTTTTATTGATGATCGGCTGGCGGTCGCCATGCGCTGCGCATTTTTCAAGAACAACGAGGAAGGCGATATCTACTTGGGCCGGGATACGGCGGCCCACGGGGAATCGGTCAGCCCCTTTGGAGTTGTCTGGCGGGTCACACCCAAGAGCGCCCCTCCGGCCGTTCCGGCGGATCCCTTTACCGATGTGCCCCTGCGGGTCCGCGGCAGCGGGACAACGGAATTCAACCTCTGGCGAAACGTCGATGCGCTTAGGGCGGCGATACTAAGCAAGTACGCGGGCTATGAGGCCCTGGAACTGGACGCGGCCCAATGGGTCCCCGAAGGAGCAGAAGGAATCCAACGCGGCATTTGTGTCCTGGCTCCCACACGCGACAGCTGGTATCTCCGCACCCAGGGGCAGTTCTCCCTGGCCGACGATGAATTCCTCATTGTCTATGGAGTGAACCACAAAGCTTCGGGGAAGGCTCTTTACTCCAACGTGGTGCTCTACGCCATGGATCATGTGGAGACCGATTTCCCCATCTTGCCCAACGTCCTGGGCGAGCCCGACTGGCGCGAGTACATCGGCCTGGTCACGATCAACAGCGAAGAACACATGCAGGGCAGCGCGGGCGCCTTCCTTCCGGCCAGCGACATCCCCCGGAATGCGACGGGCGAAGAGATGCTCTATGCCGTCAAAATCGCCAGGCGTCTCGACCCAAGCGATGGGGTGGTGTGCCGGATGATCCCGTCTTATGTGTGCCAGCGGGTGACCTTGAACGAGTTCATGCTTGGGTTCCGCGCCTACATCGAACAGGCGACTCAGGTCGGGGCTTCTTACAGCGAAATGATTTTAGACCGCGTAATCAAGTTCCGGCCCAGGCGGTAGCTTCCTCTGATAAGTAAGCAGCCAAGAATTTAGTGACAGAAACTAAGCCCTTTCGCCACGCGCAAACGAGAGGTGTCCAAACCGCCTTCGCCCGCATATGGGAAATCGATTTCCTCCGCGGCCTATCCATAATCCTGATGGTTTTCTACCACGTGCTGTATGATTTGAGTGAATTGGGCGGCATGAAGACATTGCTCGGCATCGAGATCAATTTATTCAGCGTCTTCTGGTTAGTAGCCCAAGATTTCTTCGCGAGTCTTTTCATCATTTTGTGCGGGATCAGCAGCACTTTGAGCAAGAGCAATATCCGCCGCGCCTTGAAATTGCTTGGGGTCGCAGTCATTATCACCGCGGCGACCATGATCTACAATTCTTCGTCGGCCATCCATTTCGGAATTCTCCATTGTTTGGGAGTTTCGATTTTGATTTACGGCTTGACCTTTGAAAAAGCCAAACCTTTGGCCTGCGTAAGCGCGGCTGCGGTTGTCTTCGGCCTCACTGCGGCGCTCTTTCTTTTTATGAGAAACGTGCCGGTCCGTTTTAACTGGTTGCTCCCCTTCGGCATCACCAGCCAAACTTATACGTCTTTGGATTACTTCCCCCTTCTTCCCTGGTTCGGAGTCTATCTGGCGGGAGCGGCCTTAGGCAAGTCGATCTATTCACAGAAGAAGAGCCTCATCAAAAAACGCTTGCCTGAGATATTCATCAATACGGCAGGCAGGCATTCCTTGCTGATTTATATCGTCCACCAGCCCGTCATCCTCGCCGTCCTCTATGTCTCGGGCTTGATGCGAATATAAAACCGGCCCATTGAGCCTGCCACCAATCATTATGCCACCTTAAAGGTCAGGATATCTTGGCGGTTAGTTGGTCTTATCTAGGTGTGTTTCCGCAGCAAGGCCTTGAAACGCGCATCATTCCACAGGGGCGCCCATTGCGGGTTGGCTCGCAGCCAGGCCGGTGAGATGAAGGAGGGAATCAAGAGCATGTGCTCGATTTCGCGAAGGGCAGCGGCTTTATCTCCGGTCATCGCGTAAATGACGGCAAGATCGTGCAGGTGCGAAAAACCGTATACTGCATCCTTCTCCAGGGGAAGCAGCTCCGTGGCGCGAAGGCCCTCTCGCAGGGCCTCACTCTTGCGACCGAGGGCCGCGTAGGCGATGCCGAGCGAACTGTGGTAGCGCGGGTCATCCGGGTGCTTCGCCAGCTCGGCTTCAAGAAGCGTCCGCGCCGAGTCGAAGGCGGCCCGGGCGGCATTAGGGTCGCTTAAGGAAAGATGCGCATAACCGGCTAAGAGGGCCTTCGGCATCGCCCACATCTTTTGCCGGATCCACTCGCCGGGTGCGGCCTCAAGGCGCGCCAGGGCGTCGCGGTAGTTCCCCTCGATCATCTCTTCCCAGAACCAGGCCCACAGCCACCATTCGTGATCGCTTGAAACGAAGCCGAGCGCCGTTCGTGCTTCCCGGCACCCGCCCTTCCAGCTCCAGTAGCTGAAGGCCTTGGCCAGGTACGGCCACTCTTGGTCGGGCGCCAGCGTGATCGCCTGATTGGCGTAGTCCAGCGCTTCAGGGTAGCGCCGGAGCCACCAATTAGTAATGGCCATCTCTTCCGTGATCCCGGAATCGCCCGGGTTGAGATCGAGCGCTTTCCGGTACCCCTCCAGGGCTTCCTGCCAGCGGCCGGTCATACGCAGGGCTTCAGCCCTGGCGTCGAGGGCCTCAGCGCCGTCAGGCTGTCTCCGGGCCGCTACATCAAACTCCTGCAGCGCGGCGCCGGCGTTGCGCTCGACCCAGAAATGATAGAAGCCTGCGGCCAGATGGGCCTCCGGTGCGTCGGGGGCGAGACGCCGGGCCTGGTCCACGGCCTCCCGGGCCAGGGCTCGCCGCTCCTCCGACAGGTCCGCGCGGAAGTAGTAGAGATTGGCGTGAACCTTGGCCAGCTCGGCGTAAGCGAGAACGAAACGGGGATCGAGCTCGACCGCCCGGGCGAAGCTCTCCTGGGCATGCCGCCAGTTCGCCTCGGAGAAGTGAGGCTGCCCGACGTAGTACCGGCCGCGCAGGTAGGCCTGGTAAGCCTCAAGGTTGTCGGTCGGCCGGGCACTCAGCGTCTTCCGGCCCTCCTCGGTGAGCATGACCCCCATCCGCTCGGCGACGGTTTCGGCGATCTCCGACTGGACCGCAAAGACGTCATCAGTATCACGGTCGAAGGCCTGGGCCCACACCTGCGTGTCGTCGGCAACCCGGATGAGCTGCGGCGTGATTCTCACGCGACCCGGCCCTCCGGCGCTGCGCTCCCAGCGCACGCTGCCGTCGAGTACGAAATTCACGCCCAGGTCCTGGCCGATGATCTTGATCGTCTTGCCCGTCCGGTTGTACTGGCTGGCGCTCGTCCGGGAGATGACGGCCAGGCCCCGCACGGCGGCCAGCCTGCTGGTGATCTCCTCGGTCATGCCGCTGGCAAAGTAGGCGTCATCGGGCCGGCCGAGGTTTTCGAAGGGCAACACCACGATCTTCGGCGGCAGAGCCGCCGCGTGCCGCGCGGGCCAGATCAAGAAGAAGACGGCCAGGGCGGCGAGGACGAGCGCCGCTCCTCCCGCGGCCAGCCACTCCCAACCGGGCCGGGAGCGGGCCGCCGCGGCAATTCGAGTGGGGAGAGACGTGCGCGTTGGAGCGGTCAGTGGGGCCTTCGACGACGCGACCAGCCCGCGCAATTCGTCGAGCTCGTTTCTGAGGTCGGTCGCGGTCTGGAAGCGGAGCCCGACGTCCTTCTGGAGGCAGCGGGAAACGATGCGGCCTAAATCGCCGGGGAGGTCCGGCCGCCGCTCGCAGAGAGAGGCCGGTGAGTCTCGCAGGATGGAGGAGGCCAGCGAGGCCCAACTATCCCCCGAAAACGGCCGCTGCCCGGTTGCCATCTCGTAGAGGATGATGCCCAGCGAGAAGAGGTCGGAGCGGGGGTCCAGCGGCCTGCCCTCGATTTGCTCCGGGGACATGTAGGGCACCGTCCCGAGGATCTGCCTCTCCCGGGTCAGCGTCTCGCTCTGAAATAGAGGTTGAGGCTGCCGGTCGTCCGAACCGGCCTGATCGCGCCTCAGCTTAGCCAGGCCGAAGTCGAGGATCTTCAGGCGTCCATCTTCGCCGACCATGATGTTGGCCGGCTTGAGGTCCCGATGGGTGACGCCCTGCCGGTGGGCCGCTGCCAGGGCGTCGGCCATCTGAACGGCGAGGCCGAGGAGCTTCTCGGCAGGCAGTCCGCCGCCGGGGATCACGTCGGAGAGAGGCCGGCCGCGGACGAGCTCCATGGCGATGAAGTGGACGCCGTCGATCTCCTCTACCGAGTGGACGGTGACGATGTTGGGGTGTTCGATGGCCGCCAGGGCCAGCGCTTCTTGCTCGAAGCGCCGCAGCCGTTCGGCGTCTCCAGCCATCTCCGTCGGCAGGACCTTGACGGCCAGGTCCCGCTGCAGCCGCGTGTCTCTGGCGCGGTAGACCTCCCCCATCCCCCCCGAGCCGATCAGGGAAACGATCTCATACGGTCCAAGACGAGTTGAGGGAGCTAAAGGCATATTAGACCTATCGCGCCGCCCGGCCGGCGGCGCGCTGGCCTTGCCCTATTTCTGCACCTTGACCGGATAGGCCGGCCGCTTCGGCCTGGCGGGTGGCACCGCTGGCAGCTGTTTCATGATGATCTCGATGGCCTTCTCCAGCTGCGGATCATGGCCCTGCAGCACCTCGGCCGGCCACTGCTCAACTTCGACGTCGGGGGGCACGCCTTCATTCTCTACTACCCAGCCCGTTTCCGTCCAAATGGCCAGGTTGGGCGCCGTCACCGATCCGCCGTCCATGAGCACCGGGAAACCGAGAATGCCGACCAGCCCGCCCCAGGTCCGCTTACCCACCAGCGTGCCCAGCTTGAATTTGCGGAACATCCAAGGCAGCAGGTCGCCGCCAGACCCGGCCGTCTCGTCGATGATCATCACCTTAGGCCCCTGGATGGAGGCGCCGGGCGACTTGATATCCTGCCCGTAGCGGGTGGCCCACCAGGCGATGAACGGCCGGCGCAGGATGTCGATGTAATAATCGGCCAGCGAGCCGCCGCCGTTGAAGCGCTCATCGACGATAATCGCCTCCTTGTCGGCCTGCGGGAAAAAGTAGCGCTTGAAGTATGCGTGGCCAAGGGTCGAGGTGTCGGGCACATAGACATAGGCCACCCGCCCGTTGGTGGCCTCCTGCACCTTGCGAAAGTTCGACTCCACCCAGTCGCGGTTGCGCAGGGCGGTTTCGCTGGCCAGGGGAACGACCGCGACGGTGCGGGCGCCGCTGCCGTCGGGGTTGGGGCCGACCGTGATCTCGACGATTTTGCCGCTGCTGTTTTCGAACGGGCTGTAGACGCTGACCGGGGGCTTCAGGTCGACGCCGTTCACCGCCAGCAGGTATTCGCCCTCGCGGACGTTGACGCCCGGTTCGGTCAGGGGCGATTTGAGCTCCGGGTTCCAGTTGAGGCCGCCGAAGATTTTCTTGAAGCGGTAGCGGCCGTTTTCGATGGCGTAATCGGCGCCCAGCAGTCCGCCCGGGACGGCCTTGGCCAAGTCGCCGAAATCACCGCCCCCGCTGTAGGAGTGGCCGACCACCAGCTCGCTGCACAGCCACTGGATCAGCCGGTTCAAATCCTCGCGGCAGGATAGGTCGGGCAGGAAGGCGGCATACTTGTCCCATATGGCCTTCCAGTCGGCGCCGTGCATGTTGGGGGCATAGAAGTAGTCGCGGTTGATGCGCCAGACCTCGCGGAGGATCTGCGGCCATTCCCGGGCCGGGTCGATGGCGACCTCGATGGCCTCGGTGTTGAGCTGGCCCTTGCCCGGCTCGATCTTGCCGGCCAGACCGGTGATGGCGAACTTGCCGCCGGAGAAGTAAAGCAGCTTGGCCTTGTCCGCCGAGATCAGGAACCGCCTGATTTTTTCGCCGATCACCTCGTCCTTGCGCTTGCCCAGGTCGTACTTATGGAGCTTGCCTTCGCCGCTGGGGTCGTTGTCCAGGTAGTAGAACTCGTTTTCCTTGCCGGCCAGCAGGTTGCTGTAGCTCCCGGAGGGGAGGCCTATGGCCAGGATGCGATAATTCAGCCCGTCAAAATCGACCGTGACCGTGGGTTTGGCCGGTTTCTCCGCCTCTTCCTTCCCTGAAGCGGCTTTCTTTTTTTCCGCTGGCTTGGGGGCCTCCTTGGCGGCGGCCGGTTTTTCTTCATCACTCTCCTTGGCCAACGGCGAGGGCACGTCTTTGCCCAGCACGGCCAGATAGATCGTGTTGGTCGCGCGCATGTCGCTGCTGGAAAGGTCGAACCACTGCTTGACCGGCCCGGCGTCGGTGGAGGCGAAGAAGTAGAGATATTTGCCGCCCGCATCGAACACCGGTTCGCTGACTTCGCTCAGGCCGTCGGTGACGGCCAGGGATTGGCCCTTTTCCAGCGAATAGAGATAGACGGTCTGGAAATAGGTGGTGGTGTTCAGAGTGTAGGCGATCCAGCGGGAGTCGGGCGACCAGGAGGGGTCGAGGCTGACCGACCTGGCCGGGCCGTAGATCTTTTCCGAGGCTATTTTTTTCACCGCCCCGCTCGGCACATCGAGCCAGTAGAGGGAGAGCGAATTGTCGCGGAAAGCGATCTTCTGGCTGTCGGGCGACCATTGCGCCGCCTCGTAGAAGCCGGCGCCGGCCAGCTTGAATATTTTCACGGAACCCTTGCCGTCCTGGCCGCGGATGTGGAGCGCGTATTCTCCCGACTCGTCGGAAAAATAGGCGACCTGCCGGCCGTCGGGCGACCAGACCGGGGAGCGCTCGTGGACCGCCGGGGAGTTGGTCAGGTTGCGGGGATCGCCCTTTTCCGCGGGCACGGTGACGATTTCGCCGCGGAATTCGAAGACGGCGCGGGCCCCGCTGGGGGATAGGTCGGCATTGCGAATAAAGCGCTCGCCTTTGGCGTAGCGCGGCCGCAGTCCGATCAGGTCGGCGGCCAGGCCCAGCTTCAGCCGCCGAACCTTCGCGCTGGCCAGGTCGAGGAGGTGCAGAGAACCGGCCTGTTCAAGAATGATTTTACCCGCTGCGGCGGAGGCGCCCTGCACTGGAAAATCTGCAAAGCGCGTAAGCTGGGCGACCTGCCGTGTATGGGTGTCGTAGGAAAAAATATTGAATTCGCCGTTGCGGTCGGAACGGAAATAAACCTTGTCCCCCATCCACATCGGGTCGGTGTCGTTCGAGCGGCCCTCCGGCTGAGGGATTTTTTCCACCGCCCGGTCGGCGAAGTTATAGAGCCAAATGACCGACACGGTGCCGCCGCGGTAGTGCTTCCACTGGGCGAAGCGGGGGGCGATGGGGTTGTAGGCCAGGCGCTTGCCGTCGGGCGAAAAAGAGGCGGTGAAGGCGTTGGGCACCGGCACCAGCTCGGGGAAGCCTCCCTCCACCGGCACGGTGAACAGCTGAGTGTAGCGGTTGGTGAATACCTGGCGGGGCGAGGAGAAAAGCACCGCCCAGCCGTCGGGCGTGAAGCCGCGGACCAGGTCCGGCCCGGGGTGCCAGGTCAGCCGCCGCGGGAGGCCGCCCTCGGCCGGGACGACATAGACATCGGTGTTGCCGTCGTACTGGCCGGAAAAGGCGATCAGCTTGCCGTCCGGAGAAAAACAGGGGTTGGTCTCGTAGCCCGGCGACACGGTCAGGCGGCGGATGTTTTTCCCGTCGAGGCCGGCCACCCACAGGTCGTTGGCATAGGAAAAGCAGATAAGGTCGCGGGAAATGGCCGGCTGCGTCAGCATACGTGTGTCGGCGGTGTTGGTCCCGGCGGCGGGCAGCAGAATGGAGGCCGACAGCAGAATTGCGGAAATCAGAAAAATCCTCTTCATCTTATCCTCCTCTCCGCAGGGGTGGATGGCCGAGTGCCCCTGTTATTATGTTTTGATGATATTCCCGGCCCTGAATTGGTGTCAAGAATGAGGCAACCCGGCCAGCCGCTCGCTGACCTCCCAGACGTGCCGGGCTATGTCTTTATCATAGGTTGGGGGTGATGTCGGTGTGTCCTTCATCTTTTCGAAATACTTGCCCGTCACTCTTTCCACTTCGGGGGAAGAAGCCAGATAGACGCTGGTCTGCGCTCCTATTTCCTTTTTATGGGCGAAGGCCTTCATCACAAAACGAGAAATGGGAGAAAAATCCCTCCCCAGGTCGGTGGACGTGAATCCCGGACCCAGACAGTTGACGGTCACCCCCGTCCCCTCCAGCCGCCGGGCTAGCTCATAGGTAAAATAAATGTTGAGCAGTTTAGTTTTGGCGTACATCTTCATCGGCCGATAGCTCTTTTCGCCCTGCAGGTCATCAAAGTCGAGAGAGGCCGTCCTATGCATTCCCGAGGAAACATTGATGATTCGGGAAGGGGCGCTCTTCCGGAGAACATCCAGAAGCAGATGGGTCAGCAGCAAAGGAGCCAGATGGTTGACCGCCAGCTGGGTTTCCAGGCCATCTTCGGTGATGGTCCTGTGCTGGGGCACCGTCGCCGCATTATTCACGAGAACGTGAAGCTTTTTGTATCGGCCCTTGAATCCGGAGGCCAGCGAGCGGACCTGTCTCTGGGAAGCAAGATCGCAAAGCATCAGTTCCACGGCGGCATTCCCGCTGGCCTGGATGATCTCAGCCCTGGCTTCCTCCCCCCTCTCCTTATTCCGGCAAACCAGGACGGCCGTGGCGCCCATCTTGGCCAGCTCAAAAGCGGTGACTTTTCCTATTCCTGAACTTGCCCCGGTTATGAGGCAGACTCTCCCTTTCATATCAGAACTCACCGGTGCGGCTATCCTTTCAGCCCGGCCAGCCTTTTTTGGGCCTCCTCGACTTCGGATTGGCCCGGGTCGGCGTCCTTCCAGAGGTCGAGGAATCTCTTGTAATTTTCGGCAGCCTTGGCCTTAAGGCCTTTGGCCTCATACAGCCCGGCCAGCCTGAAATAGTACTTGGGATGGATGAGGAAATGCTCGACGCTCTTCGGGTCGAAAGTCGTCAGGCGCTCATATTCGGCGATGGCCTTATCCAGGTCGCCGTTCTGCTGATAAGCGAGGGCCAGCACATCTTTCGAGAACATATTATAGTCTATCAGCGTAGAAGCGTTCCACAGCTTAGGACAACGGAGAGGCGGGGTTTTTTCAAGAAGGGAAATCGCTTCGCCCGGTTTGCGCTCTGCGAGCAAGATCTCACCTCTGAAGAAGTCCTTCCAATAGGGCGGCGCTGTTTTGGTTGTTTCGAGTGAAACATATTTTTCCCATCGGGATTTCGCGGACTCGATCCGGCCTTGTTTTAAATCTATCAGTCCTTGTAAGAAATATGTCGAGCTCTCTGCCTCTTCTTTGGCTGACTGAGGAGCTTCCGGAAAGACTCTGGAGAACGCTTTAGCGGAATTCTGGAAATAACTGCGGCTGAGCTCCAGCTCTCCGTCCTCATAATAAATAACGCCTTTTAGGAAGTCTATTTCTATCTTAACAACTTCATTGCCCATTCTTTCAGCCAGTTCTGCAGCCGGCTGCAGGTCTTTAATGGCTTTCTTCGTGCTTCCCAGCCAAGCGTGATAAAAACACTTAAGCCAATAGCCTTCTATGATCATGGGCGGAGGCATGGTCTCCTTGGTCAGTTGGTCGAGCAGGCGCATGACTTCGGGATAATCCTGCCTTAGAGCGTATATGTAATGGAGGGCTAACAAAGACCCGCCGTAATTAGGCTTTACGCTCAAGGCTTCCTTAAATTTTGCCACAGCCTCATCCACCCTTCCCATCCCGAAATAGATGCCGGCCATCGTATCCAAAGGATTCGCCTCGCCGGGATAGAGGGAAGCATATTTGGTGACGTATTTCAGCGCCTTTTCATACTCTCCTTTTTCCATATAAATACCAGCCATAAAATTGAAAGCCGGGGCATAGTTGGGATCGAGATCCAGCACTTTTTGATTTTCTTCCAGGGCCTTATCCAAGTTGCCGGCGTCGTAGTAAGAGTCGGCCAGCAAATCATGCGCCAATTTATC
>JBAVVA010000349.1:0-2019 GCA_049697055.1 Candidatus Aminicenantales bacterium
ATCAAATGTCTGCCGCCGGAGGAAGCCCGGCGCATCGAAGCTGAGATCGAGAAACGGATCGAGGCCAAGAAGAAGGAAGGGTTGATCACCGAGCGTGAAATCCGGGAGATTGAGGAGATGAGGCTCAAGCCTCTGGCCGACATCCTGGATATTCAGAGCCTTTGGGAAGACCACCTCTATAAGGATTAGGCCGGCCGGCCCGGGCCTGAGGGCTGACCGTCCGAAGGGAGGGTTCCATGGAGGACAAGGAAAAAGGGGAAAGACGCCTGAGCGGCGTTTATAAAATTGATTATGATGCCCTGGATGTGACGGCCCTTATGGACCAGGTCAGGCAGCGGGCCGCCCGCCGGGCCGCCGAACCCGGCCAAGCCGCGGCCGAAACCGAGGAGGCCGGACCGGCTAGCCCTCCCGCCGCCCCCGCTGAACCTCTCAGCCTGAAAAAAAAGATTAAGATAAAGGTCCAGCGCTTCTTGACGCCCTTCTTCCCCCTGCAGCGGCTGCTGGCCTTTCCGGTCCATTTGGACCTGATGCAGACGACGGCCCAGCTCCACCAGACCAACCTGCGTCTCGACCGGCTCCTGGCCAAGGTCCACCAGCGTGACCTGACTCAGGAGTACGTCAAGCTTCTCCACATCCTGTGCCACAACCTGGTGGCCGAACTGACCAAGCTCCGGGTGGAGCACGAGGCCCTGAAGCTCAAGGCCCAAATCCTGGAGAAGGACTTCGAGCAGCTCGGCCGCCGGGAGCGGGCCATGGAGCGGCGCATCCTTCCATGAAGGTCGTTTTCGTCGTCCAGCGCTACAGCCTGGAGATCTCCGGAGGGGCCGAGCTCCACTGTCGCTGGGTGGCCGAGCATATGGCCAAGCACTGGGAGGTCGAAGTGTGGACCACCCGGGCCTTCGACTACATCACCTGGAAGAACCATTATCCCGCCGGCCGGGAAGTGATCAACGGCGTGCCGGTGCGGCGCTACCCGGTCCGCCGGCCCCGCGACCCGGAGAAGTTCGGCCGCCTCCAGGCCCGCATCCTGGCCGGCGAGCATAAGGCCTCCGATGAGCTGCGCTGGCTGGAGGAGGAGGGGCCGCTGGCCACCGCCCTGCTGGCCGACCTGCGCCGCGGCCGCCCGGCCGCGGATTATTTCATTTTCTTCAGCTACCGCTATTATCATTCCTACTGGGGCATCCATACCGTACCGAACAAGGCTATCCTGGTTCCCACCGCCGAGCACGACCCGGTCATCCACCTCCGCCTGTTTAAGGGGCTTTTCCGCCGGCCTCGGGCTTTCATCTACAACTCGGTCGAGGAGCAGGACATGATCCAGCGGCTGTCGGGCAACCGCTCCGTCCCCGGCCTGGTGACAGGGGTGGGCACCGAGGTCCTGGAAGCCCGCTCGGCCGAGCGCTTTCGTCAAAAATACGGCCTGGACGGCGATTACCTCATCTACATCGGCCGGGTGGACCAGAACAAAGGCTGCCACAAGATGTTCGACTATTTCCTCCGCTTCAAGGAAGAGACGGGCTCGCCGGTAAAGCTCGTCCTCATCGGCGGCACCGTCCTCCCCATTCCCCGCCATCCCGACATCCGCTACCTGGGCATCCTCTCCGAGCAGGACAAGTTCGACGGTCTGGAGGGCGCCCTGCTCCTCCTCATGCCCTCTTTTTACGAGAGCCTGTCCATGGTCACTCTGGAAGCCTGGGCCCTGGGCAAGCCCGTGCTGGCCAACGCCCATTGCGAGGTGCTGCGGGGTCAGTGCCGGCGGAGCCGGGCCGGCCTCGACTTCCGCGACTATGCCGAGTTCAGCGAAGCGCTCGGCCTGCTGCTGGCCGACCAAAGGCTGCGGCAGGTATTGGGCCGCAACGGCGCCGCCTATTACCGGGAGAACTACACCTGGGAGGTCATCGAGCGCAAGTACCTCACCGTGGTGGACCAGCTCCAAGAAGAGAACCGATGCCGATCCATCAATTCGCTACGTCCCTGACCTACGGGGACGCCATCTCCGACGAAATGCTGGAGATTCGC
>JBAVVA010000350.1:0-2519 GCA_049697055.1 Candidatus Aminicenantales bacterium
ATCAAGTCGGGCAACTGGGCCAAGCCCGTTGAAAAGGCCAGGCCCAGGAGCAGCAGCCCCAGGGCCAAACGATTCATCATCTTTTTATTCATGTCACCTCCTGGGTGTTTTAAGGTCAGGGGTAAAATTAAAAGGGGTAGTCTATATCCTCCGCATATATAATTCAACCATACAAATGGCGGCGATCCATTTCATTATCATATACGTATTTTTTGAGCACTAGGTTCCATTTATTATTTTTTTATAAGCGGTTAGGGTTTATTGACATCGCCGCGCGGCCTCGATACTATTCCAGCGTGATCAAGAGGGGAGCCTCATCGCCCGGAGTCGCAATTCAAAACGCAGAGCAAAAAGAAATATCGTATCCATCGCATAGCCCTGCCTCAACTTTTACATCGGTATCATGGATGCGGGCGATACGCGTCTTCGCCGTAGCGGCGATGCTTGTGCTGGTCGGTACTCCAGGCCTTGTCAGGCCGGCATCCTCGCCGCAGGCGGAAACGAATCCGCTTGTTCTGAAAAAACTGGGATGGTTCCAGGATATGAAATTCGGGTTGCTCCTCCATTGGGGGCCCTACAGCCAATGGGGCGTGGTTGAGAGCTGGAGCATCTGCCCCGAGGACGAAAACTGGTGCCAACGGCGCGGTCTCCAGGCCAAGGATTACAACGAATATAAGCGAGCGTATGAGAATCTGAAAAACACGTTTAACCCCCGGAAGTTCGATCCCGGCTCGTGGGCGGCAGCAGCCAAAGAAGCAGGAATGCGATATGTTGTTTTTACCACCAAGCATCACGACGGATTCTGTATGTTCGACACTAGGGAGACCGACTACAAGATCACGGACCGGGGTTGCCCTTTCAGCTCGAACCCTCGGAGCAACGTCACCAAAGAAATCTTCAATGCCTTCCGGCAGCAAGGCTTCGGCATCGGCGCCTATTTCTCGAAGCCTGACTGGCACTCGCCTGATTACTGGTGGCCGTATTTTCCGCCGTTCAACCGCAACGTCAATTACAGCATCAAGAAATATCCCCAGAAATGGGAAGCCTTCAAGGCTTTTGCTTTCAATCAGATAAAGGAATTGATGAGCGACTACGGCCGCGTCGATATTCTCTGGCTCGATGGCGGGTGGGTGCAGCCGATGAATTCTGACCAGGACATTAATATGCCCGCCATCGCCTCGATGGCCCGGTCTCTCCAGCCGGGATTGATCATCGTTGACCGGGCCGTGGAAGGCCCCTATCAGAACTATCGGACGCCAGAACAGGAAATTCCCGAAAAGCCCCTTGATTGTGTCTGGGAAACATGCCTGACCATGGCCACCTCCTGGAGCTACGTGCCCGAGGACACCTACAAGCCCGCCTGGAAATTGATACATATTCTGGTCAACGTCGTGGCCAAGGGAGGCAACTTGCTTCTCAATATCGGGCCAAGCCCGGAGGGAGAGTTGCCGGCCGTGTCGCTCGAGCGCCTCAAGGAGCTGGGCGGCTGGATGAAGGTTAACGGGGAGGCCATCTACAGCACTCGGGCGATTGCCCCGTATACGGAGAACAAAATTGGCTTCACGCGCGCGGCCGACGGAACGATCAACGCGATCTATCTGGCTGACGAAAGCGAGACGCAGATTCCGGAGACGATACGGATCTCTTCCTTTAAGCCTCAAAAAGGAAGCTTGGTCACGATGCTCGGGGTCAGGGAGCCGATGGCCTGGAAAGTGAGCGACAAGGGATTTGAAATTCATGTGCCCGAATCGGGGAGAGCTCACCCGCCCTGCGGCTATGCCTGGACGTTCAGGTTCAGGGCGGAGTGAGAGGATTGATGGAGCAAAGATCGGGGCGGATACGGTTCTTGGGCAGGCGTGTGCGCCGGAAGGCTTTCATCGCCCTCATCGTCCTGCTTCTTGGAAATAAAGCGATCCTGGCGCAGCTGTACAAGAAGGCCGACGCACCCGTCGAGGCGCGGGTGAAGGATCTGCTTTCGCGCATGACCTTGGAGGAGAAATTCTGGCAGTTGTTCATGCTGTCCGCTCCTCTCGATAACACCGTTCAGAAATGTGCCAACGGCGCTTTCGGCTTGCAGATCAGTTCATTGGGCAGTGCAGCCTGTTCGGCGGCCGGCGTAAACTCCATCCAGCGGCATTTTGTCGAGGACACCCGTCTGGGAATTCCAATCATTCCCTTCGATGAAGCCTTGCACGGCCTAGTTCAGGCGGGTGCGACCTCCTTTCCGCAGGCGATTGCGCTGGCGGCCACGTTCGATACGACTCTTATGCATAGAGTATCGAAAGCAATAGCTCTTGAATGCAGAGGCCGCGGTATTCGGCAAATACTTTCACCGGTGGTGAATATTGCCAGCGATGTTCGATGGGGGCGAGTCGAAGAAACATATGGGGAAGATCCGTATCTCGCGGCGGCCATGGGCCTGGCCTATGTCTCGGAGTTTGAGAGGCTTGGCGTCGTCACCACCCCTAAACACTTCATCGCCAATGTTGGCGACGGCGGCCGGGACAGCTACCCGATAC
>JBAVVA010000351.1:0-1505 GCA_049697055.1 Candidatus Aminicenantales bacterium
CTGTATGGCCGGCGGGGTGGCACTGTCAATAACCACGAAAAGCCACGAAGATCGGCATTCAAAGAGCATGTCGGGACAAGAAATCCTCTCGAACCGGCTAAAAGGCGATAGACTCCCGATCCCCGAGATCACGAATAATCAAAAATATTCCCCACTCTCCTCGGCCGCCGCGAGCGCGACCTGCTCGAAGACATGGGACGGCGGAGGCTTCGCCGCCACAAACAGAAGCTTGCATACTCCGTGATGAAAGCGATGATCTTCATCGTCCCCCCGCACTTGGGGCAGACCATCGGGTCAACCTCATAGACTTTTCGGATCAATAATCCATCGTCTCCTGATCGGCCGTGTCCCGGCCCCAGCGATAACCAACCTTGCCCTCGGGCTCCAGGAATGACAGCCGCTCCAGCGAAAGCACCGGCCGGATCATGTGCTTGCCGACCCGCGTCGGCCTCCGGCTTCGTCTTGGCCCGCACCAGGCTGTGGACATTGAAGCCGGTGTGCCGAAAGGCGTGAATGCGCTCGGCCCACTCGGGGCTGAGGAGCTCCCTCCCGACAAGAAACGCCGGCACCTCGCGGGCGAAGATCTCCGCCAGCCGCGAGTCGTCGATCCGCGCGATCTTATGGAAGACGCCCGCCTCGTCCACCCCGCCCTCGGTCACCAGGAAATGGAGGTGGGGGTGGAGGTTTATCCGGTCCCCGAAGGTCTGGATGGCCGCGATGACGCCGGGCGTAAGCGCGCTCCCGGTCACAACCTCGAAATACCGGGTCAGGGACCGGAGGGCGCAGCGGCAGAGGTCCCCCAGAAGCCGACGCTTGTACTTGAAGAAGAGCCGCAGCATCTTGGGGATGGTGAAGACGACCTGGCGGTGCGGCACTTCCAGGAGAAGCGCCTCCCGCATCCACTCGCCCCATTCCTCAAGCCGCTTGGCGTGGCAGGACGGGCTGAATCCCCTGGTGCGACAGGAAAACATTACGACCGTGTCTCCCTGGAAAGACGTGATGAGGCCCGGCTCGTTGGGGGCGCGGGGTACGTCCGCAAAGCGACCCGAGGTGCCAAAAGAGCCGCAAGTCACCCAGACTTCTCCACCCCCTCTTGCAAAGAATGGACTCTCCATCTAAAATAGAGTGTTTCTTGTGGCCCATTATTGTTCCTAGGGAGTCGTCGCATGAGCAAAAACATGTACATCGCCACCATGGAGCCGCGGAGCGGCAAGTCCGTCGTCCTCTTGGGGCTGATGGAACTGTTGTCACGGCGGGTTCAAACGATCGGGATCTTCCGCCCGGTTATCCAGGCCGGAGAGCGGAGAGACGATTACATCGAACTGGCCCGGACGAGGTACAGACTGAAATTCGCGTATGACGACCTCTACGGTTGCACCCACCAAGAGGCCCGGGCCCTGCTCTCCAGCGGCCAGTATGAAACACTCATGAAGACGCTGGTGAACAAGTACAAAGCGCTTGAACGTCAGTGCGATATCGTCGTCTGCGTGGGAACGGATTTCACG
>JBAVVA010000352.1:0-2393 GCA_049697055.1 Candidatus Aminicenantales bacterium
GGAGACCGTCATCTCCGGGTAAAGGGGGACGTTCTCCGGAAGGTAGCCGATAATCATTTTCACCTGGTTCGGCTGCTCGAAGACGTCGAACCCGCCGACAGAGGCCCGGCCTTCGGTGGCCGAAAGATAGCCGGTCAGGACCCGCATGGTAGTCGTTTTGCCCGAGCCGTTGGGCCCGAGCAAACCCCAGATCTTCCCTTTGTCCACGGTGAAGCTGAGGTCGCGGACGGCCACCAGGTCGCCGTATTTCTTGGTCAGGTGCTCCACGACGATCATCTCTGCACTCTCCTTGCTTTTTTCCCTCGCGGCCCTCACATCCGTTCGGGCAGGGGAATGCCCATAAGCGACAGGGCGGACTTGAGGGTGTCCCGGACGTCAAGGAGGACGAGCAGCCGCAGCCCCTTGAGGCGGCCGTCCTCCTCGGCCAGGACGGGGTATTGATGATAATAGCCGTTGACCTTCTGGGCCAGGGCGAAAGCGAACTTGGCCAGGTGCGAGAACTCCAGGGCCTGGGCCGAGAGCCGCACTTCCTCCTCAAGCCGGGAGACGAAAACGACCAGGTCCCATAGGTCATCCATTTCCTTATTTGATAAGGAACTCAGAGAGGGAATGCGGCGTTGCACTTCGGCCAGAATGTCCGCGGCCAGCCGGCCTTCCCGCTCCCCGAGCTTGCGGAAAATGCTGTTGAGCCGCACGAAAGTGTACTGGAGGTAGGGGCCGGTCTCGCCCTCGAAGCTCAGGGCTTCCTCGAAATCGAAGACGATGAGCGAGTTCCGGGCGAACTTGAGCATGAAGTAGCGGAGGGCCCCGGCGGCGATCTGGCGGGCGATGACGGCCTTGGCCTGGGGGGTGAGTTCGGGGTTCCGTTTCTCGACCTCGGCCTTGGCCTTCTCCTCCAGCCGGTCGAGCAGGTCGTCGGCTTTAACGCCCAGCCCCTTCCGTCCCGAGACCTCCAGGAAGGCTTTGTCCGCATCCTCGGCCGAGGGCGTATAATTCAGCTCCTTGAGGCTCTTGTGGGAGAGGGCCACCATTTCATAGGAGAAATGAATGGATTTGGAGGCCTGCTCCTCATAGTGCAGCGAGCGGAGGCCTTGGACAACGACCTTCTGCAGGTAAGCCTGGCGGGTGTCGATGACGTTGTAGACTCGGGAGGCCCGTCCAAAAGAGACGCCCGCGGCGAGGGTTGGGGCGGGGCTGGTGATCCACACAGTCCGGCCGTTCTCCCGGAGGAAGGGCTCGTAGCCGAAATCCAAGCCCAGCAGCCCGAACTTCCACATTTGATAGGCAATGTCCTTGCCGACATAGGTCACCGTGCCGTCGGACCGGACGATGACCTTTTCTTTGTCGGGGTCATCCTCGAGCTTCATCACCCAGCAGCCCTGGTTGGGGCCGTCCTGGGCCAGGCTCACGGCGCCGCGCTCGCGGAGGCGGCCGAAGGCCTTTTCCCAGAAGCGGAGGGCCAGGATGGAGCTCTCGCAGGGCAGGACATCATAGCCGATTTCCAGACGGGCCATGGTCTGGAGGTGAGCCCGCAGGATCCGGCGTGAGATGTGGCGGGCCAGTTCGGCTTCCGGGCCTGCCCCGTGCTCGACCTGCTTCAGGATGGCGGCCTTTCGCGGCTGGGCCTCGAGGTTATCTTGCAAGTAGGAGGAGACGCGGGCATAAAGATCCCAGCAGTAATAGTCAAATTTCCCGGCTATGGCCTCCACTTCGGCTTTCGTTTTTTTCTCCAGCTCCAGAAAGCCGAAAACCACGTCCACTACCTGGACGCCCGTGTCGTCGATATAGTTCTGGACCTCGACCGTCTCGCCCAGATGCCTAAGGCAGCGGACCAGTGTGTCGCCCAGGCAGGCGTTGCGGAGATGCCCGATATGGGCCGCCTTGTTGGGGTTGATGTTGGTATGCTCGACGACGATCTTCCGCTCCTCGGGGGGACGGGCAGGGCCTGGCTCGGGCCTGAAGCGTGATTCGAAGAAAGCCTGCCGGTCGAGGTAAAGGTTGATGTATCCCGCGCCGGCGACCTCGGCTTTTTCCACGCCCTGCAGCGGGGAGAGACGCGAGAGGACTTCCTGGGCGACCTGCCGCGGAGGGAATTTGAGTTTTTTGGCGAGCTGGAAGGGAAAGGTCAGGGCCAGGTCGCCGAAGCGGGCTTGGGGAGTGGAGGTCAGCTCGATGTCTGCGGGTTCGACCGGAAAGGAGTCTTTGATTTTGGCAAAGATCTCCTTCCCCAGTCTGTCCTTGAGCCGAAACATCGTTTAAATCACCTTATTCCGGAGGCCTGCGCCTCCGCCCGTTGCTCCCGGCTTTCTCCCGGTTCTCTAGGCTTCGCCTGAACCGCTGATTCAGGGGTTGGTCAGAGAGCCGAGTCCGCGTTTCCACAGATATCGTTCAGG
>JBAVVA010000353.1:0-1596 GCA_049697055.1 Candidatus Aminicenantales bacterium
AGCCAGCGCTGATAATTGAGCCGCTCCCCAAAAACTGGACAGGGGGCTTAGGTGCATTTTAGCCCGCCATATCTTCCGAATATATAGGAAATTACTTTTCGTGCGGCGTGGTGAAAAGCCGCTCCCGGGGATTCCCTGCTGGCTATAACCCCAGCTTGGGCACGAAAACGGGAACACCGTCGGCAAAGATGATATCCTTGCCCGCCAGGTCGGAATATCCCCCTTTCTGGTCGAAACCCAAGAAGCGGCCGTCGCTCCCGGCGCTGGCGATCCGGTAGGTGTTGTTCTTAGGATCGATCTGAACGAGGAGCTTATTCCCCCAGGCGTCGGCCTCCTGGAGCATGGCCAAATAATCGGGGCGAAGATGGATAAAGCAGTGTCAACGGCCTGAACGAGTTCACAATCGGCTATTTATTGTCCGGACTGATATCCAGCGCCGCCAGCTGCTTGTCAAAATCGGCCTTGCGGGATTCGTATTCGCCCAGGACGGCCTCCAGCTCCCGGTAGGCGGTGTTCGCTTCCTCCTGCCGGCGGTGGATGGCTTTGGACAGTTCCACGATGCGCTGGCTGTCCTTCAGCCTTGAGGCCTCGGCCACTTCCAGGTTCATGCGCTCAAGCTCAGCCTCGCCGTTTTCCAGGGTCTTCTCCAGGCCCATGATTTTCTTTTCTAAAGACTTGAGAACCTTAGAGCGCTCGGCCTGGAGCTCCGACCTTCGCCTCCTCTCATCCTTCCGGTCGGCCTTGCTTTGGGTCTTAGGCCGGGCCTGTTGAGCGGGGCTTGTCGCCGCTTCCGCCGGCCGTTCCGCCTCAGCCGCGGCCGAAGGCCGGTCCGCCTCCTCCTTCCAGCCCAGCTTGTCCAGAAACCACTGGTAACCGCCTTCGAAAATGAACGCATCCCCCTCCTCGAAGACGATCAGCCGCTCGGCCAGGGCGTTTAGGAACATCTCGTTGTGGGTGACCATGATGACCGCGCCCTCGAAGGCGTCCAAAGCCTCCAGCAGCGCATCACTCGAGTCCATGTCCAGGTGGTTGGTGGGCTCATCGAGAAGCAGCAGGTTGACGGGCGCGGCGATGAGCTTGGCCAGCATGACCCGGCTTTTCTCTCCGCCGCTCAAGATGCTGATTCTCTTCAAGGCTTCCTCGCCCTCGAACATCATCGAGCCGCTGAGGAAGCGGGCCTTCTTCTGATCCGCTTCGGGAAGGGCGGCGGCCACCTCATCCAGGACGGTGTTGCCCTCGTTCAAGGTCCGGACGTTGGACTGTTCGAAATAGCCGACGGCCACGTTCAGGGGGACTGAGACCCGGCCCTTCCCGGGCTGGAGCACTCCGGCCAGCAGCTTTAGGAGAGTGGTTTTGCCCCGGCCGTTGGGGCCTATGACAAAAATCCGGTCCCGGCTGCCGACGGTGATGGTCAAGTCCCGGAAGAGCGGCCGGTCCGGTTCGTAGCCGAAAGAAACCCCCTCCCCGCTCATCACATACTTGCCGTGATAGGTTTTGGGAGTAAAGGCAAAATCGAGCGTGGCGATCTTCTCCAGTTTTTCCTTCTTCCCCATCTTGGCCAGCGTCTTCTTGCGCGACTCCACCAGGCCCTGGAGC
>JBAVVA010000354.1:0-3183 GCA_049697055.1 Candidatus Aminicenantales bacterium
GCGCTTCTTGACGATGGCCACGAGGACGTAAACCGTTATGGCGATCCATATCTGCGTTTTCACCGCGTTCTCCGAAGTCCCATAAAACGCCTTGATCCGAAGGTTCTGTTTGATCCAGCGGAAAAACAGCTCTATTCTCCAGCGAAGCTTATAGAGCATAGCGATGGTCAGCGGAGGAAGGATAAAATTATTGGACAAGAAGGTCAAATAGCGGCCATTATCCCGGTCGTAGAACCGGACTCGGCGCAACTTATCAGGAAAAGCATCGTTGGAATAAAAACCCGTAAGGACAACGGTCTGATCGCAGATCAAGTCCGTAGCCCTATCGACGGACTGAGAATAGAGCCGGCGGTATTGAAGATTCGATTTAGCGCGGATGACAAAGAAAGCTTGGCTCTGATGAATGAGGTAGAGGCGGGCGAAATCGAGATAGCCGCGGTCGAGAACGTAGAAACAACCTGGCTCGGGAATCAGGTCATCCAAAACCCGGACATCGTGCACTTTCCCGTCTGTAATCTTGATAAAAGAGGGGATGGAACCCCGGAGATCGAGAAGGGTATGGAGCTTAACGGCGCCTTTGCGTTTGCGGAAGACGGCCCAAGGGAAAAGCGAAAGACAAAGGTCGATGGTTGTGGAATCGAAGGCATAGACAGTATCCTTGAGCTCCAGTCCGAAATCATCGTCGGCATAAAGAGTGCGGGCTTGATGAATGAGCACTTGGGCGAAGTCTGCGTAAATCCGCCAATCGCGGGTTTCGTTGGCGTGGGCCAAGGTGTTCCGGGAAACATTGCCGCGGATGCCCATGTGATAGAGTCTATTCCTCATCGACCTCAGACAGGACTCGATGTCACGGAGGCTTTCCCGAAAAGTCAGTTGAGCGAAGGCCATGCAGAGGAACTGATCGAGACACGAGAAGCTTTTGATCTTGTATTCGCCTCGGTATCGATTGACACATTTTCGGAACTCATAAAGAGGCAAGAAATCCAGAATCTGGGCAAAGATGGTCGGATGTGTATTCATCGGTCACTCCTGGCTGTCGTTGGACAGAAGAGTGACCATAATATAAAATCGAGTTCAAATCGATTACAGCCCGAATCGATCGTAACATGTTTATAATGCAAAACATGGAAAGATTCAGCGAATCAACGTTGGGACACTACTGATATTATATATATTTTGAGGCCTTTTTTTGACCTTAAACCATCGTTTTAGCGGCCAAAAATCAGTGTTTATTTTTTGGCACTTGAAGGGACAGGATATCTGTAGGATCATATTAAAAATGCTGAAAATGAGCGGAGACGAGACTATCCGGCGGCTGCGCCAGCCGGCGGCGGCGGTCCTGGCCTGGTTGTTGATCCTGGCCGGCGGGGTTTGGGCCCAGGATGCAAGCATCAAGGGGCAATTCTCCGGCTGGCTGGCACTCAATGATGAGGAGCCGTCCACGCCCCGTTTCGGCCTGCGCTACCTTCCAACTTTCTCCTTGGGCAGGGCCGTGGAGAAAACCCTGTCCCTGGATGCTGAGCTGGCGGTCAATGCCGGCCTTACCGCCGCAGCGCCGGGCTGGCGCGACCTGCGGGCCGAAGCCCAGGTCAAGCTCTACCGGTTCTGGCTGCGCCTATCCTCTTCAAGGTTCGAAGCCAGAGTCGGCCTGCAGAAAATCAATTTCGGGTCGGCCTCTCTGTTCCGGCCCTTGATGTGGTTCGACCGGTTGGACCCCCGCGATCCCCTCCAGATCACGGATGGGGTCAGCGGGCTACTTCTTAGGTATTATTTCCTCAACAACGTCAACTTCTGGCTGTGGGGGCTTTACGGCAACGATGAGCCCAAGGGCTGGGAATCCGCCGCGACCGCCACGCGGAGGCCGGAGTTCGGCGGCAGAGTTCAATGGCCTCTGTTCAAAGGAGAGATGGCCGTAACTGTCCATCACCGCCAGGCCGACCTGGGCCACAACCTGTCCGGAAGCGGCATGCTCCTGGACCCTATTGTTCCTGAAGAACGACTGGCCCTGGACGGCAAGTGGGATGCCGGAATCGGCCTATGGCTCGAAGGATCTATCCTCAAGCAATTTAGCCGGGAGATACCTTTTCCTTGTCAAACGGCCTTAACCTTGGGCGCCGACTACACGTTTGGACTGGGGAACGGGCTTACCGTCCTCGCCGAACATTTCCTCAGGGAGGATTCGGCCGGGGTTTTGGGCCGAGGCCAGGGCTGGCGATTTTCCGGCCTATCCTGGAGATATCCCCTCGGGCTTCTGGATACGTTGTCCGGGATCGTTTATTACGACTGGAAAAACAGGGACCTTTACAGTTTTTTGAGCTGGCAGCGAACCTATGACCGCTGGAGCTGGTACGTCATCGGTTTCTGGAATCCAGCGCGGTTCCAGATTTTCAGTACACAGGCCGGGAGCAATTTTTTTTCCGGAAAAGGTTTTCAGGTCATGATCGTTTTTAATCATTGACTGCGAGCACAACGAGGAGGCCTTCATGGACAATTCCTATCTGATCAAAACGGAAAACCTCAGCAAGGTCTATCCTATGGGCCGTTCCCAAATCAGGGCCCTCAACCAGGTCAGCCTGAGCTTCCGGCGCGGGGAGTTCGCCGGCCTGGTCGGCCCCAGCGGCTCGGGCAAAACGACCCTGCTCAACATCGTCGGCTCCCTGGATGTCCCCAGTCAGGGAAGCGTCCAGGTCATGGGCCTGAAGGTCGAAGAGCTTTCGCACCGGCAGGCGGCCGCCTTGCGGAATAGGCACATCGGCTTCATCTTTCAAACATTCAACCTGCTGCCGGTTTATACCGCTTATGAGAACGTGGAATTTCCATTGCTGCTGCTGCGGACGCCGGCCGCCGAACGGAAAAAGGCCGTGCGGGACGCCCTGGAATGGGTGGGTCTTTCGGACCGGGCCAAGTCCAAGCCCGCCCAACTCTCCGGCGGGGAAAGCCAGCGGGTGGCCATCGCCCGGGCCGTGGTCAAGCGGCCGGCCATCCTCCTGGCCGACGAGCCCACGGCCAACCTGGATGCTGAAAACTCCCATCACATCCTGCGGACGATGGTCGAGCTCAACAAGGAACTGGGCACGACCTTCCTTTTCGCCACTCATGACGAAAAGGTTATCGGCTACCTGCGCCGCAAAATCGTTCTAGTGGATGGAAAAGTGGCCAGGGATGAAACGCTCTCTCCGCTTC
>JBAVVA010000355.1:0-3721 GCA_049697055.1 Candidatus Aminicenantales bacterium
TGTTTTCATAGAAAATTCTATTAATAATATAACACTTAAAATGGAAGAAAGCAATTTGTATATCCTTTAATTCTGCGTAGCAGATAAAGAAATAGTGTTTAGCGTTCTTCTATTCCACAGCGGGGACTGAGCCGCTCCCCAAAAACTGGACAGGAGGTTAAGGTGTATTTTGACCCGCCATATCTTCCAGAAGGAGGTATGGTTTACAATGGGCAACATGAGAAGGACACACGATGCGGCCTTCAAGGCCAAAGTCGCCTTGGAAGCGGTCAAGGGGGAGAAGACGATTACACAGATCGCCTCGGAGTACGGCATCCATCCCAACCAGATCCGCCAGTGGCGGGCTCGTCTTTTGGAGTTGTTGCCGGAGTTGTTCTCCCAACGCCGTCCCCAGCAAGAGAAAGCGCGGGATGAGCTGGAGGCGGAACTGTACCAGCAGATCGGCCAGCTCAAGATGGAGCTGGAGTGGCTTAAAAAAAAATCACAGACGCTCCTGTCGCGCTGAAGCGAGCCGAGGTGGAAAAAGAGTTGGAGATGATGTCCGTTGTCCGGCAATGCGGGCTTCTGGAGCTTTCGCGCTCGACATTTTATTATGAGCCCGAGGGCGAGAATGTCTTTAACCTGGGTCTCATGCGGTTGATCGACGAACAGTTCACGAAGCGCCCGTTCTATGGGGTGCCGCGGATGACGGCCAGCCTGCGGAGGCTGGGCTACGGAGTCAATCCCAAGCGGGTGCGGCGGCTGATGCGGGTGATGGGGCTCGAGGCGATCTATCCGAAGCCGAGACTGTCGGCCAATGGGCCAGACCACAAGGTTTATCCTTATCTTTTGTAGGCGGCAGTGAAAAGGATACCGAAAAGGGCAGAGGTGGAGTCGGGGGGGGAATAGGCTGTAGTTCCTGGCGGGCACGGTTTTTTCTTTGCTCTTTTTCTGAGATCACTCGATACAATGGCCTCCATCGTTACTGCGAGGGAGGCCCAGGTTGCTCACAAGATGTCACTTCTGCGGGCGGTTCTTTCGGCCTGATCCCCGAGTCGGTTACAGGCAGAAGGCTTGCCGGCGGGAGACCTGCCGGAAGGCCCGAAAGCTTCTGGCTCAGTATCGTTGGACGGAGCGCAACCCGGGCTACTTCCGCGGCCGGTATCCCTACGTCAAGCAATGGCGGGCCGGGCGGTGCGGAGCCCCCCGGCCAGTGATACAAGACGAGATACCCTCCAAAAAGCCTTTGTACAGAATGATATTTCTCATCCCGGGCGGCCTTCGAAGGGGGATGATACAAGACGAGATCCTCCTGGAACGCATTGACCGGACGACGTTTATAGCCACCGGACCGGGGGGATGATACAAGACGAGATGGACATGAGGGGAGGAGGGATTTATCTTCGGGATGATGGACGAAACACTCCGGATCGAGGTTCGTCGGCTGTGGGAGGTCGAGCGCCTGACGATGCGCCAGATCGCCTCGAAGCTGCGGATGGGTCGGAAGACCGTCTGGCGCATCCTGCGCGGGGAGACGGCCAAAAAATCCCCGAAGCCCTCGATCATAGCGCCCTACGAGAGGCTGGTGGCCGAGTGGTACAAGGCGACGCCCGCCCTCATGGCCACCCAGGTCTTCAACCGCCTCCGCGGCTACGGCTACACGGGCAGCTACGGGACGGTCAAGCGGGAGACGGCGGAGTTCCGCAAGAAGCGCACCGAGGCGTTCTTCGAGCTCGAGTTTCTGCCCGGGGAGGAAGCCCAGGTCGACTGGATGGAATGGAAGATCGGGACTACGCCGGTCTTTGGGTTCGTCTACATCCTGGCCTGGTCGCGCTACGCGGTTATCCGCTTTTATCCCCGGCACACCCTGGAGTTCTTCCTGGACGGGCACATCCGGGCGTTTCACGAGGTCGGAGGCGTGGCCCACCGCCACCGCTATGACAACCTCAAGAGCGTGGTTATAAGGCGATATCCCGAAGTTCAGTACAACCCGGCGTTTTTGGACTTCGCCCGCCATTATGGGTTTTCGATCCATGCCTGCAACGTGGCGAGGGGCAACGAAAAAGGCCGGGTGGAGCGCCTGATCCGAGACCTCAAGGCCTTCCTCCGCGTCACCCCCGTCACGAGTCTCCAGGAGCTCAAGGCCAAGGTCTTCTCTTTCGAAAAGGAGCGGAACAGCCGGACCCACCGGACGACGAAAAGAACTCCCGTCGAGATGCTCGCCGAAGAGAAGCTCCGGCCGCTCCCCCGGATCGACGCCCGGCCCTACCGCCGCCTCCCGGCCGCGGTGACCAAGACAGCCTTCGTGGAGTTCGACACTAACCGCTACTCGGCGCCGACCTCTTATGCCGGGACGGCCGCGGAGATCCTGGCTCTTCCGGACACGGTCGAAATCCTCGTCCAGGGCCGCCGTGTCGCCGTCCATGCCCGGCTCTTCATACGGAACGGCAAGTCCGAACTCCCCGGCCATCGGGAAGGCCTTCTTCTGCGGTCGCCCCGCTCGAAGTTCCAGCGGATCTATGAGTTGATGGCCGGGCTGGGCCCGGAGATCAAGGTCTTTCTACAGGCCGCCCAGGACGAGGGCGAAGACCCCCTCCAGGCCGCCTACGTGATGTTCCGGCAGCTTCGGGGCATCTCCAAGGAAACGCTCCTTTCGGCTGTCCGCCAGGCAAACGCCCTCAAGGTCTACAAGATCAAGTACGTCCACAGTCTTCTGGAATCGTCCGGAGCCAAGGAGCCGCCCACGGTCCGGCCCCAGGACGAGCGGTTGCTTGAGATCTCCTATGAGACCCGGAGGCTCGATGACTACGATGACCTTATCTGAGCTGTGGAAGGAGTTCCGCCTGCTCCAGAGCGTGGAGGCGTTTTCCGAGGCTGAGCGGACCTTCCTCGAGCGGTTCCTCCGGGAGGAACATCAAAGCAGAGAGCGGCGCCGGATCGAGTACCTCTTGAAGATGTCCGGCATCCGACGGCCCAAGCTCTTCGAGGACTTCGACTGGACGTTCAACCCCAAGATCCCCCGCGAGCGGATCATGGAGTACGTCCAGACCGACTTCCTTCGCAAGCCCTCGAACCTGGTGCTGGTCGGCGCGGCCGGAGTGGGCAAGACGCATCTCGCGACCGCCCTCTGCCATCAGGCCGTCCTCCAGGGCCACCTGACCGTCTTCATCACGCTCTTCGACTTCACCGCCAAGCTGGCCAGGGCTAAAAGCCCCTACAGCCTCATCGACTATTACGCCAAGGCGCCGGTCCTGTGCCTGGACGAGCTGGGTTATGTCGTCCCGTCTAAGGACCAGGCCGACGCCCTCTTCCAGATCATCTCCAAGCGAACCGAGGTCCGCACCACCATCGTCACCACCAACCTCATTCCCTCCCAATGGGGAAAGATCTTCGACTCGGTCACAGCCTCGGCCATCCTGGACCGGTTGAGCCAGAACGGCCGGTTTATCATCTGCGAGGGGAGGTCCTATCGGAGCAAGAAGTGAGACCCGACGAACCCAACGAGAACCCTAGCCTGTGTCCTCAGATCGAAAAAACAGGGAGAGCCTTGAACCAGGCGTAATAGGCCCGACGCCACCCTTGCCGCTTTTGGCTCCCTTTCGATTGCCGCCTACACTTGCTCGAGCGAGAATTGAATTTTTCGCTCTAGCCCCAGAACCTTCCCTTCCAAAAAAGGATGGTGGCTCCCGTAATAATCCTCGATAAACTTGCGGCCGCGCGCCCGGTATTCTTGGGCCGTGCG
>JBAVVA010000356.1:0-6255 GCA_049697055.1 Candidatus Aminicenantales bacterium
CGCCAGCGAGAAAGGCTACGGCAAGAAGACTGAGATCAAGCAGTATCGCCGGACAAGCCGGGGCGGCAAGGGCATCATCAACCTCAAAGTCACGGCCAAGATCGGCCCGGCCCTGGCCATGGTGGGCGTCACCGAGGGCGAGCTGCTGCTTATGACCCAGGCGGGCAAGGTCATCCGCATCCGGGCCAGCGAGGTGCGGACCGCCGGCCGGTCCACCCAGGGCGTCAAGCTCATCAACCTGGAGTCGGGCGACAAGGTCTGCTCCGTGGCCAAGGTGGCCCTGCAGGAGTGATCCTAGAGCCAGGGAAGCATCTTTTATTAAAAATGATGGCTGAGAGAGCAGCAAAGGCTTGGGTTTTGACCGGAGCGAGCATCGGGCCGGATTTAGCCCTTCCGAAGCGCTCTTCGAGGATTTCCGGCATATTTCTTGCCGGCCGGCGAGCATGTTTGAGCCTTCCGACTAAATACATTCTTTTCTTGACACCCCCCGCCCGGACGTCTACAATGAGCCCACCACGGCCCAGGAGGGATGTCCATGAGCGAGACCATTCCCCAGATATTACTCAATACAATCAAGGATTATCCCAAAGATAATTTTGTCCTTTATAAAAAAGAGGGGGCCTTTGTCCCCTTGTCCACCCTGCAATTCAGCACGCCGGTGAAACATCTCAGCCTGGGCCTTCAGACCCTGGGGTTCGGACCGGGCGATAAGTTTGTCATCCTCTGCGAGAACCGGCCCGAGTGGATCATGGCCGACCTGGCCGCCCTGTGTTGCGGGGGCCTGACCGTGCCCATTTACACGACCCTGGTGCCTGAACAAATCAAGTACATCATCGACGACAGCGACGCCAAGATTGTCCTGGTTTCGAACGCTGATCAGTGGAAAAAGGTCGAGTCGATAAAATCACAGCTCGGCAAAGTCCAGCACTTCCTTATGCTGGACGGCCCGGCGCCGGCCGGAGTGAAGCGCGTAGCCGAGGTGATGGAGCGGGGCCGGCAGGAGGCGGACAAGGACCCCGGGCTCTTCGAAAAGAAGGCCCTAGCCGTTCGGCCCGAAGATTTAGCCACCATTATCTACACCTCGGGCACGACCGGCCTGCCCAAGGGCGTCCTCCTCACCCACCGCAACTTCGTTTCCAACGTCAAGACCAGCGCCGAGCTCCTTGATTTTAACGTTAAGGACACGGTCCTTTCCTTCCTGCCTCTGTCCCATGTCCTGGAGCGGATGGTCACCTACGCCTATGTCTATCGGGGCTGCACCATCGCCTATGCCGAAAGCGTGGACACTGTGGCCCAGAACCTGCTCGAGGTCAAGCCCCAGATCATGGTGGCCGTGCCGCGGGTCTTCGAGAAGATCTACTCCAAGGTCATCGACACCGTGCTGGCCGGCTCGGGGCTGAAACGGAAGATTTTTTTCTGGGGGCTCAAGGTGGGCAAGGACTTCGGCCGGCGCAAACTGGTCAAACAGCCCATCTCCGGCTGGCTCCGCTTCAAGCGGAGCCTGGCCCACAAGCTGGTCTTTTCCAAGATCGTGGCCAAAACGGGGGGAAACATCCGCTTTTTTGTCTCGGGCGGCGCCCCCCTGAGCAAAGACATCGCCGAGTTCTTCTACGCCATGGGCCTGGTCATCATGGAAGGCTACGGCCTAACGGAGACTGCGCCCGTCATCGCGGTCAACACTTTCCAAGCCCTTAGGTTCGGCACGGTGGGCAAGCCCATCCCCGGCGTCGAGGTCAAGATCGCCCCCGACGGTGAGATCCTGGCCCGGGGCCCGAACGTCATGAAAGGCTATTACAAAAAAGAAGCTGAGACCCGGGAGACTTTTGAGGGCGGCTGGCTGAAGACGGGGGACATCGGCCGTCTGGACGAGGATGGCTTTTTGATCATTACCGACCGGAAGAAAGACTTGATCGTCACCGCCGGCGGCAAGAACGTCGCTCCCCAGCCTATCGAGAACATCCTCAAGACCAATCCCTATATCGCCAACGCCGTGGTTATCGGCGACCGGCGAAAATTCGTTTCGGCCCTGATCGTGCCCAATTTCGAGAAGCTGGAGGAATATGCCCGGGCGAACGGTATTGTCTTTCGGGACCGGGCCGAGCTGGTCAAAAACCCCAAAGTGACGGCTTTCCTCACTTCCGAGGCGGACCGGGCCACCCCCATGCTGTCCTCCTTCGAGAAGGTCAAGAAGGTGCTGCTGCTGGACCGCGATTTCGAAATCGAGAAGGGAGAGATGACCCCCAGCCTGAAGGTCAAGCGCAACATCGTGGAGAAGAAATACAGCGATCAGATCGAGGCGCTCTACCGGGAGGCGAAGTTCGACAACCAAGTTTGAGCAGCCGTCGCCGCTGCCCGGAAAAAAGAAAAGGCCGACGAGGCCACTTGGCCTCATCGGCCTTGGGTCCGACTCTGAGCCGAGAGCGGGATTACTTGATGTCGATGGCGCCTTTAGTCCGCTCCCGCCGCTTCTCGTCCATCTTGTCCCATTTCTTCATGCAGGGGGCATCCTGGCCGTTCACCAGAGAGCAAGACAGATATTCCGAGCAATAGATAACGCAGGCCCGGATGGCCTTGCCGGTGGGTGTCCTCTGGTAGTCCGAGCCGTTGATGGAGAAGCTCCCCAGGCTCAGCCCGCCGCCCAGGCCCAGGCCCCCGACCTCGGCTTCAATCGTCCGGGTGTCTACGATCTCGCCCGTCTCGCTGTCGATGACCTTAAGGTCCACGGCGAGGTAAGTCTTGTCTTTTCTGCCCCCCAGGCTGATGGGGCCTAGAGACACGCCGCCGCCCGTCTGACCGGTCTGTTCTTCGTAGGCGGACACGGTGCCGGCCACCAGGTATTTGGCGCCCTTCATATTGCCCAATTGGACCTTGGTCGCTTGGCTGACACGATTGGTCTGGCTGAAATCCTGTTCGTAGAGGATGGAGTCGATTTCCTTGCGCTCCAGGACCTGGAAGGCCCTGGTGCTCCTCAGCTCCGAGGCCAGCATATCCGATAGCTCATCGCTCACGGAAGCGCTCCACCATCCGGCGCTGGTATGGTTGGTGAAGCGCAAGACGCCCAGGCGGGGCTTCTCCTCGCCGGCCCAAGAGAAGAGGCTGGCCGCCAGGAGGATGGCCAAAACGAAAAACATTTTTTTCTTCATAGGAACCTCCTCGATTTGGGTCCATCATATCAGGAAGCAAAAGAGATTTCAATTCAGGGACTGAGCCCGGGGCTTACTTGGCGCTGGGGGCTTCTTCTTCAGCTTCTGGTTTTTCTTTAACCCGGTACAGGATGCGGCCGCAGTTCTCGCACAGCAGGAGCTGGTTTTTCTCCACCAGCTCGCTCAGCATCTGGGGCCGGACGCGCATGTGGCACAGGGTGCAGAAATCGTCGGTGACCGGGGAGAGGGCCAGGCCGCCCTTCTTGTCGAAGATCCTCAAATAAAGGGCCACCTGATCCTTGGGAATGAGGGGCAGCAGCTTCTCTTTGGCCGAGGCCAGGCTCTTGATTTCTTCCTCGAGCCTGGACTTTTCCCGGGCCAGGTCTTGCTTTTCTTGGTGGAGGCGGATTTTTTCCTGACCGTCCTTGGCCACGGCGGCCTGGATATCGATCTCGATTTGATCCGCGTTGAGCAGCTCGGCGATGATGTCTTCCTCGATTTTATCTATTTTCTGCTGGTTATCGTTGATTTCCTTGAGCAGGGCCTGGTATTCCCGGTTGGTCTTGACCTGGTTGAGCTGGAGCTTGTACTTGGTGATAGGGGATTTGATGTCCTTGACCTCTCCCTCCAGTTCCCGGCGCCTTTTCTGGTTATGAGCCAGTTTTTCCCGGGCTTGGCCAAGGGCCAGGGCGGAGGCTTCGATCTGTCGGTCGATGGCTTCGACCTGAGAGGGGATGCTATCCAGAAGAGATTGGACCTTCCTGATTTCGGAATCAAGCCGCTGCAGTTCGATCAGATTGTCGAAATCAGCGTCCACATTTCTTCCTCTTTCGTAGATGGGCCTACCAGGATTCGAACCTGGGACCTGCCGGTTATGAGCCGGTAGCTCTACCGCTGAGCTATAGGCCCTGGGGTTTCTTCCTTATATCATAAAGGTGAGGCTGATGCAATTTTCACTCCGCTTGTCCGGGTCTGTTACGGAAAAAAGGATGCCGCCGGTTTAGGTGGTGCCGTTGGTGAACGATTTGAGCTTTCGGCTGCGGCTGGGATGCTTGAGCTTGCGCAAGGCTTTGGCCTCGATCTGGCGGATTCTCTCACGGGTGACCTTGAACTGCTGGCCGACTTCCTCCAGGGTGTGCTCGTTGCCGTCACCCAACCCGAAACGCATCTTGAGGACCTTGGCCTCCCTTTCGGTCAGGGTCTTGAGGGCCTCCTCGATCTGTTCCCGCAGGTTGATGTGGATGACCGTGTCGGGAGGAGAGGGCAGGATTTTGTCTTCGATGAAATCGCCCAGATGGCTGTCTTCCTCTTCGCCGATGGGCGTTTCCAGGGAGATGGGCTCCTGGGCGATCTTGATGATCTTGCGGACCTTGTTGACCGGCAAGTCCATCTTCTTGGCTATTTCTTCGCTGGTCGGCTCACGGCCGATCTCCTGGACTAGGCTGCGCGAGACGCGGATGAGCTTGTTGATGGTTTCGATCATGTGGACGGGAATGCGAATGGTGCGGGCCTGGTCGGCGATGGCCCGGGTAATGGCCTGCCGGATCCACCAGGTGGCGTAGGTGGAGAACTTGTAGCCGCGGCGGTATTCGAACTTGTCCACGGCTTTCATCAAGCCCATGTTGCCCTCCTGGATAAGGTCCAGGAACTGCAGGCCGCGGTTGCTGTACTTCTTGGCGATGGATACCACCAGCCTGAGGTTGGCCGCCACCAACTCCTTCTTGGCCTGGTCGCTGACCTTCTTGCCGGTGGTGATGGTCCGCAGGATCTTGCGCAAACTCTGAGTGTCGAGACCGATCTCCCGCTGGTGGGCCTTGAGCTGGCGGTTGAGTTCTCTTTTCTTCTGCTCCAGGGCGACCCGGTTCTTCTGGCTGCGGCTCTGCTTATAGGCCACCCCGACCTCTTCCAGGCGCTCTTCCAGGTCATTGATGACTTGCAGCATATGACGGAGGATGTCGATAATCTTTTCCCGCTGGATGGAGCGAATGTTCAGCTCGCGGATATGCCGGCTGATCTTCACGATCTTCCGGCCCCGGGAGATGAAGGATTTTTTTCGCTGGGGAATGCGGTCCAGCTTGACGCTCAACTCCCTGATCTTTTTGATCTTAGCCAGAATCTGCTTCTTCTTCTCCTCAATCTTGCCCTCGGCGATATCGTCCTCGCTGACGTCGAACATCTCGGTGATAACGTTGACGTTGTCCTTGATCCTGGACTCCAGGCTCAGCACCGCGTTCAGCACCAGGCGGGTCTTGGACAGGGCCTTGATGATGGCCTTCTCCCCTCGCTCGATCTCCCGGGCGATGGCGACCTCGCCCTCCCGGGTCAGCAGGGAGATGTTGCCCATCTCCCGCAGGTAGAGCTTGACCGGGTCGGTCGTTCGCTCCAGGCCTTGCAGGGAGACGATGTCGGGCTTGCGGCGGGGGAGGACGATCTCCTGCTGCTTGGAGTCGAGGATTTTAATCCCGTAATCCCCCATGGAGTTGAGGAAATCGTTGAAGTCCTCCTCGGAGTCGAGCTCATCCTGGAAGGTCTTGTCGATGTCCGCGAACAGCAGGTAGCCCTGTTTGCGGCCTTTGGAGATAAGGGCATTGACTTCGTTTTTGGGTCGGTGGGTATGGTCGGCTGGCAAATCGGACTCCTATAGGGATAAGATCTGTTTGGTCAGGTCCTGCCTCTGGAAGAGCAGGGCCGCTACTCCCTCACGGTCTCCCTTCTTTTCCAGACGGACGATCTCCGCCTGGAGCGCCTCCAACTGTTTGTGGAGGTTGGACCGGCGCAGGGCAAAGAGGCAGTCCAGGGCTTCTTCGACGGTGGGGGGGTCCTCCGCTTCAATCAGGATGCGCGACAGCCGGCCCCCCAGCTCGGCGCCCACTTCCTGGCCGAGCTCGGGCAGGCGGACCGGCTTCTCCTCGCGGAACCCTTGCTGGAGGCAGCGGAAAATGGGCTCGCCGGCCAGTCCGGCAAAATCCTCCTCGCGGACTTCGGCGAAGATATAAGGAGCCAGGTTCGAATGGGAAACCAGTATCTGCAGCAGGCGTTTCTCGGCGGGCAGGAAGTCGCTTTTATCCAGGTAACTTCCTGAGGCTGAAGCTGCCCGCGGCTCCTCCTGGGC
>JBAVVA010000357.1:0-14116 GCA_049697055.1 Candidatus Aminicenantales bacterium
CGCACGGCCCAAGAATACCGGGCGCGCGGCCGCAAGTTTATCGAGGATTATTACGGGAGCCACCATCCTTTTTTGGAAGGGAAGGTTCTGGGGCTAGAGCGAAAAATTCAATTCTCGCTCGAGCAAGGGAAGCGATACGCTTTCATGGGGCATATTGACCGTCTTATGCTGGCGCCGGATTGCGCCTTCGAAATTCATGATTACAAAACGGGAGCCGGCCTGCCGACTCAAGCCGACCTGGACAAAGACCGCCAGCTTGGTCTTTACCAGATCGGCGTCCAGAAACTCTGGCCCGAGGCGAGGGAAGTGCGGCTCATCTGGCACCTGGCCGCTTTCGACTTGGAGATGGGGTCGAAGCGGACGCCGGAGCAGCTCGAGGCGCTCAAGGTCGAGATGATGGGCCTCGTCGATAGGATCGAGACAGAACAAGAGTTTGCGCCTTATGAAAGCGGCCGCTGCGAGTGGTGCTCCTATTGGGACCTCTGCCCGACCAAGAAACACGTGGTCAAGGTCGAGGCGCTTCCGAAGGACAAGTGGAAGAACGAGCCCGGAGTCGCCATCGTCGACGCTTATGCTGAACTATACAGGAAGAAGAAGGAAATGGAAGCTGAGGTCGCCGTGGTGGAGAAAGAGCTCACAGAGGTGCGGGACGCGGCGATAAAGTTTGCCGAAAGGGAAGGGGTCAGCGTCATCGCCGGGACGGGCCAGAAGCTCAGAGTGACAGGCGGGGTGCGCCTGAGCGCGCCGGCCAAGGGGAGCAAGGAGAGGGCAGAGCTGGAGGGCGAGTTGAGGGCGCTGGGCATCTGGGATGAGGTTGCCACGCTTGATACCAGTGCTCTCGAAAAGGCTGTGAAAGAAGGGCGCTGGAGCGAAAAGATACTGGCGCGGGTCAAAGCCTACGTCAGCACCGAAAAGCGATACGCGGTGAAGTTGAAAGAAAATGGCTGAAGCAATGTTGCCAGCTTAGATATTCTTGAGAAAATTCTTTATCGAGTCATGGTCCCCGGCTAGGATAAATTCAATCATATCCTTCTGCCAGCGGAACAATATTCTGCTTCTCAAGCCTTTGCGTATCTCCCAGTAGTCATCATTAAGGCGTTTGAGCCCGACGCCTGCGGGCAGCCTGGCATGCAGCTCAAGAAGATCAAGGAAAGCTAGGCAAACCTCCTTGATTTCCGTCTTTTCTTCCGCTGATAGGACTTTTATTGATCAGTCGAACGAAGGCTTAAATTCATACTTCACAGCGATTTCAGATGCTTTCGAGCTCCCCGTAAGGTTTTATAGCTTTTGCCGCGTTCTGCGACCAGGCGTTCGATTTTACCCCATTCTTCTTGTGTGTAGGTTTTCCTCTCGTTGATTTCGCAAGGCAAAAAGAAGACGCCATGGTCGGTCACCTTGAAAATAACGGCGGAGCCCTTTTTCAGGTTGAATATATCGCGGATCGGAGCCGGAACGGTAACTTGTCCCTTCGAGGTCATCCTGGCGATTTCAATAATTTCCATTATAGCTCCTTACTTTCCTACTTTCTTACGATACATCCTCCTAAACAAATTGTCAACGACAACATAAATAACGAAAGGAAAATGAGGTAATTCTCATCATTAACCGGGACGACCGTCTTCCTCGGAGATGATGCGCTCGAGTTTTTTAATGAGCGGCGGAAGATCGCGCTTGATGATTGTCCAGATAATATCGAGATCAACATCGATATAGCCTTTATGCCCTCTCATAACGGACCTCGGCTTCTCTGATGACCTGTTCTCGGAAATGGCGGCTCAGGTCGCGCGGAGTGCGAAGGTCGACCTTCCGTCCAGCCAACCGGGAAAGCTCGTTTTCCATGGCGACAATACCGAACCCCGGGACATGGCCCGGTTCGAATTCGACCAGTACATCAATGTCGCTATCAGCCCGGAAGTCGTCCCCGAGCACAGAGCCGAAAAGAGACAACCTTTGAATATGATTTGTTCGGCAGAATTTGGCCATTGCCCGGGCGGAAATGTTGAAACGTTGTTTTATAAGGGCCGGAACTCGTCGTGATGGCTCTGTGTAAGAAATCGGAGTCTCCATCCGGATGGCGATATTCCTGACCTCTTGGAATATGGGGGATTCCGTATTTGCCTGAAAAAATACATTTTGGCCGCGCACGGTGCGGCTGATAATACCCGCGTCGGCGAGATGCTTTAGTTCCCTCTGCACAGCCCCATGGCCCATATTAATAATCCGGAAAATATTCCGCATATGGAACTTCTCCTCCGGTCGGCTGTAGAGCAGCGATAAAACTGCGCGGCGCGCCTTTCCAAAAAGCGCAGCAGCTAGTCCGGTTAATTGATTGTCTGTACTCATTATGGGTACGATTGTCCCTAATGTGGGTACATTTATCAAGCAGCGATAATGCCGCAGTTCCGGTCCGATCAAGCCGAGGTATGGGAGATGGCCTATGTTTGTTCTATAGAGGCGGGGGTAAGCTCGAGAACGGGAGCGATGATAGATATTTTTCTATAATTCAGTAGGGATGGGCAAGGATGTCCGTTTCGACGGGAAGGGGATCGTTGGGTCGGCGCTGGTCAAACGATAATCATTCACCCCAGGGGTGAATAAAATACTTGACAATCTGTCAAGCCCTGACTATTATACGAGTATTCATCTAAGGGTTGAAAGGATGCTTGAGTGTCAGGCGGAGAATAGGTGGAAGTCATATTCAGGACGAATAGGCTGGAAAAGTGCTACAAAAGCTATCAGCAGGGCTGCCGGGCATGGGGAGCGGAAGTCGCTAAGAAATATATCCAGCGGATTGACCTCCTCCAAGAAGCTTCCCATATGGCGGAAATCGGAAAGCTGCCAGGGTTGAATTGCCATGCTTTAAAGGGACGCAAAGAGGGGCAATATGGAATTACGATTCATGATCGCTGGCGCCTCATCTTTTCGCTGAAGGGAGAGAGAGCCGAGGTGATTTGCGTGGAAGAAGTGAGTAAACATTATGGCGACTGAAAAGCGCATCTATTCTGATTTGCCCATTCCGCCCGGCGAATACCTTGCCGAGGTTCTTGCCGTCAAGCGGATGGCCCAAGCCGAGTTGGCCAGGCGTATCGGCCGTCCCATTCAGGCAGTCAATGAAATCATTAAAGGCGAGAAGGCTATTACGCCGGCGACCGCTCTTCAGCTAGAAAGAGCGCTCGACGTCCCCGCCCATATCTGGACCGGGCTCGAAAGCCGCTATCAGCTCATCAAGGCCCGGCTGGAGGAAAAGAAGCAGATCCTAAAGGAGTCCGCATATCTCAGGCGAATCCCCTATAAGCAATTGGCCGACCTCGACTGCGTGGAAAAGGCCCGGGATAAGGAGAACAAAATCAGGGAACTCCACCATTTTTACGGGGTGTCGTCTCTGGCGAACTTGCCCGGGATCAAGGCCTATGAGGCGTCTTTCCGTTGTGGTGGGGCGCGAGATGTGACCAGTTATGCCCTGGCCGCATGGATAAGGTGCGCGGAGCTGCGGGCCGCCGAAGCGCCCGCCGAAACCTTCGATAAGGGAAAGTTGCTGAGATCTCTTGGCGATATTCGAGCCCTCAGCACGAAGAACCCGGCCGAATTTATGCTTGATCTCAGGCAGATTCTGGCAGGGTGCGGCGTGGTCCTGGTGCTTCTCCCTAATTTCCCGAAGACGTACGCCCATGGGGCGACGTTTTGGGCGCGGCCCGATAAAGCTGTTCTCCTGATGAGTATCCGGGGAAAGTGGGCGGACATTTTTTGGTTCAGTCTGTTTCACGAGCTGGGGCATATCCTTCTCCATAAGAAGAGGACCTTTATCGATGTTCGCAAGGTTTCTCCGAAGTTGGCCCGACAGGAAAAAGAGGCGGATGATTTTGCGGCGAAGCGCTTGGCCGGTTCGAAACCGAGCTCTTGAGATGTTATAAAACATAACAACATATTGACAATATAATTAACAATCGTATAATTAGCCTTAAAGGGATAATTCGATGGCCAATTTGGGCTTACGCATTAAGAAATACAGGGAGAGCCGGGGCCTGAGCCAGGAAGCCTTGGCCAAGCTCCTGGGGGTTTCACGGCCGACCATGTCGCTCATTGAGAACGGAGAGCGAAAAGTCAGCGCCGAGGAGATCAAAACACTCAGCGATCTTTTTGGAGTCTCGGTCGAGGCCCTTTTCGACGAAAAAAGGGAGCCCCAGCTTTTCATCAAGGAGGCAAAGGCGGAGTACAAGAAGAGCGAGCCCGATACGCGGATTGATGTTCCCCAGAAAAACCTAAGAAAATTCAAGGAAGTCCTTCTTTACATCATCACCAAAGTCGGGGCCAAGCCAAATGTCGGCGAGACGGTGATCTATAAACTGCTGTATTTTGTTGATTTCGACCATTACGAAAGATACGAAGAACAATTGATCGGAGCCACATATACGAAAAACAAGTATGGGCCAACGCCCCTGGAATTCCGAAAGATCGTCGATGAAATGACCCGGTCCAAAGAAATTCTGAAAATCCCCGACAAGTACTTTAGTTATCCCCAGACGAAATATCTCCCGCTTCGAAGTCCGGACCTGTCTCAGTTGAGCGCCAGAGAAAAAGACGTCATCGATCATGTCCTGGACCGGCTTTCCGACATGAACGCCGGCCAAATCAGCGAGTATGCTCATAACGACGTCCCCTGGCTGACTACCGATGAGGGCGACATTATCCCATACGAAGCCGTTTTTTACCGCACGCCCGCGTATTCGATGAGGAAGGATGACGTCAACGCCGACGTTCCGTGAGGTCGCGCGCCTGCCCGAGTTCGACCGCGATCTGAAGAGCCTGGCAAAGCGGTTCCGGACGCTCGAGGAAGATTTGGCAACTCTCATCAAGACTCAGCTTGTCCTTTTCCACAAGCTCGGGCTGGACAACAGAGGGGTATTTCAAATCACCGGCCTTCCCTTCCGCGATCCGGTGATATACAAAGTCAAGAAATTCGCCTGCCGGGCCCTGAAAGGGCGTGGCGCGAATTCAGGATTGCGCCTCATATATGCTTATTTTGAGGGAGCGGACAAGATCGAGCTCGTGGAGATTTATTTCAAGGGCGACAAAGAAAACGAAGACAGGGAAAGAATATTGAGGAATTATATAGAATACTCTGGCGGCGGGCGTTGAACGAGTGCACTGCCGGCTGACATATCAGTTGACATATGGTTGACATACTTGAAATAGCAGTGCCGGACGTAAAACTGCCCTCTAGGAGCTGTATCGGAGCGGCCTTGAATTCCCCCCTTGTTCCCTATATACTTTCCCTTGATTTCTTAGCTTAACCCCGAGATTGCCTTGGGGTTCCACCACTAGGAGTCGGAAGATGCCGAAGAAATACGCGTACTTTTTTGGAGCTGGCGCAGCGGATGGCGATAAGGGAATGAAAGAGCTGCTGGGCGGCAAGGGCGCCAACCTGGCCGAGATGGCCGCGCTGGGCATCCCGGTGCCGGCCGGGTTCACCATCACCACCCAGGTCTGCACCTATTTCATGGAGAACCGCAGCCGCTTTCCCGAGGGCCTGGAGCAGCAGGTCGAGACGTCGCTCAAGAAAATCGAAAGACACATGGGCCTCCGGCTCGGCGACCCGGCCGCGCCGCTCCTTGTGTCGGTGCGCTCAGGGGCCCGGGCCTCGATGCCGGGCATGATGGAGACCGTGCTCAATGTCGGTCTGACCTCGAAGACCTGCGAGGGGCTGATCCGCAAAACCGGCAACCCCCGCTTCGTTTACGACGCCTACCGCCGCCTGATCCAGATGTACTCTGACGTGGTCATGGAGAAGGCCGAGGGCCTGGAGCCCGAGGAAGGCAAGGGCGTGCGCCAGCAACTTGAAAAAGAGATGGCGCGGATGAAGCAATCCAGGGGAATCCGCAACGACACGGACCTCACGGCCGATGACTTGAAGCGGCTGGTCGAAATCTATAAGGCCAAAGTCAAGGAAGTCCTGGGCAAGGAGTTTCCCGACGATGCCCGGAAGCAGCTCTGGGGCGGAATCGCCGCAGTCTTCAAGAGCTGGAACGGCCGGCGCGCCGTCTCCTACCGCCGCATCGAGGGCATCCCCGATGAGTGGGGCACGGCCACCAGTGTCCAGGCCATGGTCTTCGGCAACATGGGCGAGTCTTCGGCGACAGGCGTGGCCTTCAGCCGGAACCCGGCCACGGGCGAGAACAAGTTCTACGGGGAATGGCTGGTCAACGCCCAGGGCGAGGATGTGGTGGCCGGCCTCCGCACCCCCAACCCGCTCAACGAGGCCACCAAGAGCGAGCAGAACAAGCACCTTCCCTCCTTGGAAACCTCGATGCCCAAGGTCTATCGAGAGCTCGACGCCATCCGCCGCCGGCTGGAACGGCATTACCGCGACATGCAGGACATCGAGTTCACCATCCAGGAGGGCAAGCTGTGGATGCTGCAGTGCCGGGTGGGCAAGCGCACCGGCACGGCGGCCCTGAACATGGCCATGGACATGCGCGCCGAAAAGCTCATCTCCGAGAAAGAGGCTGTGCTTCGTCTGGCCCCCGCGCAGCTCGACGAGCTGCTGCACCCGGTCGTGGATCCAGAGGATGAAAAAAAGGCTCAGGCCGCGAACCGGCTGATCGCTAAGGGATTGCCGGCCGGACCCGGCGGCGCCTCCGGCCAAATTGTGTTTACTGCTGCGGCGGCCGTCGAATGGGCGCGGCAGGGCAAAACAGTAATTTTAGTGCGCGAGGAGACAAACCCCGAGGACGTCGAGGGCATGCGCGCCGCAGTGGGCATTCTCACCGCCCGCGGGGGAATGACCAGCCACGCTGCCCTGGTGGCCCGCGGCTGGGGTAAGTGCTGCATCGTCGGCGCGGGCGACATCCGCGTTGAGGCGGCGGCGGGCCGGATGATTGTCCGCGGCAAGGCTTACATGGAGGGCGATCTTGTCACCCTGAACGGCACGCGCGGCTACGTTTACGAAGGCCGCCTGGCCATGCGCGACGCGACGGAAAACCCCCTGTTCAAGAGCTTCATGAAGCTGGTTGATAAATACCGGCGTTTGGGAGTGCGCACAAACGCCGACACTCCGGAGGACGCCCGGCTGGCCCGCTCGTTTGGCGCCGAGGGCATCGGCCTGTTCCGCACCGAGCACATGTTCTATGGCAAGGGCAGCGACAGGCCGCTCTTCCTGCTGCGCCGGATGATCCTGGCCAAGACCGAGGGGGAGCGACGCCGCGCGTTGGACGAGCTTTTTCCCTTCGTCAAGGCCTCGATCAAGGGCACCCTGGAAGCCATGGAGGGGTATCCTGTCACCATCCGGCTGCTCGACCCGCCGCTGCACGAGTTCGTGCCCCAGAGCGAGGAGAAGCAGGCGGAACTGGCCCGCGAGCTCGGGGTCACTGCCGAGGACATCCGCAAGCGGGGCGAGGAGCTGCACGAGAGCAACCCCATGATGGGCCACCGCGGGGTGCGGCTGGGGATTTCCTACCCCGAGATCTCCGAGATGCAGTTCCGGGCCATCCTTGAGGCGGCCGCTGAGCTTCTCCGCGCCGGCCGGAAATGCCGGCCCGAGATCATGATCCCGGTCACCTGCCACGTCAACGAGCTCACCAACCAGAAGGCGATCTGCCGGAGGGTGGAGGATGAGGTCCGCGCCAAGTACGGACTGAAGAAACTCCCTTATTTATATGGCACGATGATCGAGGTTCCGCGCGCGGCCCTGACGGCCGGCGCCATGGCCCGCGAAGCCGAATTTTTCTCCTTCGGCACCAACGACCTGACCCAGATGACCTTCGGGTTTTCCCGCGACGACATCGGTTCTTTTATGAAGGACTATCTCGTTAAGAAAATACTGCCGGCCGACCCTTTCCAGACCCTGGACCTCGAGGGCATCGACCAGCTGGTCCGGATCGCCGTGGAGGGCGGCCGCCGGACGCGTCCCGACCTCAAGGTCGGCATCTGCGGCGAGCACGGCGGCGACCCGAAATCAGTGGAGTTCTGCCACCGGGCGGGGCTCAATTATGTCTCCTGCTCGCCCTTCCGCGTGCCCATCGCCCGTCTGGCCGCGGCGCAGGCTGTGCTGGAAGAGAAGATGGGGAAGGTGGGGCCGAAGGGGGATTAGTTGGCTGCAGTTTTTTTATGCTTGGCCAAGAATTCCTGCACCAGGGCTAGGGTGGTGATGTAGCCGGCTAGGGAGAAAGACATGACTTGCCGTGTAGGGTCGTTGGACTTGAACTGGAAGAATTCCCGAAATATGCCAAGGCGGTTGAGAAGCGTCACTTTCATCCTGATCTTCTTCTCTTTCCCGGCACCGATCTTCAACGGAAAAGTGAGGGGCTTATCCCCGCTCGAAAAAAAGGCAGTCTTGTGATCGCATTCCACTACCAGCTCAAGCACGCCCTTGTTCTGGATGACGACTTCCGCCTCGAGCGGCTCCCCCTCCAGGACAAGCCCTATATCAACCGTGTAGGGCGAGAGTTCGATCCGAGGCTGGGGGGGTGTCTCGATGTCCGCCGCGATCTTGAACTGGACGCTCGGCCGGTTCGGGTCGTCCGAATCCAGATAGATGAATTTGTACACCTTGCCGCCGTAGCCAGCAGTTGAGAAGGAGACTTTGACCCGGCCTTCCTGGCCTGGCTCCAACTGCTTCTTGGAGACCAGGGCCGCCGCACAGCCGCAAGAAGTCTCGACGCTCTTGATATTCAGAACAGCGTCGCCGGTGTTCTTGAAAACGAATTCATGCTTCAGTGTCTGTCCCTGTTTGACTTTGCCGAAGTCCCAGCTTTCTTGGTCGAAGACGATCTTTGGCTTCTTGGCCGCCGACGGCCAAGCCAGACTCCAAAGAACAAGGACACATAATCCCGTCAGGGACACAATTTTCTTATGCTTCCAACCCATTGACTCCTCCTCTGTGTTCCAAATATATATAACCGCAATGGGAAGAGAAATACAAGGTACATTAACTCCTTTCGAGATCTATTTCATAGAAAATTCTATTATGCTTAGCCGTTATCTTTAAACTATTTTAACCAACATAAAACACAAGAGAGCCGGATTACTTTTTAATCTTTATGTTTACCCCAACACATAAACCAAAGAAACATAAGGGATTAAGATTGAAACTTTAGATCAGAAGGGACATCTTTTCAGCGAGATACGAAACGGTCTATCGAAGGTTCGGCGTCTTGTACGAATATTAAATCTCCGTTATCAGATACAGCATAGCATGCCGCACCGACACAGACCGTGCCGGGTGGACAACAACCAGCAGTGGTTGTGCAGCAATCATGTAGCTTTTCGCAACATTTGGTAGCGGTACCTTCTGGACAACAGAATGAATCCGTGCCGCAACACGTATCGTGGGCTTTGCAATCGGTCGGATAATTTGGATCGGTGCATTGCTCCAACAAATCACATGAAGCAATCGATAAAAAAAACGCTAACAAAAGTAACCAAAATATTTTGTTGATCGTCAAAATCCTTTTCATCTTTGAAATAATAACGCTTTTTTCGAGGCGATGTCAAGACGCCGTATCGCTGGTGTATCGCTGGAAGAAGCAATTCTTTTTCCGGGGTTGAAGGGAGATAGAGGCTCACCATAAGCTGTGAAGTGGGAAAACCTACCACAGGAGGTGAGCCATGAAGGAAATCGAGATCTCCTTCGCTTTAAAAATAGCACTGAAGTTCGCTTTCTTGGTCGGGATTAAGATCGGTCTTTTCTGAAAAAAGGGAGAAAAAAGGGGGCACGTGATCAGAACTTAATTTCCCACAATTTCTTGCCGGTCTCGTAGTCAAAGCCGATAGCCCCCACGCCTCTGAGCTGCAGAAGGACAAGGCTGCCCGTACGGGTGACATCGATATCGTTTTTCATGAAGAAAATAGCGGAGGTCGCGTTTTTATTAAGGTCCACCTTCATTTCCTTGAAAAGATCGGCAGGGGAGGTCGTCCATTTTTCTTTTCCGCTGCTGTCCACACAAGTGATTAGGCGGTCGGCGGTCTGCCCGGCCGCATCCTGGTGAAGGATCAGGCAGCAATCGGCATCCTGGTAAAAAATCATCCCCTCGATGTAAACGCGGTTCGGGGTGGCCGGTTCGGCGGTGGCCTTGGCCTGGGACTTAAGTGAATTGGGGTCTTTCAAAGCGAATTCAATGAAACTGTCCTTGACCCTGTTCCGCGGCCCGGTCACCTTGTACAATTTTCTTCTCGGGCCGCTGTCTTCCCGGCCGAGGGCAAAAACTGTCACACGTTCCTCATCGCCGGCTGCCAGCGCGTTCCTGAACTCGGATTCGTTCTGGTAGAGTTTTTCATCGCTAAGCGTCAGGACAAGCCCCTCTCTTCCGTCTCTGGTGTCTAAAAAGATTCTATCCGGGTCTTTTTCCATTCTGAGATTAATCAGGCCTGAGCTCAGCTCGGGATACTTGGTGATGATATCCTGAGTCTCCCGGGCAAGCCCCGGCGGCTCGGTGCTGTAAACAAAAATCCGGGGTTCGTTCTCTTCATAAGGACCGGTGGCAATCCAGATTTTCCCGTTCAGGTAGACCATCCATGTCCGGAGGATGAGCGTTTTGTAGTCTGTTTTAAATTTGGCCAACACGGTCTTATTGGCGGGGTCATAGACATACGTCCATGTTTTGCAGAACTTGCATTTTCTTCCCATGGAAAATCGGCCCGGCGATTCTGTTCTCATGATGTAGTGGAACGAGCCATCGCTCAGTATCCAGAGCCGATATCCCCCCTCCGGGCTGGGAACCACAACGGCATTCATAAAATCGCCCGTCATCCCTTTAGCCGAAAGGGCCGGCCGCAGGAAGTGGATTCCCGCCAGAACGAGGATGGCCAACAGAATGAGCGCGCCGATAAGACCAAAAAGGCCAAGTTTCAGCTTTGAGGTAATTTGACCATCGTATGGTGTGGGTTGTATTTGGCGCATATTTCCCCTTTGTAAGGGGGATTATATTAGGGAGTGAGAAGGTGAGTCAATTAAAAGAGATAAAAGGGGACACATCACTTGAAAAAAGGGGACACGTCACTTAATCAAGAGATTAAGTACATGTCCCCTTTTTTTGTGTCCCCATTTTTCATGTCCCCTTTTTTCTTCCTTTTTTAGAAGTAGAAGCGGAATGAGGTGAAGAAGAGGTTGGGATAGAGTTCGAACTCAGAGCGCGACTGGCCGGTGAAGAGAAAAGCGCCGGCGGCCAGATAGACGTCCTCGCGGATGTTGTATTCCAGCTGAGGGGCGAAGCACCAGGACCCATCGGAGAAGTTGTGGAGCACCATGGCCACCCCGGAGAGGAGCGGCGTCAGTTGATAGGTCGCGCCCACTGTCCCGTAGTGCCGGCCCAGGAGATATACGGCGCCGTCGCGATAAGCATTTTTTAACGGGAGCAGGGGATATTCCTCCGGCCGGCTCGCGCCGGCCGAGCTGTAATGATATTCAACGAAGGTATACACCCCGCTGAAAAGCTGGCCGTCTAGGCCAGCCGATAATCGGAAATAGTCCGGCTCCTCTTGGACTGCGGCGCTTTTATAGGGGTTATTGACCACATAGGCGCCTTCCAGCCACCCGCCGGCCTGGCCGATGGAGCGGCTGAGGTCGAACCCAAGGAGAAGATGCTTGCGGAACTCTAGCACAATCAGGCTCAGGTCGGTCTTGAAGACGTTGACCTTGCCGCGCACGAAAAAAGCGTCGTTTTCGGGGCGCAAGTTCTTGCCCGCCACAAAGCCTCCGTCGAGCTCGCCCAGAGAGCCCAGGGGCACCCGGACGCGCAGGGCGTCCACCCCGAACCTCTCTTCCTTGTCGAGCTCGCTGAAGGAGAAGGGCACGATGACGTCCGTGGGGCTGACGACCCGGCTGCTTCCCCAGGAGACGGGCTGGCGGCCGACAGTCACGTCGGCGAAGGGCAGTTTGATGAGAGCGAAGCAGCGGTCCGGGTTGTGGGACAGCTCGAAATTCCCGGCCGCTTCTCCGCCGGCCGGGATGAGGCGCGTGTTCCAGGCGGTCAGCCTGTAGCCTGAGGCGGCCTCGGGGTTCAACCCGCCGGGCCTCAAGATGGAAGCGAGCCTGGGGTCCTGGATCGTAGCGTATACGTCCTCGGAGAGTGAGAAGCTCAGCCAATCGGCCGGGCTCCAGTTTAGGTTAAGGCGCAGGCGGCTGATGGCTAGGCCGGACCATTCATCCGTCTGCTTGAGGCCGAGGGCCAGGGCGAAATTCTTCCAATAGCCGGTCACGGTGGGCGGCGGGATTGCGGCCGCGGTTATGGCCGAGGATGCTAGAAATAAAAAAAATGCCCACGCGTTGCGGGGAAAGCAGCTGCTTTTATCATGCCTGAAGGTCATCGTCTTGTAGCTTTTGATTTTGGCATTAAGCATCTCCGATCCTGTGATTCATGGGGAGGGGTGGCACGGCGGAGGGGCTCCCCGCCTGCGCGCAGCTTCGCGAGCACAGCCGGGGAGGAGCCGTGACAGGACCCCTCCTCTTCTTGAATGGATGATTGTGCAGGAGGAGATGCATATTTACCCTTCCCGGACCTCGTCCCCGGAAACCTTGCCGTCCGTGAGGGTGACGACACGATGGGCCTTCTCCTGGATCATCTTATCATGGGTGGAGAAGACGAAGGTCATGCCCAGCCCGTGGTTCAAGTCGCACATGATGTCCAGGAGGTCGGAGCCCGTCTTGGAATCCAGGTTGGCCGTCGGCTCGTCGGCCAGGATAAGGAGGGGCCGGGAGACCATGGCCCGGGCGATGGCCACCCGCTGCTGCTGCCCGCCGCTCAGCTTAGGAGGCATGCGTTTCTCCAGCCCTTTCATGCCCACCAGGTCCAGGATTTCCAGGACGCGGCGGTGCCGCTCGCCGTGAGGAACCTTCTGCAGGTACATGATGTATTCGATGTTCTCCTCGGCGGTTAGGACCGGGATCAGGTTGTAGGCCTGGAATATGAAACCGATGTGGTCGCGCCGGAAGTCGGACAGCTCGCCGGGGCTCATGGCTGCGATGGACCGGCCGTCGAGATGCACGTCGCCCGAGGTTGGCCTGTCCAGGCCGGACAGGACGTTGAGCAGGGTTGTCTTGCCCGACCCCGAGGGCCCGACCAGGGCGGTGAATTCGCCGGTTTCTATGGCGAGGTCCACTCCCCGCAGGGCGGGAACCGGCACCCCGTTTTCCGAATAAACCTTCTCCACGCCTTTGGCTACGATCAGCGCGCGCTTGTTGTTGTTCATGTTAAAACCTCCATGATGGTTGCGGCCTTTGCCTTCGCCCCACATCTTTTCACATCGTCCTTCTGAGTGCCTTGGCCGGGACGAGGCGGGCCCCGTGGAAGGCAGGGTAGATCCCGGCCAGGATGGTGAAGATCATGACAAACAGGGGATAGACCAGGAACTGGCGGATCTCGAGGACGGGATAGATCATATTGATGGTGGTCTTGGCGAATTCGATTCCCCGGTAGTTGAATCCCGTCTGGGCGGTAATGAACGTCACCACAAACCCCAGCACCAGGCCGATGCCGATGCTCAGCAGGGCCAGGCTGCCGGCCTCGAATATGATCAGCCTCCACAGGCCGAAGGGCCGCGTGCCCACGGCCCGCATGACGCCGAACTCGAAGACCCTTTCATAAATGGACATAAACAAGGTGTTGATGATTCCCAAGGACACCAAGATGAATAAAATGAGGCCCAGGAAAACAACGGCGAACTGGACTAATTGAAGGATGCTCTTCATCTGCGGTTGAAGCTTAACCCAGCCCAGGGCTTCATTCCCGTTCCGGGAGTACCGGCCCCAGAAAGGGTCGGTTTCGGTCTGGCCGGTCATCTTGTTTTTAAAAGTCAGGGCAATTTCGTGGGCCTGGCCGCCGATGCCCAGCAGGCTCTGCGCCTTGGCCAGGCGGATGAAAGCCATGCTGCCGTCCATCTCCCGGAGGTTGAAGCTGTAGACGCCCGAGACGCGGAACATCTCCTGGCTCAATTCACCACCGGCGGCCATGGCCACGGTCAGGACCAGGCGGTCGCCGATATCGACTTCCAGGAGATCGGCCAGCTTGCTGCCGATGACGATCTCCCGGTCGTTCGACCCCTTGAAGTAATCCCCCCGGAGGATGACATCATCCACCTGGGAGAGAGAGGCCTCGGTTTCAGGCTGGACGCCCACGACCAGGAC
>JBAVVA010000358.1:0-10096 GCA_049697055.1 Candidatus Aminicenantales bacterium
CTGAGCCCAACTTTTTCTTGCATTGAGCCGTCCGTTATTTTAAACTTGTCCCCTATCCACCATGAAGTTCGCGGCCGACCTCCATATCCATTCCAAGTTCTCTCGAGCCACTTCCCGCGATATGACCTACGACGCCCTCGCTCTCTGGGCCAAAATCAAGGGCCTCCGCTTGGTAGCCACCGGAGACTTCACTCATCCTGAATGGTTGTTCCTGACCAAGGAGAAACTTCAGCCCGAGGGCAACGGATTCTTCCGGCTCAAGGGGCATCCCCAGACCGAGGAAGCCCGGCTTCAGGCCGTTCCCTTTACCGCGGACCAGGTCTCCTTTATCCTGTCCACTGAAATCAGCTTCATCTACTCCAAGAAAGGCAAGGTCCGGAAGATCCACCTCATCGTCCTGGCTCCCGACCTGGAATCAGTAGAGAAGCTCAACAACCGCCTGGCAGGCCTGGGCAATCTGCGCTCGGACGGCCGGCCCATCCTGGGCCTGGACGCCAAGACCTTCGTCAAGATGACGGCCGACCTGTGTCCGCGCTGCGTCATCATCCCCTCCCACATCTGGACGCCCTGGTTCTCCCTGTTCGGGGCCAATTCCGGGTTCGACTCGATCGAGGAATGTTTCGAGGAAATGACGCCTTTCATTTTCGCCCTGGAGACCGGCCTGTCCTCCGACCCGGGCATGAACTGGCGCCTGTCGGCCCTGGATAAATACGCCCTGGTTTCCAACTCGGACGCCCACTCGCCCTCCCGCCTGGGCCGGGAGGCTAACGTGCTCGACACAGAGTTCAGCTTCAACGGCCTGGTGGAAGCCCTGCGCCGGCGCGACCCTCAGAAGTTCCTCTACACCGTGGAATTCTTTCCCGAGGAAGGCAAGTACCACTATGACGGCCATCGCAAGTGCGGGGTGGTCCTGGCCCCCGAAGAGTCCCGGCGCCGCAACGACCTCTGCCCCCGCTGCGGCAAGAAGCTGACCATCGGGGTCCTGCACCGGGTGCTGGAACTGGCCGACCGGGAAGCGGGCGTGCCGGCCACCCACCGCATCCCCTACAAGAACCTTATCCCGCTCAACGAAATCATCGGCCAGGCCGTGGGCAAATCCCCAGAGAGTCAGGGCGTCTGGGATATCTATTTCCGTTTCATTGGCGAGTTCGGCGACGAGCTGGCCATCCTAACCGAGAGGAGCGGCGCGGAGCTTCGCCGCCTCCAACCCGAGGCAGTCGGCCGCGGTGTCGAGCTCATGCGTAAGGGACTGGTCAAGATCGTTCCCGGCCACGACGGCGAGTATGGCCGGATCAGCCTGTTCGAGGCGGAAACGGCCGATGAAAAAACCCCCGGCCAACTCACTCTGTTTTGACCCTTCCTTGACATCGCCCGACGACCCACTTATATTAGAATTGTTGGAATGACGATGGAAATAGAAATGAAGGTCAAGGGTCTGGTGGTGGACCCTATCTCCAAGATGCCCATCGTTCTCCTCCAGGACATTTCTTCAGACCGGGTGTTGCCCATCTGGATCGGCGTCTTCGAGGCCAACGCCATCGCCCTGGTCATGGAGAGCATCGAAACTCCGCGGCCGATGACTCACGACCTGTTGAAGAACCTGCTGGAAAAAACCGGCGTGGTCATTGAGAAAATCGTGGTCAACGACGTCCAGAGCAACACCTTTTTCGCCCTCATCCACTGCCAGCACCAGGGCCGCAAAGTGATCATCGACTCGCGGCCCTCGGACGCCATCGCCCTGGCCCTCCGGACAAAATCACCCATCTATGTCCGGGACGAAGTGGTCAAGCTCAGCCACAGCCTGAAGATGGATGAAAATCTGGAGACATCAGAGAAAATCCTCAAGTGGATGGAAAGCCTCAGGCCCGAAGACCTGGGCAAATACAAGATGTAACCATAGGGGGTGGCACCCTCCCGGCCGGCCACATCTCCCACCGCTCAGTTCATGGGGATAAGACAGTGCCCTAAGTGCGGAGGGTGAACAGGCCAAAGAGGCCGATCAGCCCGAAGACAATGTTGGGCGCCCAGACGGCCAGGAAGGGGCTCAGCAACCCGGCATAGCCAAGCCCGCGAAAAAACCCGATGGCGCCCCAGTAGAGCATGGCGATCACCACGCCGACCGCAATGCCCACCAGCGTCCCCCTCTTGCCCATGCTGAAGGCAAAAGGAATACCGATCAGGGTCATGATGAGGGCCACCAGGGGCAAGGCCAGCTTGCCGTGCCAATCCACCCGGAAGCGGACCGTGTCGAACCCAAGCTCCTTGACCTCCCGGATGTAGCTCCGCAGTTCGCCCAGGTTCATCTGCGACGGCTCCTTCCACTCCTTGAGGAAAAAGTCGCGGTTCTCGGCCAGGGAAAGGTTCATCTCCTCGAAGCGCTCAAAGGGGACGGGGACCTCCTCGTTGAAAAGGCGCAGCCAGCCTTTGGCCAAGGTCAGCTTTTGACCGTCCAGGACGGCTCTCTCGGAATAAATGCGACGGGTTAGCCTCCAGGCGTGGGGGTCGACATCCAGGATGGTCAATTGGCTGAAAGCGCTCCGGGCCGGGTCGAAATAGAGATAATGGAAGAAACGATCTTTGGTGTGATCGACCAGCCAAGTCCGGTCCAGGGGATTGTAGCTGCGGGGGGGGAGGTCGTTGATGGCATCCCAGACCCGGTTGGCCTTTTTGTTGCTGACCGGCAGAACCTTCTCCTGAAGATAGAAGGAGAAAAGGCTGACCAGGGCGGCCAGGAAGACCACCGGCGCCACTACCCGGTAAAGGCTGATGCCGCAGGCTTTCATGGCCGTGATCTCGTTAAACTTGGTCAGCAGACCCAGGGTCAGGAGCATGGCCGTCAGGGCGGCCACCGGCAGGATATAATTAGCGTAATCGGGAATGGTGAACCAGATGAATTGAAGGAGCATGAGGACGGGTTTGCGGTGATCGTAGAGGGTGTTGATCCGCTCGAAGAAGGAAATGATCACCACCACGGCCAGCAGGCCGCCGAAAATCAGCCCGAACAGGGCGGCATACTTGCGCATGATATACCGGTCGAGGAGGCGGGGGAAGCCGGCCCAGGCCCAGCTGCGCCGGCCTGAGACCGCCGCCTGCAGCTCGACGGGCTTGACCGGCCGCTCCCGGCGCCTCAGATAGCCGAACATTCGGGAGAAGAGTGGCGCTTCCCGGTTGGAGCGGAGATAAAGAAAAAGACCGAAGATGGCGAAGACGATGTTGGGCCCCCACATGCCCAGCCAAGGGAGCATCTTTCCGTCCCGGGCCATCTGTTCGCCGGCCGTAATCAGAATGTAATAGACCAGGATGATGCCGATGCTGATGGTAAAGCCGCTGGTCCGGCCTCCCTTCCGGGTCGTCACGCCCAGGGGCAGTCCCAGGAAGACAAATACCAGGCAGGCAAAAGGCAGGGCGAACCTCTTGTGGATCTCAATGAGGTAGGAACGATGCTCACGGGACTTCTGGACAAGTTGGGCCTGGCCGACTTCGTCCAGCCGGCCGGCCTCCTGTTCGGCCTTAAGGTTTTGGACGATGCGCCGGAGGGGAGCCTCCTCCCGGAACAGTTCCCGGATATCTTTTTCCCGGGCGGTCGCCTGGTAAACCAAGGTGGACAATAGGTTCTCCACCGGCAGGTCTTCTTTCAATTTCTGAAAAAAGGTGATCTTGTACTTTTCCGGGGAATCCAAGGGATAGGAATGGTCGGCGCCATCCAAGAGCTGCAGGGTGACCTTCTTCAGGCCGAGGTGAACATCCATCCGGCCGGAACGGGCCAGGATCAGGCGCGGCTCCCGGCCGGATTCGTTAATGGACATCAGGATGTTCTGCCAGTCCTCCGTGCGGCCGTTCAAGTCCTGGACGTAGATTACTATGTTGCTGATGGATTCGTTGAACACCCGCGGCGTCACTCGAAACTGGATTCGGTGCAGAACCTCCCGGACATAGGTCCGGACGTAGAGGACGTTGGACCGGGGAGTCAGGTACAGGGTCAGGAAGGAAGTCAGGAGCCATCCGCCCAGGGCAAAGGCAAGCAGCGGCCGCACCAGCCGGGACTGGCCAAGGCCCAGGGTCCGGAAGGCCACCACTTCGGAGTCCGAAGACAGACGGCTGAGCCCGGCCAAGATGCCCATCAGCACGGCCATGGGCACGGTAAAAGCCAGAATGGCGGGCATCAGGCAGCCCAGCAAACGGAATGTCACTCCCCAGCCCACCCCCCGCGTGACGATCTGCTCGGTGAGGATAAGAATCTGATTCATGAGCAAGACGAAGCTGTAGAGCAGAAGGCCCAGGAGGAAGGGGGGTGTCACCTCACGCAGGATGTATCGATCAAAATAGCGGAACATGGCGCCCGTCCACTATAATATAGATTTTTGGGGCTAAAAAGAAAAGGCCCCGGGGGAGTGCCCCGGGGCCTTGTTGACTTCTCCAGCCGAAGGCGGAGAGGACTCAGTACATGTCGCCAGGCGGAGCGGGATACTTGGACTGCTTCTCCTCTTCGGGCATCTCGCTGATCAGGCCTTCCGTGGTCAGCATCAGGCTGGCGATGCTGGAGGCGTTCTGCAGGGCGATGCGGACGACCTTGGTCGGGTCCAGGATACCGCCCTTGACCAGGTCCTCATACTTCTCGTTCAGGGCGTTGAAGCCCATGTCGCCTTTCATTTCCTTGACCTTCTCCACTACGATCGAACCTTCGAAGCCGGCGTTCTGGGCGATCTGCCGCATGGGCTCCTCGATGGCCCGTTTGATGATTTCGATGCCGATCTTGACGTCGCCCTCGACCTTCAGGCCGTCCAGCACTTTTTGGGTGCGGAGCAGGGCCACCCCGCCGCCGGGAACGATTCCTTCTTCGACGGCGGCCTTGGTGGCGTGCATGGCGTCCTCGACACGCGCCTTCTTCTCCTTGAGCTCGGTCTCGGTGGCCGCCCCGACCTTGATCAGGGCCACGCCGCCGACCAGCTTGGCCAGGCGCTCCTGGAGCTTCTCCCGGTCGTAGTCCGAGGTGGTCTCCTCGATCTGGGTGCGGATCTGCTTGATGCGGGCCTGGACCTCGCTCTCCTTGCCCTTGCCCTCGACGATGGTGGTGTTGTCCTTGTCCACGACGACCTTCTTGGCCTCGCCCAGCCAGTCCAGACCGACCTTCTCCAGCTTGACGCCGATGTCCTCGGTGATGACCTGGCCGCCGGCCAGCTTGGCGATGTCCTCCAGCATGGCCTTGCGGCGGTCGCCGAAGCCGGGGGCCTTGACTGCGCAGCATAGGAAGGTGCGCTTCAGGTTGTTGACCACCAAAGTGGCCAGGGCCTCGCCCTCCACTTCCTCGGCCACCACCAGCAAGGGCCGGCCCATCTTGGCCACGTTCTCCAAGAGCGGCAGGAGCTCGCGCAGGTTGGAGATCTTTTTCTCATGGAGCAGAATGTAGGGGTTCTCCAGGACGCACTCCATGCGGTCGGGGTCGGTGATGAAATAAGGGGACAGGTAGCCTCGGTCGAACTGCATGCCCTCCACGACCTCCATGGTCGTCTCCAGCCCCTTAGCCTCCTCGACGCTGATGACGCCGTCTTTGCCGACCTTGTCCATGGCCGCGGCGATGATTTTGCCGATGGACTCGTCGTTGTTGGCCGAGATGGCTCCCACCTGGGAGATCATCTGTCCGGTGACCTCGCGGCTGAGCTTTTTCAGCTCGGCGATCACGGACTCCACGGCCTGGTCGATCCCCCTCTTAATCAGAGTGGGGTTGGCGCCGGCCGTGACGTACTTAAGGCCCTGGGCATAGATGCTCTGGGCCAGAACGGTAGCCGTCGTCGTGCCGTCGCCCGCCACGTCCGAAGTCTTGGAGGCCACTTCCTTGACCAGCTGGGCCCCCATGTTCTCCAGAGGATCCTTGAGCTCGACCTCTTTGGCCACGGTCACGCCGTCCTTGGTGCTGGTCGGCGAGCCGAACTTCTTCTCCAGGACGACGTTCTTGCCCCGGGGGCCGAGAGTGGATTTGACCAGGTTGCTCAATAGGTTGACGCCCTTGAGCAAGGACTGCCGGGCGTCTTCACCCATGGTTATGACTTTTGCCATTTCTTCCTCCTATTAGTGTCCGGATATTAGGACAGCTTAGCCAGGATTTCTTCCTCACGGACAATAATGTGCTCGATGTTGTCGATGGTGACTTCCGAGCCGCTGAACTTGCCGATGAGGACCTTGTCGCCTTTCTTGACCTCCATGGGAATAAGTTTGCCGTCCTCGGTTGTCCGGCCTTTTCCCGCTTCGATCACTTCGGCTTCCTGGGGCTTTTCCTTGGCGGTATCAGGGATTATGATGCCGCCGACTTTGACTTCTTTTTCCTCGATCCTTTTGAGCAGGACTCGGTCATGTAGCGGAATGACCTTCATAGATACCTCCTTTTAGCAATTTCAAATGATGAGTGCTAATTATATAAGACTTACCGGAACTTTGTCAAGAGGATCAAAAAATTAGCAATTTGACCGGATAACTGCTAAGTTGAGATATTTCCTTTATTTTCTTAGCAATTTAAGCTTTTTGGAACGACAATGCAGGGTATTGCGATGGATGCCGAGAGCCTTGGCCATTTTAGTCTGGTTGCTTTTATATTTCTTGGCTGCCTGCTCTATAAAAATCTTCTGGAACTCATGAAGTGCATCGTTCAGGCGGATTTCCTTATCCACCATCTCCGCAATAACCGTCTCCATCCTCAAATGCAGCGTCGGCTTATCAACTTTTTTTTCCATCGGCCCCCCCCTTTCTTATCCGAACAACCTTATTGTATGATTCTATGAATCTATCCTTCAGCTCTTTGGGCACCACTTGGATGACGGCCTGGGTGATCCGCAGGGCTACGGGAGCCAGCTTTGAACTGACGACGATGTCTTTATCTGCGGGGAAGACAGTCAAGGCCAGGACGATGACCCCACAGAAGAAGGCCCCTTTGAGGAAGCCAAAGACGGCGCCCAGAAGACGGTCGAGGAACTTGGACGCGCCGGAAATTCGGCGGGAGATCATCCGCCCGATGATAAAGCCCAGCAGCAGGAGGACCACGAAGATAATCCCGAAGGAGATGAAATCGCGGGCCTGCCGCTGAGTGATCAGGTTACGCAGGACATGGGACAGGTTGGGATAATAGTTGGCCGCCAGGATCAGGCCGGCCAGCGCGGCCACGACGCCGATAAGCTCGCGGACCAGCCCCTTGAGCAAGCCCAGGATGGTGGCTATGGCCGCTACCGCCAGCAGCAGAATATCGAACCAGGTATAGGACGACATCAGCGCCTTCCGTTGCGAAGATGCTCGACCATCCAATAGCGGCCGTCCTGGATGAAGCCGAAGGGGATGAACGGCTTGATCCGGCCGTGAAAGTCCGACCCGGCGGTCGGCACAAGTCCCAGCCGCTCGGCCAAGTCCAGGTACAGAGCGACCAGGCTGGAATCGGCGCACAAGGGCGGCTGATGATAGGAGGTATAGACTTCCAGCCCTTTCAGCCCGGCCTCCTTGAGGGTCTCTAAATCGCGCCGGCTGGCCCGGACAAAATCCGCTCCGGGATGGGCCAGCACCGGAACAGCGCCGGTCGCCGGCGCAAGCTCCAAAACATCCAGCAGGCCGATGTACCGTTTGGGGACATAAGCCGGCCGGCCCGGCGCAAAATAATCCCCGTAGAACAAAAACACATCCGGCTCGGCCGACTGGGCCGGACCGCGGTAATACGGACTGAGCCTTGCCTCGGAGCGCGACTCGACTTTGTCCAGCAAGAGGCGGGCAATGAACACGCCCACGGGCAGGGCTCGGCCGCCCTCTTTCTTGACCGCGGCCAGGACCTCTTCCCAACTGATCGGGAAACCGTTGGCCTGGAGCCTCTCCACCCGCTGGCGGCCCTCCTCGAGCCGCACCTCCCGGGCTCGTTCCACAACGGTCTGCATCCCCGGCGACCGGGGATCCACGAACGGCATCAGGAGATGAAATTCTCTCTCGCCGAAAATCGTGGTCACTTCCAGGCTGGGGATGACCTCCACCCCGGCTTCTCTGCCCCGCTCCACCGCTTCAGGATAGGCCTCCAGGCTGTCATGGTCGGAGATGGAGATGGCCCGGAACCCGGCCTTCTTGGCCATGCCCACCAGCTCCGCCGGCCAGAAGTCGCCGTCACTGGAGAAGCGGGAATGGAGGTGAAGGTCGATCAACTCTTCGGCCATGGTCACAGCTCGGTCCGGCCGGTGAGCAGCCGGAAGATTTCCATATACTTTTGAGAGGTCTGACTGATGATGTCGGGGGGCAGGGGCGGAGGGGTTGACTTGCGGTCCCAGTCGGTGCTGAGCAGGAAGTTCCGGACGAACTGCTTGTCCAGGCTGGGCTGCGGCCGGCCCGGCCGGTAAGAGGCCAACGGCCAGAAACGGGAAGAATCCGGCGTGAAGATCTCGTCCACCAGGACCAGCTCGCCGTCGAGCAAGCCAAATTCGAACTTGGTGTCGGCAATGATGATGCCCTTGGAGACGGCGTGGAGGGAAGCCTTCCGATAGAGCTCCAGGCTGGCCTGGCGGATCTGGCCGGCCAACTTGGCGCCGATGGTTTTCTGCAGAGCCTTGAAAAAAATGTTTTGGTCGTGTCCTTCTTCGGCCTTGGTGGCGGGAGTGAAGATAGGCTGCTCCAGCCTGTTCGACTCGGCCAGGCCCGCTTTAAGCTTGACGCCGCAGACCCGGCCCGTCTCCCGGTATTCGTTCCAGCCCGAACCGGCCAGGTATCCCCGCACGACGCATTCCACGGGCAGAACCCGGCTCTTGCGGACGAGCATGGACCTCTTGTCGAGGATATCCTTGAAGCGCTCGAGCTCCGCGGGGAAGTCCGCCACCTCCGCGGTCAGGAGATGATTGGGGCAGACCAGGGCGGTGTGATCGAACCAGAATTTGGAGAGCTGAGTCAGGACCGCTCCTTTGCCGGGGATAAGGGAAGGCAGGACAAAATCAAAGGCCGAGATGCGGTCCGAGGCGATGACCAGCAGCTTATCGCCCAAGTCATAGACATCGCGCACCTTGCCCCTCTTAAATAAAGGCACACCGGGAAGAGAAATTTCGGCCAGAGGTTCTTTCATGGTGAACTTTAGAATAGAAGAAATCGCGTCAAAAAGCAATCAAGAGGCTGCTATTCAAAAGATAATTTTTCTTTCAAAGAAAAAGCTGTAAAGGCTGAGAAGAACAAAGACGACGATCCGCAGGCCGCGATATCGAGGTGAGGCTGGCGACATGACCCTCCCCCTGGTCCACGGAATCATATCAAATCGATTGCCTGTTTTTCAATCCCATTCCGCCTTATTCATTTCAGCCGAAGCTCAGCTCCGGCCGTCAGTGAAGCCGATGAAATTAATGGAGCGGCCCGCTTGGACCGGATCGCGGCGATAAGAGCAGAGCTCGGGACGGCAGTGAGTGCACAGACCGCTGAGGCCGAGATGTGATTCTTGGAGGCCTGCCCGTTTCAACTGAAAGACATTGGCCGCGGCCAGGTCAAGAAAATATTTCCCCCGGCCGCCGGGAGCCGGCCGGAAGACATCGAGCGGCAGTGATCCGCGGAGAAAGGCCTGCCGGACATCCTCTCCCACTTCATAGCAGGACGGTTCGATGCAGGGTCCCAGCCCGGCCCGCAGAGAGCGCGGGTCGCAGCCGCAGCGCTCTTGGAGCAGCCGCACCGCTTTCTCGGCGATCCCCTGGGCCGTGCCCCGCCAGCCGCAGTGAACGGCGGCTACCCCCCTCCTGTCCGGGTCAGCCACCAGGAGAGGCAAACAATCGGCCGTTTTGACTACCAGGAACAGGAACGGCCGGTCGGTAACTGCGCCGTCGGCCCGAGGCGGAGAAGGGGGCGTGTCTTGAAGGAAAACAACTCGGTCTGAATGGACTTGTTTTAAGGAGACAATATGAAACTCAGCCCAGGCTCGGCGGAGCTGGCCCAGGCCCCAGCCTTTTTTCCCGAAACCGTGGACGATAAAAGAAATCTCGTCCAGGATAGGGAGCGTGTGCCAAGGCCGGCTGGGCGGGGACAATATGTCTTGCCTCTTCATCTCAGCATTCTATTCCACTTCAAATAAAACGGCCGATGTTTATGGTCTGGTTTTAGTACCGGACTCTAT
>JBAVVA010000359.1:0-5974 GCA_049697055.1 Candidatus Aminicenantales bacterium
TTGCTCACCTGGCGGGCTCCCCCGCTGTGCAGAAATTGTTGAGCCAAGTAAGCGAAATTGTTCATGTGAGGGCCGAAGAAAATCGGCTTGCCGTAGGCCGCCGGCTCGAGCAGGTTGTGCCCGCCCCAAGCCACCAGGCTTCCGCCGATGAAGGCCGCATCGCCGAGAGCGTAGACCCGGGCCAGCTCTCCGATGGTGTCCAGGAGAAGAATATCCCAGGCCTCCCCCTCACGGACCTCGGTCCTCTTCCTGACCGAAAAGCCGGCCTGACGGCAGGCCTTTTCCACCTCAGGAACCCGGTCCATATGCCGGGGAGCGATGATGAGATAGATATCCTCTCTTTCCCGCCTTGCCTCGGCAAACGCCCGCAGGAGCATTTCCTCCTCGCCCGGCCGCGTGCTGCCGGCTACCATTATCCTGCCGGCGGCGGGCGCGGACAGCTTCCTCCTGAACTCCCGCAAATCCTGGGCGGAAAACATGGGAGGGCTGATCTCGCATTTGAGGTTGCCCGTCACTTCGACCCGCTTCCCGTCCACCCCGGCCCGGACCAATCGCTCTCGATCCTGGGCGGTCTGGACCAGGAACCTGGTCACGGAACGGAGCAGGCGGCCGGTCAGAAAATTTAAACGCTGATAGCGCCGAAAGGTGCGGTCCGAGACCCGGCCGTTTATGACCAGGACGCCGGTGGCGCGCCGGCGGGCCTGGCCCAAAAGGTTCGGCCACAGCTCGGATTCGGCCAGCACCAGCAGGTCCGGCTTCAGGAGGCGGAGAAACCTCCGGACCGCCCAGCCGAAATCAAAGGGGATATAGAAGATTCGGTCGCAGGCCGTCATCTTCTTCCGGGCGATTCCCATCCCGGCATTGGTCAGCACGGAGAAATAGACCGCCCACTCCGGATGCCGGGCCTTGACCTCTTGGACAAGCTTCTGCAGGGAGAGCACCTCGCCCACGGAAACAGCATGAAGCCAGAGGGACTTCGAGGCCGCCACAGGCCTGGGCAGGGACAGCGCCAAGCGCTGAGGGAGTCCAAGCCTCTGCCCTTTCAGGACCCGGAGCTTGATGAAATAAACAGGGAGAAGCACGGCTAGAGCCAGGCTGAGAACAAAAGAATAGAGAAGGTACACGGGAACCTGACTATACACAATTCATTACACCCGCGCAACCCGGCCGTTTCTCGGGCCGTTTAAAAAATGATTGCCTCCCAGGGGAAAATTTGATATTATAACCGCCGAGGATTTTCGATTTCACCGAATTCCCGATAATTGAGTGTGAGGTATTAGACTATGGCCGACAAAAAAGAAAAAGAAGCGGCGCCGAAAGCTCCCCAGCCCAAGCCGGAAAAAGCGGCCGAAGCGCCGACGGCCGAAGAAAAACCTGAAAAAGCCGAAGCCGCTTCTAAGAACAAGAAAATCAACAGGATGACCCAGGCCGAAATCGAGGCCAAACTCGAAAGCTTGAAAACAACTCCGGGAGGGATGCAGACTAAATATGCCCAACATCTCCTCCATCGGATGAATTTCTTTAAGAAATAAACAGCTTCCCAGCCAAAAGACGCGTCTTGTTCATAACCTAAGGGATTAGCCTAAGGGATTATTATTCTTCACGGAGATACGCCCTTACCCGGATGTTTACTTCCCCGGGCATTTTTGCTAGTATAGAATTGAAAAAAAAGGAGATAAAAAATTGTTGACTAAGGAAATCAAGATGAAGATCGTCGGTGACAACCGGGTCCACGCTACGGACACAGGCTCGGCAGAGGTTCAGGTGGCCCTGTTGAGCGAACGGATCCGCACCCTGACCAGCCACGTCACCGGCTACAAAAAGGACAATTCTTCCAAGACCGGCCTGATGAAGCTCGTCGGTCAAAGGAAAAGGCTTCTGGCCTACGTCAAAAAAGAGGACCTGTCCCGCTACGAAAAGCTTATCCAGAAGCTGAAGCTGCGGAAATAAGCCTTCCCGGCTGGAATTTCACCATGTCTCAAACCATCACTATTGATATCAACAACCGTCCCATCTCCATCGAGATCGGAAAGATCGGCAAGCAGGCCGACGGATCGGCCCTGGTTCGCGCCGGCGAGACCATCATGTTCGTGACCGCCACTTCCAAGAAGGAGGTCAAGGAGCCCAAGCCCTTTCTCCCCTTGATCGTGGACTACCGCGAAAACACCTACGCCGCGGGCAAGATCCCGGGCGGCTTCTTCAAGCGGGAGGGCCGTCCCTCCGAGCGGGAGATCCTCATCAGTCGGCTTATTGACCGGCCCATCCGCCCCCTCTTCCCCGAAGGCTATACCTTCGACACCCAGATCGTGGCCCTGCTGCTGTCGGCCGACTTGATCAACGACCACGACATCCTGGGTATCATCGGCGCTTCGGCGGCGCTCTACTTCTCCGAAATCCCCTTCACCACGCCATTGGGCGCAGTCAAGATCGGACTGGTGGACGGGCAGTTCATTCTCAGCCCCACGGCCGCCGAGCAGGACCACAGCACCTTGACCATGATTGTTGTGGGAACCGAAGAAGGCATCAATATGATCGAGGCCGGCGCCAAGGAAGTGGAAGAGGATAAAATCATCGAAGCCCTGGCCCTGGCCCAGGAGCCTATCCGCAAGATCATCCAGGCCCAGAAGGAGGCCTTCAGCCGGCTCAACATCGTCAAGCGCAGCTTCGAGCCGCAGCTTCACGACCCGGCCAAAACTGAAGAGATGGCCCTCAAGGTCAAGCCCGCCTTGCTGGAAGCCGTGCAGATCCGCAATAAAAAAGAAAGTGAGGCGGCCACCCGCAAGATACTGGACGGGCTGTTGGAGGCCATCCCCGAGGATCAGCCGGAACTGCTCAGCCAGACCAGCGAAACCTTCCACTTTCTGCATAAGAAGATTGTCCGCGAGCTCATGCTCAATGAAGGCCGCCGGATGGACGGCCGCGGGTTCGACGAAATCCGTCCCATCCAGATCGAGGTCGGGCTGCTGCCCCGCACCCACGGCTCGGCCCTTTTCACCCGGGGCGAAACGCAGTGCCTGGCCACAGTGACCCTGGGCACCTTCGAGGACGTTCAGCGGCTGGACACGCTCCGCGACGAAGAGCTGTCCAAGCGATTCATGCTCCATTATAATTTCCCCCCCTTCAGCGTGGGCGAGGTGGCCTTCCTCAGGGCGCCCGGCCGCCGCGAGGTCGGGCACGGCGCCCTGGCCGAAAAGTCCATCCTGCCCTCCATCCCGGTCGAGGAGGTCTTTCCCTATACCATCCGCATCGTCTCCGACATCCTGGAGTCCAACGGCTCTTCCTCCATGGCCAGCGTCTGCGGCGGGGTCCTGTCCCTGATGGACGCCGGCGTCCCCCTGTCCATGACCATCGCCGGCATCGCCATGGGCCTGGTCAAGGAAAAGGACAGCTACCGGATCCTGACCGACATCGCCGGCCTGGAAGACCATTTCGGCGACATGGACTTTAAGATCGCCGGCACCGAAAAAGGCATCACCGCCATCCAACTTGATTTAAAAATTTCCCACCTGACCCAGGACATCCTCCGCCAGTCAATCTTCCTGGCCCGGGAGGCCAGGCTCAAAGTCCTGGACAAAATGCGGCAGGCCATCGCCGCGCCGCGGCCGGAGATATCGCCCTTGGCCCCTCATATCATCACTCTGGTCATCAACCCGGAGAGGGTCGGCGAAGTCATCGGCCCCGGAGGCAAAATCATCAAGAGGATCACCGCCCTCACCAAGTCCAAGATCGACGTGGACGAGAACGGAAAAATTACCATAGCCGCGGTGGACAGGGAGGGAGCGGAAAGGGCCAGGGACATGATCCGAGAAATCACCACCGAGGCCGAAGTGGGCAAGATCTATGAAGGCCCGATCGTCCGGCTGGAGGAGTACGGCGCCTTCGTCGAAATATTGCCCAACATCGTCGGGCTGCTCCACATCTCCGAGGTGGCGCCCTACCGCATCCGCAGCATCCGCGATCATCTGAAGCTCGGTCAAGTCATCAAGGTCAAAGTGCTCACTGTAGACGAGGACAACAAGATCAGGCTGAGCAAGAGGGTCCTGGAAGCGGGCGCCGAAGGCCAGGAGGGCGCTCCAGGGCCAACGGATGCGGACCGGGGCCCGGGCGAACAGGACAACCGGGACCAAGGCCAAAGACCCTACCACAGGCCTCCGCCCTTCAAGGACCGGCCCAAGAAAAAGTTTTTCTGAGCTTCAGGCAAAGAGGAGGTCCTAATGCGGCCCACCCCCGGACGTCGGGGATTCACCATAACCGAAATGCTGGTCACCGTGGCCATCCTGGCCATCCTGGCCGGAGCAGCCATTCCCTTGGCCCAAAACTCCATAAAGAGAGAAAAAGAGATCGAACTGTCCCGCAGCCTGCGGCTCATGCGAGAAGCCATAGACGCCTACAAACGGCTGGCCGACGAAAAGAAAATAAAGACTGAACAGGACGCGGAAGGCTATCCGCCCGACCTGCAGACCCTGGTCAAGGGAGTGGAGGTTTCCGGGGGAAGCAGAGAAGGCGCATCCGAAAAAAGAACGATCAGGTTTCTGCGCCGCATCCCCAAGGACCCCATGACCAATTCCTTCGACTGGGGCTTGCGCTCCAGCCAGGACGGGCCTGACTCGGACAGCTGGGGGGGCGAGAATGTCTATGACGTCTATACCAAGAGCCGGGGCAAGGCCCTGGACGGAAGCAAGTACCGGGACTGGTAGGAGCTATGAAGAGCAAACGGCCGGGATTCACGCTGATCGAGCTGATCATCGTTTTCACCATGATCGGCATCCTGGTCGGGCTGGGGCTGCCGCAGTACAAATACGCCCTTCGCAAAACCAGGGAAGCCGTGCTCAAAGAGGACCTCTTCCAGATGCGGAAGCTCCTCGATCAGTATTACACGGACAAGGAAAAATATCCGGCTTCGCTCCAGGCTCTGGTGGAGGAAGGCTACCTGCGCCAGATCCCCCCGGACCCCTTTACCAAGTCCTCCCAGACCTGGACGGAGGTGCGGGAGACAGCCACCGAGGAGAACCTCGTTTCGGGGCAAACCCTGGGCATCGTGGACGTCCATTCCGGCTCGCCGGAAAAAGGGCTGGACGGAACGGCCTACACGAGCTGGTGACGTTCCATGGCCGGTCGCCGGGGGTACGCCATCATCATGCTCCTGGTGATTGTATCCGTGATGAGCATCGGCCTGATGGTGGCCGTTCCGGTATGGCAAACCCAAATCCAGCGGGAAAAAGAAGAAGAGCTTATCTTCCGCGGCCGACAGATCGTAGAGGCCGTCCGGGTCTACCAGGCTAAGAACCCGGGCCGCTATCCCCGCTCCCTCCAAGAGCTTTATGAAAAACGATGTCTGCGCCGGCTGTTCAAGGACCCCATGACCCCCTCGGGCGAATGGAATATTCTCCTGTTGCCCGCCTCGGCCGGCCCGGGCCGCAGCGGCGCTCCCCAGCAAGTCCTGCTCGTGCCCCAGAGCACGCTGTCTTCGCTGAGCGACCCGAAGCTCATCGGCGTGGCCAGCTCCTCCAAACGCTCCTCCTTCAAAATCTACAACCAGGCTCAATCCTATGATGAATGGCTGTTCTACTATGGACAAGACCCCCTGAGCCGGCCGGAGGTCATCCGCCTCGGCAAGTCCGGGCCGAGCTCATGAATTCCATCCTTATCGTGGCCGGGGAAAATTCCGGGGAAAAATACGGGGCCGGGCTCGTTCGGGAGTTCAGAAAGCTCCGTCCGCAATCCCGATTCTTCGGCATCGGCGGCCGGGCGCTGGAAAAAGCCGGCGTCGAACGGCTGTTCTCCTTAGAGGACCTGGCCCTGGTCGGACTCTTCGAGGTCGTCGCCCATCTTCCCCGTCTCCGGCGCATCTTCCGCAGCCTGTTGAAAGAAGTGCGGGCCCGGCGGCCTCTGGCCGCCGTGCTCATCGACTCACCGGACTTCAACCTGCGCCTGGCCAAGAGGCTCAAAGCGGCCGGTATACCCGTCCTTTATT
>JBAVVA010000360.1:0-2442 GCA_049697055.1 Candidatus Aminicenantales bacterium
GACCCGCACTTCTCGGCCACCTCGAAAGTGCGGGCCGCTGCCTGTCTGGCCGGGGGGCCGAACCACTTCGAGGCCAGCGCCTCCTGGGCCGGGCCGAAGAGCTCGATCTTGGAAGCCAGCCTGTCCCGCTCCGGGGGGAAGGGAATCTTTTCGGTGATGGCCCGCAGCAGGACCAGCCGGTCGGGGCTCATGATAAACTTCAGGGGGTTGGCCCAGACCAGGGGCAGGCCGTGCCGCCGCGCCAGGCGCCGGGCGGTGCGGAAGTTGAAGAACTCGCAGCCGAGATAGACGTCCGCTCCGTCGAGCGCCGCCGCCCCGCTCTCCTCCAGGCATTGCTCGTCGCCGGCCTTGGGGATGAGGATCACGACCAGACCCTCGGCCGCCTCGAGCTTCCGGCCGTTGAGCGTCTCCACCAGCCGCCAGTACCCTTCCCGGCTCTTCGGCAGAAACAGGAAGCGGCGGCCGCCCTCAAGCTCCATCTCGCAACCGAAGAGGGGCTTGAAACCATGGTCCTCGGCGGCCCGTTTCCATTTGGCCCAGCCGTAGAGGTTCTCGATGTCGGCGATGGCCGCCGCGGGCAGCCGGCCCCGCGCCACCCAGGAACCGGCCTCGTCGATGGTGACGGCGCCCCGGCCCCGGCTGTACACCGAATGGAGACGGAGGGGGATGAACATGCTCCCTCCCTTCCTACCTGGTCAAGGAGGCCGTCTTGAGGACGAACCCCCGCTCCTTCTCGAAACCGTAGAGCGGGTCGAGCATCCGCTCCCGGGCGGTGAGGAGCGAGCCGAACCCGTACTTCTCCCGCACTTGGTCCATGGCCGCGCCCAACTGCTCCCGGCGCGGGGCGTAGGGCTCGAACAGCGACAGGGGCCGGGCCCGCACCAGGTCGGAGGCCTTGACCCCTACCAGCCGCAGGGCCAGCCGCGACCCTTCGAACAGCGGCTGGAACAGCTCCTGGGCGATGCGGAAGATGTCGCCCATCTCCTGCCGCGGGGTGAGCAGCAGCCGGCGCCGGGCCTCGGTGCGGAAGTCGGAGTAGCGCGCCTTGACTTCGATGATGTGGGCGTAGAGGCAGCCCTGTCGCAGGGCCAGGGTCAGACGGTCGCAGAGGTAGGCCAGGTGGGCCAGGAGCAGCCGCCGGTCCCAGAGGTCCTGGAGAAAGGTCGTCTCACGCGAGACCGACTTGGGCACGACGCGGGTTACGACCGGCCGGGTGTCGATGCCGCGCGCCTGGAGATAGAGCTCCTCGCCCTCCAGGCCGAACAGGGCCCGGAGCGAGGCGCGCGGCAGGCCCCACGGGTCGCCCAGACGGTGGATGTTGAGCAGGCGCAGGATCGTCTGGGACTTGGGACCGATGCCGGGCAGGGCTTCGATGCCCAGGCCGCGCAGGAAGTCCTCCTCGCCGCCCGGTTCGACCTCGTAGTAGCCGCCGGGCTTGGCTCTTTTGGTGGCCAGCCGGGCCAGGATCTTGTTGGGGCCGGCGCCGGCCGAGAGGCCCAATCCCAGCTCGCGCTCCAGGCGGGCCTTGAGGTCGCGGCCGGCCTGGGAGAAGGAGGGATAGAGATGACCGCAGCGGGTGAAGTCAAGATAGGCCTCGTCCAGGGAAGCCTCCTCGACGTCGGGCGTGGCCTGGTGGAGGAGGCGGAAAAACTTTTCGGAAAAGGATTGATAGACATGGTGGTTGCCCCGGACGAATACGGCCTGAGGGCAGAGCTCGTAGGCCTTGGCCAGGGGCATGCCGGTGTGGACGCCGTAGCGACGGGCCTCGTAGGAGCAGGTGGAGGCGACGCCCCGCTCATGGGGCAGGCCTCCGACGACGACCGGCTTGCCCTTGAGCGTGGGGTCGAGGAGCGTCTCCACGGCGGCGAAGAAGGCGTCGATGTCGATGTGAACGATGAATCTCCGTCGGGCGTTCATGGCCTCACCTGTGAAATCCTTGGAATCCCCGGCATCCGGAAATGCACCGGATGCCGCGCCCCGCCCGGGGGAAAAACGGGAAGGGCGCGGCCTTGGCGCCGATGCGCGCCGGAACAAAACGGGTTATGGGGACATGTTCAATACTTGCGCAGCACGCCGATCACCCGGCCCAGTACCCGCAGCTCGCGGACTTCGATCGCCTGAAACTCCGGGTTCTCCGGCACGAGCAGGAGGCGGCCGTCCTCGCGCCGCAGGCGCTTGAGGGTGACCGAGCCGTCGTCCAGCCGGGCCACCACCATCTCGCCCGGGTTGGCCACGGCCGTCCGCTCGATGACCACGCGGTCGCCGTCATCGATGTAGGCGTCGATCATCGACTTGCCCTCGACACGGATGCAGAAGACATTGGCCGCCCTCCGGCCCACCATCCAGTCGGGAACATCCACGCTCTCGCCCGGAAGGTCGAACACCTCGCGGGGCCAGCCGGCCGGCACCGGCCCGAGCAGGGGCACCCGGACCTGGCTGGCC
>JBAVVA010000361.1:0-10987 GCA_049697055.1 Candidatus Aminicenantales bacterium
GGATCGGCCGCAACGACAACACCCCTTTGAGCTTCTTGAAGGCCCGGTCGACGATCTCTTTCTCAAAGTATTGCCGTGTCACGGCCTCGGCCGTTTGGGCCGTATTGTGATAGAGGAGAGAGTACCCTTCGTCCCGGAAGTCCTTTTCCCTCGCCTTGTCCGTTCCGTAGGCGAGCTCCCGGCGGACGACCTCAAGCGAGGGGTTGTAGACGACGATGAGCTCGCCGTCAAAATAGGGGAACGCCTGGACATAGACTCCGGCGCTCTGGAGAGCCACCCGATGCTCCCGGCGATAGAGCGCCTCACGATTGATCCGCGACAAGAACCGCCGGCGCAGACCGTCGTCTTTGCGCAGCCCAGCGATGATCTTCATCTTAGCCTCCAGGATGCGGCGGATGTTGTCCTCACAACTCATTCCTCTGTCGATAATTACGGCCTTGTAGCCCCGTTCCAGAAGCCGGTTGTAGAGGTCCTTGAAGATCATGATGTTGGAGGTCGTCCCGGGATAGGTTCGCATCAAGATGGGAAAGCCGTGGCCCTGGGTCACTCCCAGGCCGATCTGGAGGAGCTTGCGGACCTTGCCGTCTTTGCCCCGCCGGGAGCGTTCCGTCAAGCTCCCTCCTTCAAAGTACGTGTCCGTGACGTCGATGATCGCCGAATGATTTTTGGTTTCGTAGCCCCGCAACCGGTCCAGGATCTGGGCTTCGACCCGGCCGAACTCCCAGCCGCTGAGATGTCCCAGGGTTTCGTACAGCCGGCCGGTCGAGATCTCCTGGAGTCCCAGAAGCTCGGGGATCTCCGTGCCGCCGAACCATTCCTCCAGCTTCCGGATGCTCGGCCGCTCCAGAAGATGGGAATAGACAAACGACAGGATGTAAGGGCCGTGTTCGCCGAACATGTCCCTCAAGCCGAGTCGCTCGGCCACCCGGTGGACGGCCAGGACATCGGCGCATTGGCGGACGGCCTCGACCTCGACGTTCGTCGTGACGACCCGACGCTCGATGTGGCCGTCGATCTCTTTGCCGACGTAGCGGAGGACTCTTTGGACGACCTTGCCCTGGACGCGGTAATTTTCGACCTCGGCCAGGTAGACATGGGGACCCTTTTTGATTTTTCGGATGAAGCTCATAGTGCATATATTATGCACTACATGAGCTCGATTGTCAAGAGCGACGTTCATTTTCCCCTGGAAATTCAGATCTCTTCCTGTAGTGTGAAAAATCAGCTAAAATTTAGGAAATTAAATTAAAAAGAATCAACCTCCACGCTGATTGCTTCTGGCTTATCCTATTTGCCATTATTTTAAGTATTTTTCAGTTTTATGACCTGGCGGCGCACAAACCCGACGTCCTGGCCGGATTCTAGGACTCATTGCGCTACGGCCGACACCCCCGGGGCAAGCGTTGGGCCTTTCTGGACTGGGATTTTCCCGGACTGCGCTGGGGAGTTAAAGTGGACGGCACGCTCATCGACAGCCGCGACCGGGACCGAGGCTGGACCGTTGAGATGGCCTTTCCCTGGAAGGGCATGGCCGACCTGGCCCAGGGCCGTCTGCTTCCGCCGCGCGACGGCGATGTCTGGCGCATGGCTTTCATGCGCTTCGAGGCGGTCGAGGCCGGCGGCGCCCGCCTTAAGCCCGACCCGGGCTGGGCCCTCAACCGCCACGGCGTCTATGACTCCCACATTCCGGAGTGCTTTTCTTTCATCCGTTTTTCGACCAGAGAGGCTTCGGGGTCCGACTAAATCAATATGCACTTTGGCCTGACTCGGATCTATGGATCGATATGAAAGCTCTTTTCGTATATAATAGCGGCTATTTTTATTGGAGGTACAAATGCGCACAATGAAAGCTTTTCTGTCTCTAGCGATTATTTTCCTTTTCGTCCTGGCGCCCCTGGCCCGGGGCCAGGCCGGCCTGGCCCAGTCCGTGGACATCCCTTACAAAAAATTTGTCCTGGACAACGGGCTAACGCTCATCGTCCACGAGGACCATAAAGCGCCCATCGTGGCCTTCAACATCTGGTACCATGTCGGCTCGAAAAACGAGAAATCCGGCAAGACCGGATTCGCCCATCTCTTCGAACACCTCATGTTCAACGGCTCGGAGAACTACAAGGGCGATTATTTCATGCCCATGGAAAAAATCGGGGCCACCGACATGAATGGCACGACCAGCGAGGACCGGACCAACTACTTCGAGAATGTTCCCGTTTCCGCGTTCGACGTCGCCCTATGGATGGAATCGGACCGCATGGGGCATCTCCTGGGCGCTGTAACTCAGAGCGTCCTTGACGAGCAGCGCGGCGTCGTTCAGAACGAGAAGCGCCAATACGAGAACGAGCCCTATGCCCTGAGCGAAGAACTCATCGCCACGAACTGTTTTCCCAAGGGCCACCCCTATTCCTGGACGGTCATAGGCTCCATGGAGGATCTCAACGCGGCCTCCTTGCAAGACGTTCAGGAATGGTTCAAGACCTATTACGGGACGGCCAACGCCGTTATCGCTGTTGCCGGCGACATCAAAACCGAAGAAGCCCTGGCTAAGGTCAAGCAGTATTTCGGTGATATCCCCAGCGGCCCCCCGATTGCCAAGTATGAAGCCTACACAGCCAAGCGGACGGGCGTCCAGCGCCAGGTCGCCCAGGACCGCGTCCCCCAGGCCCGCCTCTACAAGGTCTGGAACGTTCCGGCCTGGGGCACGGACTGCGCCAACCGGTTGGAGCTTGTAGCAGCCGTCCTGTCTTCTGGCAAGAACTCCCGGCTCTACAAGCGGCTCGTCTATGACGAGCAGATCGCCACCGACGTCAACGCCTACGTCGACGCCCGGGAGATCGCGGGCTTATTCTACATCGAAGCCACAGCCAAGCCCGGCGTTGAGCTGTCCAAGGTCGAGAAGGCGGTAGATGAGGAGCTTGACCGCTTCCTGCGGGAGGGGCCGACCGCCGCAGAGCTTGAGCGGGTCAAGGCCCAGCACATCGCCGGCATTATCCGCGGCCTGGAGAGGATCGGCGGGTTCGGGGGCAAAAGCGACGTTCTGGCCACCTCCCAGGTCTTCGGCGGGTCGCCGGATGCCTACAAGAGGAACCTGGCCGCGATCGAGAAAGCCTCGGTTAAGGACGTCCAAGAGGCCGCCCAGCGCTGGCTTTCCGACGGAGTTTACATCCTCGAAATCCATCCCTTCCCCACATATAAGACGGTCGCCTCGAACGTGGACCGGACCAAGCTCCCCGTGGCGGGCACGGCACCCGACGCCAAGTTCCCCAAGCTCGAGCGGACAACCCTGTCCAACGGGCTCAAGGTCATCCTGGCCCGCCGCGAGGCTGTCCCCGTCGTCAACTTCAACCTGCTGCTTGACGCGGGCTATGCTGCCGATCAATCAGGCCTCCCCGGCACGGCTTCCCTGGCCATGAACATGCTCGACGAGGGGACTAAAACGCGGAACGCCCTCCAGATCAGCGAAGAGCTCCAAAAGCTCGGCGCTTCCATCAACTCCGGCTCCAGCCTCGACACGTCCAGCGTTTCGCTGTCCGCGCTTAAAGCCAACCTCGACGCCTCTCTGGCCCTTTACGCCGATGTCATCCTCAACCCGTCTTTTCCCGAGAATGAATTCAAGCGGCTCAAGGCCCAGACCCTGGCCGCCATCCAGCAAGAAAAGGCCGAGCCCTTCTCCATTGCCCTCCGCGTTTTCCCCAAGCTCCTCTACGGCCCGGGCCACGCCTACAGCAACCCCTTCACCGGGAGCGGAACAGAGGCCTCGGTCCAGTCCCTGACCCTGGCTGACCTCCAGAAGTTCCACAAGACTTGGTTCAAGCCCAACCACGCCACGCTGGTCATCGTCGGCGCAGCCGGCCTGGACGAGATCAAACCCAAGCTGGAAAAGCTCTTCTCCGGCTGGAAGCAGGGCGAAGTTCCCAAGAAGAACATCAGCCAAGTGGCCGGCAAGAATGCGCCCGAGGTCTATCTCATCGACAAGCCCGGCTCGCCCTCCTCGATCATTCTGGGCGGGTTCGTGACCCTGCCCAAGGCCAACTCTGAAGAGATCGCCATCGAGATCATGAACATGACCCTGGGCGGCCAGTTCACCTCCCGAATCAACATGAACCTCCGGGAGGACAAGCACTGGTCCTACGGGGCCGGGAGCGCCGTGATCAGCGCCCGGGGCCAACGGCCGTATGTGGTTTACGGCATCGTTCAAACGGATAAGACCAAGGAATCGGTTTTCGAAGCCGGCAAAGAGATCAAGGAAATTGTTGGGACCCGGCCACCCACCTCTGATGAGTTGAACCGCAATAAGAGCAGCCAGGTCCTGGGACTGCCCGGCCAGTGGGAGACGAACGCCGCTGTGGGCGCTTCCATCGCCGAGATGGTCATCTACGATTATCCGGAAGACTACTTCGACACCTACGCCGGCAAGGTGAAGGGCCTGACCCTGGCCCAGGTCTCCCAGGCGGCCAAGGACGCCCTGCGGCCGAACGGCGTGGTCTGGGTGGTGGTCGGCGACAAGGCCAAGGTTGCGCCCAAACTCAAGGAGCTGGGCTTCGGCGAGGTCCATCTCATCGACGCCGACGGCAACCCGGTCAAGTAAATAGTTTTAAAGGAGGATACATGAAAAAAATTCTTGGTGTGTTTTCCGTCGTTTTGCTCCTGCTGGTACTTCTGCCCGGCCCGGTAGAGGCTCAAGGCCGCTTCGGGTTCAAGGCCTATGGCGGCCTGAACTATCTCATGGGCGGAGACCTGAACAAGGGCATTGTGGGTTGGTCAGACACTCTTATCCATATGTTTGAGGCCATGACAGCTTATGGTGACGGCGAATTCCTACCCGTTCATCTGGGCATGAACTTCGGGGGCGAGTTCCTTTTCCAGTTCTCTCCGAGCATGGGCGTGGGCCTGGGCGTGGGATACATCCAAGCCACAAAAGCTTCCGATCCCTTCCATCTCATCCCGGCCGCCGGCGCCCCTACAGTGACCTGGAAATCCAACGTCAGCGCCATCCCCATCACGGCCACATTCTATTATTTCCTTCCCACCAGCAGCAACTTGAAGTTCTTCTTGAACGTCGGCCTGGGATACTACCTGGCCAAAGTCGATTTCGACCACGATTTTTGGTTCCTCGCCCCTGTCAATTGGAAAGCCAGAACCACGGGCGGCGGCCTGGGATTTCACGGTGGTCTCGGCCTGGAATTCGATCTTTCTCCAATGTTCGGCATCGTCGCCGAGGTCAAGGGTCGCTATGCAGCCTTCAGCAATTTCGAGGGTTCCGTGGATTGGGTCTGGCCGACAGCCCCAGCCTTAAATGCTTCGATCAAGGGGCCGCTGTGGATCACGGATTACGATTTATTGGGGCTAGGGACGGAGCCGATTCTCTGGATCTCCGAACTTGAGCCTGCCGGTGATCCCAGCAAGGCCAAAGTCGATTTCAGCGGCTTCTCTTTCACCGTCGGTTGCGTCGTCCACTTCTGATCCTTAGCGACGGCAGAAGTCATCGGACAAGGGGGCATTTCTTTCTTCAGGAAAGGAATGCCCCCTTTTTTTTAAAACGGCGTTGAAGGCGAAGCGCCCTCAGAAGATCGAGCTCGCCTTGGCTCCGCAACCCTCACCGGTCCCTCTCGATCCTCCAGCTGGAATCTGTGCACTTCGATATAAGCGATCGTTTGTTTCTGAGAAAGAAATATATCAACCCGACTTGGCACGGATTTTCGTCCGGAGCCAAGCCCGGGCCAGTTTGACCGGCTTGAGCTTCCCCCGTTTCCGGGCCATGTCGATATAGGTCCGAAGGAGCGTGGGCGGCACATCCCTCTGCTCGGCATTCGGCTTCCGGACGAGGGTCAAACTCATGCTCGGGCAGGTCGCAACGCACAGCCCGCAGCCGATACAGCGGGCCGAGTCGAGCCGATTGCCGTCGCCGTCCTTCCGTGTCAGCGCGCCCATCGGGCAACGTTCGAGGCACGTGCCGCAGTCCGTGCAGGTTTCAGCGCGCAGGGAAACTCGGAAAGGGCTGGAGACGAACTCGGCCGGCCGGGGATGGGACTTGATCGTCCGCAGAACCCCACAGCAGCAGCCGCAGCACATGCAGATGTTGGCGATCTTGCGAGCGTTGCTCGGCTGGAGGACGAGCCCGGCCTCGCAGGCCTTCCTGAGGATGGCCAGGGCTTCTTCCCGGTCTATGATCCGGCCCATGCCGTTCTTCTCGTAGTAATCCACAGCCCGGCCCATGACGAGGCAGGCTTCTTCGGGCTTGCCGCAGCCCTGGCCCATCATCGTCCGCTCCCTGCGGCAGATGCAGGGAGCCACGAGAAATCGGCCCTGGCCGCGCAGCATCTCTTCCGCCTTCTCATGGGCCAGGATCTCGAGCCGGAGGGGAAGGCTTTCCATGACGGGCACGGTCCTGAGCTGGGGAGTCTTTTTCCAGGGGCCGTCCGTCATCAGCGTCGGGATGTATTCTTCCATGTCCCGGATGAGCTCGGGACGGAGGTTGTTGACTTGGAATTCCCAGATGCCGATAACAAACTGGTTAGCACTGTAGCGGCGAACGCCGTCCTCGGCTTCTTGACGGTAGACGAGCCCCTTGCGGGACATGTCCTCCAGTCTCCGGGCGGTCTCGGCCACAGGAATCCGGGCCCGGACGGCTACCGACTCCGGGGACTCGGGGAGCAGGGACAGCAGCAGAGCCATCTCCGCCTCGTCTTCGGTGAAGAGCTTTTTCAGGATGCGGAGCTCGACGCCGCTTTTTGTCGGCGGGAAACCGGCCGGTAGGTCGTCCAGGTGCCCGGCCAGGCGTTCGTAGACATCCTCTCTCTTCCGCACGATGGAAGGACTATATCGCCGGCCCCGGCCCGTCGTCAAGAACGGAACATCCTTTCTCCGGCTGGAAGCCGGGCGAACTACCCAAGAAGAACATGAGCTCGGCGAGATGGTCGTCTACCTTCATTTAGCCGGGCACTCGAGCATAACTATCGCCCAAAACGCTTTTGGCAACTTGGCAATTTTTGAGATAATATTATGCGCGGAGGCGGACCGATGGCTAATAGGCAGTTCTCGCTTGAGAGCGCTCGATCCGCGCACATGCCTGGGCGCGGACGCTTTGAATACAAATGGATCGCGCTCAGCGTGACGACTATCGGCGCGCTGATGGCGGCGATTGACAGCACCATTGTCATTCTGGCGCTGCCGGACATGATGCTGAAATTACACGCCGACCTGATCGAGATGATCTGGGTCATCATGGCCTACATCCTCATCAGCACCGTCTTTCTGCTGACCTTCGGCCGCGTCGCCGACATGCTGGGACGCGTGCGAATGTACAATCTCGGGTTTATCGTGTTTACGGTCGGCTCGGCGTTATGCGGCATCTCCCAGAGCGCGACGCAGCTGATTTTGTTCCGACTCGTGCAGGGCGCGGGCGCGGCGCTGATGATGGTGAATGGTCCCGCGATCATTACCGAAGTCTTTCCGCCGAACCAACGCGGACGCGCGCTCGGCATCAACGGCATCACCTGGGCGCTCGGCGGAATCGCCGGGCCTCTCCTCGGCGGTCTCATCCTCACCGCCGGAGATTGGCGTTGGATTTTCTACATCAACGTGCCGATTGGCATTCTGGGCACGCTGTGGGGCTATCGCGCCTTGCATGAAATGTCCAAGCCCAAGAAAGGCGAAAGATTTGATCCGATGGGCGCGGCAACTTTCAGTCTCGGCTTGGTCGCCCTGCTGATCGCACTTACGCTTGGTATCGAATATAGTTGGCTATCGCCGCCGATCCTGTCGCTGTTTGCGCTCTTTGTCATGATGCTGGTAGTGTTCTTTTGGTGGGAAGGCCGGGCCATGAATCCGATACTCGACCTCTCGCTCTTTCAGAGTCGGGTTTACAATTTCTCGGTGCTGTCAGCGATGCTCCAGTCGCTGGCGATGTTCGCCGTCAACTTTTTGATCGTCTTCTACCTGCAAGCCGTACGCGGCTATAGCCCGCTGACCGCGGCGCTGCTGCTCATCCCGCTCCCTATCGTGAGCGCGGTGGTGGGGCCGTTGAGCGGACTGCTCGCCGACCACATCGGCGCGCGGTTGCCGGCGACGATCGGGGTGTTGCTGCAAGCGGCTGCCTTGCTGTGGTTCATTACGAAGTTGTCGCCGACGACGCCCTATGTGCCCATTGCCGCAGGGTTGGCGCTGATGGGCTTGGGCGGCGGCTTGTTCTGGGCGCCCAACACGAGTGCCGCGATGAACAGCGCGCCGCTGCCTCGGCTCGGCATCGCCTCGGCGACACTCGCCACACTGCGGCAGACCGGCATGGTGACGAGTTTCGCACTGTCGCTCGCGGTCGCGGCTGGGAGCCTGCCGCGCAAGATAATGATGCAACTGTTCGTCGGCACCAACGTGACACTCGGTTCGCAGACGATGCAGGCATTCATCCTCGGCATTCAGAATGCGTTCTGGGTCTCGGCGGCCCTGTGCCTAGTGGCAGCGGGCTTTTCGCTCGTGCGCGGCAAAGAGGATCGACGGCGGCAAGCGCAGGCGCCTATGCCAGCAGAGTAGGATAGGATTAATCATCTTTGAGCCCAACTTGACACCCGATCCGGTGTCAAACGCCCGACCGCGCCGCGGACCGATACGAACACGGGCCGCTCCTTAGCCGTTTTTTCGGATTCGATACGAAACTCGGGTCATTGCCGAGAGGCCGGACTTGTGAAAATATAATAGCGGGAACAAAACGACCGGAAGGATCGGCGAATGCCGATAGAAAGGAGCTCAAATGACCAAAACAAGATTACGGACGGCCCTGGTGATCATGACTTTGATCGCCCTGGGCTTTGTTTACGCCGCCGCTGTTCATCCCCTGGCCAAGGCCTCCTCCGGCGATTGGGTCCAGTTCACGGTCAACCTGAAGAATGAAACCGAGCCGTTGTTGAGCGTGAAAGACCAGCAGCGCTGGCGCGTGGTCTCCACCGTCCTAGACACGGGTGTCCGCGTCGATAACTACTCTACTATGGCGGGCAGCCGAGTCGGCATGGGAGGGTCTTTGTATTATTTCAACAAGCCCTACGAGCCGGTCACCGATATTTCCCTGGAGGCAAAGATCGAGGTGGTCTCCACGACGCCGGACACCGTACCGATCAAGGGCAAAGCCCTCGCCTGCACCAAGGTCGTACGCAAGATCAGCCAGCCGGTCAGCGCCGCGACATTTCAAGCCGGCTGGAACGGGACGTCCACGATCTGGCTCTGCCCCGACGTCCCGGTCGGCGGGTTGGTCAAGGTCGAGAACCATTATCAATCCCAGCTCTTCGCCGATTCAAAACCGAACATGATCATCGAAACCTGGCTCCTGACCGACTTCGGCTTTAAGAACTGGAAAGAGTGACTTCCGGCTAGGTAACCGAAGAGCTTTCTAGATGACTAAAAACATCGATAAAAAATCGGAGCTCGTGATCTCGGAAAAAGAAGAAAAGCGTATTCTGAAGATTCTAGAGACAGAAGAATTCGTGCCGCTTGAAGAGGTTAAGAAGTCGCTCGGCTTATGAATATCATTTTGTTCAGGCTTAGAGTAGGCAAGTTTCGCGTTGTCTATGTCTTAGAAGAAGATATCATACGGATTACAAATATCGATACCCGCGGAGACATTTATAAGTAGTACAAACCTGCTACCTGCCAAACAGCCGGGACACCGGTGTTTTTATTATCAGGGACAGAGTATTGTGTCCCCCTTTTCCTGAGAGGCGGAATTGAAATCCGGAGTCACTTCTTATATAAACCTCTAAGAGATGCCCAAGAAAAAGCCGCAAGCACAAAAGTCAAAATATAAAGCGGCTCACCTTCCCACAGCACCCGCGCACATCGAAATCAACGACAAGTTCCGCCAGGCCCTCGACCTGATGGAAAATACTAACCGCCACGTGTTCATCACCGGCCGCGCCGGCACGGGCAAATCAACTCTCCTCGAGTATTTCCGCGACACGACGAAAAAGCAGATCGCCGTCCTGGCGCCCACGGGGGTCGCCGCCCTTAACGTCCGCGGCCAGACCATCCACTCCTTCTGCCGCTTCAAGCCGGACATCACCTTGGAGAAGGTTAAAAAACTCCCCAAAAGCTTCTATCGTCCTCCCCGCGGCGTCGCTGCCGCTTTCAGCGCCGGCAGCGGCTCCACCGACATCTATAAGCGCTTCGACACGATCGTCATCGACGAGATCTCCATGGTCCGGGCCGACCTCCTCGACTGTGTCGAGAAATTCCTGCGACTCAACGGCCCCAAGCCCAAACAGCTCTTCGGCGGCCTACAGATGGTCTTCATCGGCGACCTCTACCAACTCCCGCCCGTCGTGACTTCGGCCGAGCGGGAGCTCTTCGACGGCAACCATTACGAAACGCCCTACTTCTTCTCCTCACGCATATTCCAGAACGCGGGCTTCGCCATGGAGTTCGTCGAGCTCGAGAAGATTTACCGCCAGACCGAGGAAGACTTCATCGGCCTGCTGAACGCCATCCGCAACCGCTCGGCCACGCAGGTGGAGCTCGACCGCCTTAACTTCCGCTATGACCCGGACTTCGTCCCGCCCGACGAGGAATTCTACATCACCCTGACGAGCACCAATGACCTGGCCTTCGAGCGCAACCGCGAGAAGCTCTCGCGCCTTCGCGGCCGCGTCTACGGCTACGACGGCTTCATCGAGGGCGATTTTGAACGCTCCTCACTCCCCACGGACGAGCGGCTCGAGCTCAAGGTCGGAGCCCAAGTCATGCTCCTCACCAACGACCTCAAGGGCCGCTGGGTCAACGGCTCGATCGGCCGCGTCGCCAAAATTATCCAGGAGAAGGGCGAGGACGACATCATCCAGGTCGAGCTCCAGAGCGGCCTCACCGTGGACGTCGGGCCCAACGTCTGGGAGCTCTTCCGCTTTGGCCTTGACCCCGACACCCAGCAGATTGTCTCCGAGCCCGTGGGCGCCTTCACCCAGTATCCGCTCAAGCTCGCCTGGGCCATCACCATCCACAAGAGCCAGGG
>JBAVVA010000362.1:0-2294 GCA_049697055.1 Candidatus Aminicenantales bacterium
ACGGGCTTCGGCCTCCTCCTGCCCCTGGCCTCCCGGACTCGGCTGGGCATCCACTTTATTGACGCTCAACTGAAAAGCCTTGGAAGCCAGGACGGGCTCCTGGAAGGAAGATTGACCATCACTCCATTTCTACTCTTCGTCCAGCAGGACCTCGTCGTGAGCCAACGGTTCAAGATCTTCCTGGCCGCCGGAGGGGGCCTCCTGTTTGTCCAATTCCGGGGGAATTTCATCACAATCCCCGAAGTGACCATCACTCAAACCATCCCCACCCGGCCGGCCCTTCATCTGGCGGCGGGGATCTCCTTCTCCATCACGAAGCGCCTGGCCATTTTCGGACAGGCCGGTTTTCTTTTCTGCCGGGCCACCGGCCGGACGACCATACGGGATATGAATTTCGGCCAAAGCTGGGAAGATTTCTCCGTAAACCTGGGCTCCCAGCAAAGCTTCCTCGGGCTTGTTTTTTATTTTTGACCTGGAGGAGGGACTCATGTCAATCTTCTCATTCTTGGTGATGCTGCTCATTGCTTCCATCACCGGCGCAGTAGGCGCCAGCCTGGCCGGACGGAAGAACACCGGCTGCCTGCCCTCAATCGCCCTGGGTTTTATCGGCGCCATCCTCGGCACCTTCATCGCCCAGGAGCTCCATCTGCCCCGCTTCTGGACCTTGACCTTCGGCGGTCATCCTTTTCCCATCATCTGGGCTGTCATCGGCTCGGCCCTGTTCGTGGCCGTGCTCAACCTGTTCACCAAGCGCTGACATCGCCATGAAATCCGGCTGAGAAGCGCCGCCGTGTGGATATTGGACCGCGACCTGGCCAGGGTCAGGCGGGAATTTCCCATAGTGGGCCGCTGCGTTTACCTCATCAGCAACTCTCTGGGGGCTATGCCCCGAAGGGCCCGGCAGGGCCTGGAGCGGTTCCTTTCTCTCTGGAGCAGGGAAGGCGTGACCGCCTGGCAGAAAGAATGGTGGGACCTCGGCCTGCGGGTCGGCGACAAGGTGGCCAAACTCATCGGCGCAGGGCCGGGCCAAGTGACCATGATGACTCACGCCACCCAAGCCCATTGGGTGGCCTTGTCCACGCGGTTTTTGTGGCCCGCCCGCAATCGGCGCCGCAAGATTGTCCTGAGCGATCAGGATTTCCCGTCGAGCCTATACGCCCTGGAGTCCGTCTGCCGGATGATGAACTGGGAGCCGGTCGTGGTCTCCGGCCCAAGCTCCGACCTCGACCCGGAGCCGCTTCTCCGGGCCATAGATGAGAGGACTCTGTTTGTGGCCACCTCTCACGTCCATTTCAAGACATCCGCCATTCAGAACATCGGAGCCATCTGCCGCCGGGCCAGAGCTGTGGGCGCTCTGTCCCTTATCGACGGCTATCATGCGCCGGGCGTCATTCCGGTGGACATAAAAAAATTGGAAGCGGATTTTTATATCGGGGGGTGCCTCAAGTGGCTGTGCGGCGGACCGGGGGCCGCCTTCCTTTTTGTCAGGCCCGAGATCGCGGCCGTCGAAAAGCCGCTGTTGACCGGCTGGGCCGGGCACCGCCAGCCGTTCCTGTTCAATCAAAGAATGGAATATGCGGACAAGAGCCGGCGTTTTCAATCCGGAACTCCGGCCGTGCCCAGCCTCTATGCCGCCCAGGCCGGCCTGGACACCATAGAAGAAATCGGCCTAACCCAAATACGGCGCAAATCCCTTCGGCTGACCGGGCGGATCATGGCCCGAGCCGAGGAACGGCGATTCCCCCTGCTCACTCCGCGGGAGGACAGCCGGCGCGGCGGCCATGTTTCATTCCATGTCCCCCACGCTTTTCAGGTCAAACAGGCTCTTGAGGCGCAAGGGATCAAGCTCGACTACCGGAAGGGAGAGGCGGACCAACCCGACCTGCTGCGGGCCGGCCCTCATTTCTACAATAAAGAAGATGAGGTCGAGATTCTTTTCCGAGAGTTGGACCGCCTCCTCTCATCGGGCGCTTATAAAAAATATTCTTCTTCCGTTAGGTCTGTCACTTAACCTTCTTTTGAGTGCCTCTCTTTTGCCGTGATACCTCCACATAGTCAAACAGGACCCATCCCTCTCGCCTTGACCCACGGAAAAAGAGATACTTTCTGCATCACCCAGCATTTTGAAAATTCCCCATAGATGGTTTATATTGATAACTTAATCTTGAAGGATAACATGATGAGCCGTAGTGCCCGAGCGATCATCAGGCTTGGCCTGGGGCTGTGTCTCTTTGGGCTCATCCTTCGCGGCGAGATCTACTACCCCTGGAAGGAGGGGGCTATCGGTGCTCTCC
>JBAVVA010000363.1:0-1682 GCA_049697055.1 Candidatus Aminicenantales bacterium
TGATCACCGAGGAATGCATCAACTGCGGCGCTTGCGAGCCGGAATGCCCCAACCAGGCCATTTCCGCAGGCGATGCGCTGTACATCATCGACCCTAACCGCTGCACCGAGTGCGTGGGCCATTTCGAGAAATCCAAATGCGCCGAGGTCTGCCCGGTAGATTGCTGCGTCCCCGACCCGAACCATAAGGAGACCAAAGAACAGTTGATGGCCAGGTACAAGAAGCTGACCCAGAGTTGAGATTAGGCCGAACGATATTATTGATAAGGAGGAGTGAGGCTTTCACTCCTATTTTTTTATCATCCCATGAACGGCAGCCCTGACGGCGGTGAACAGGTCCCCCCGGCCGCGCCCCCCGCAGTCCGGAAGGAATCGTTCTTCGCCAAGAAACGGCTTTGGCTGAACGTTCTTCTCTTCATCTTAACCGTAGCCTCGGTCTATTTTGTCGGATTGTCCCAGAGCGCCGCTTACGTCTTGGTCGCCAGGGGAGGGCCCCGGGCCAACTTGTCATTAACCCCGGCCATTCTGGGAGACCCGCAGGTGCAGAAGCTGACCCTGGTCTATGCCGTCGTCCTCCTGACCATCCTGCTGGGACACGAGCTCGGCCATTACCTGGCCTGTCGCTTCTACGGCATCGACTCCACCCTGCCCTATTTCCTGCCCTTTCCCAACCTTATCGGGACCCTGGGCGCTTTCATCAAGATCCGCTCTCCGATCCGCCGTAAGCAGGAGCTGTTCGACATCGGCGTGGCCGGGCCGCTCAGCGGGTTCATCCTGGCTCTTCCGGCCATGGCCTACGGCCTGTCCCTGTCCGGCTTAAGCGTGGAGACGACGGGAGAAGGCTGGCTGAGCCTGGGCGACCCTCTGCTGCTGAAACTGCTGGCCCGCCTCTTTATCCCCGACGCCTCTTCCAGCTATATCCTTCATCCTTTGGCTTTTGCCGGATGGGTGGGCGCCCTGGTCACCTCCTTCAATCTTTTTCCCATCGGCCAGCTTGACGGCGGCCATGTCGTTTATGCCCTGTTCGGCTCCCGGTCCAAATTCATAGCCCAATTGGCCCTGCTTGGTTTCGTGGTGCTGGGCGTTTTCTTCTGGGTGGGATGGTTCGTTTGGGCCGTTATCATCCTGTTGGTGGGGCTCAAGCACCCGCCCATCTGGGATGAGCAGGCGCAGCTGTCCGTAGTCCGAAAGGTTTTGGCCGGAGTGGTGGTCCTGGTCTTCATCTTGTCCTTTATCCCCGACCCCATTAAAGGGTTCAGCCTGCTGAACCTTGTCCGCTGAGATGTTTTTCACAAAATCTGTGAAAAACCTGTGGAAAAGTGACCGGTCCGGCAATCGAATAGCCGAGAATTATTAGACTTATGGCGTTTTGCACAGTATTTAGTCAACGCCGGCGAGGGGAATTGATAATCATCGAGCATTGGCTTATGATATATGGGGAGCGGGTGAGGGAAAGCAAACATGGACAACGAATTCAAGCGCGCTGAAAACACATTCCAGGGATTGAGGGAGAAGTTCCGTCAGGGGGAAATCTCGCGGCAAGAATTCCTGGACGAAATGAAGAACCTTCAAGTCAAGGACGACCAGGGCCGTTTATGGATGATCGGCAGCCAGAGCGGCAATTGGTACTTCCTAAAAGGCCAGGAGTGGGTTCAAGCCGAGCCCGAGATAAAAAAAGAATCC
>JBAVVA010000364.1:0-18528 GCA_049697055.1 Candidatus Aminicenantales bacterium
CGTGCGGGCAGGCCCGCTCGCAATGTCCGGGACAGGAGTGGCAAACCTCGGCGCGGGAACCGGGGATGGCCGCGTAGAGGGACATGGCATATTTTTCCCGGCCCTGAGTCTCGAAATAGTGGTTGTAGCGCATGATGGTGTTGACCGGGACGCCCTGCGGACAGCTCGGTTCGCACAGGCCGCAGGCATGGCGGCAGTAGAATTGGCCGCAGCTCTCCCGATAGTCGGCCAGCTTGGCCTTGTCCTCATCGCTCAACCGAGTCCCGGACAACCGGACAAACCGCTCCGCCTCGTCAAAGGTCCGGGCCGAGCAGCAGACGGTGTGCACATCGGGATTGTTTAGGACAAAACGGACGGAGGCTTCCTTGATCTCCTCGGGGTTCTTCAGACCGTTCTTGGCGATGAACTCCTCGGCTTTGTCCGCTTTCTCCTTGTAGCGCTGCAGCCCCTCCCGGAAGAGCGGGTCTACGGACTTCCCTGCCTTCTCCAGGGCCTCGATGCGCGATTTGAGGGAGTAGTAAGTGATGACCGGCTTGGTCTTCATCAAGGCCGCACCGATGTTCTTCCGGCGGCAGGCGTCCAGGACGCGCTGGCCGCCGTCCATTTGGAGGAAGTTGTAGGCGAAAAGGAAAACGTCGAAACGGCCGTCCTCGGCGGCGGCCAGGAGGACCCTGTCCATGGCCGTCTCCGGGTCGCGGAACCAGAATGAGCCGTGGTGGGAGACGCCTACGAACCGCAGCCGGCCTTCGCTCTTCAGCTGGCTCATGGCCTGATGGAAGCTATCCAGGCCGAGCGTCTCGACCTTTTCCGGCAGGTGCATCATCAGACAGTCTACATAGTCGGTGCCCAAGTCCTCCAGGCCTTTGCGCGCGCGCTTGAGGAGCCCTTCACGGCTGATATCTCCCTCATCCATCAGCATTTTAGTGGAGATGAACAGCGATTTGCGGTCGAGCCCTTTAATGGCTCCGCCGACAAGGCGGTGGTGGCCGGGGTAGCTCTCAGCGGTATCGATATAATTGACGCCCGCCTCCAGCATGGCCCGCAGCACGCCCTGGTCGTAGATCGAGCCGGTGCCGATGTCCGAGACCCGGAACCCGGTCCGGCCCAGGGTGCGGAACCCCTTGACCTTGGCCGGCTCCTGGGTTGCGGCTGCCTGAGGAGCAGGGGACGCCGGCGAGGTTGCCTGACCGCTCACCCGTTTCGCGCCGGCGGCCAGGCCGGCCGCTCCCGCCAGCCCGCGGAGAGATGAATTCAAGAACTCTCGTCGTCCCAGATGTTTCCTGATAGTCATATTTTCTCCTTCGCCAGGCCACGATTCTGCCGGAGCTCCTCAGCCAGCTTCTTTTTCAATTGGCGGGGATGATGGCGGCAGAAATATTCCAGGTGGCTGGCCGACCGGTGGGCGTGAAAATAGTCCAGGCCCCCGGCCATGAGGCGGCGCTCATGGACTTCGTGGAGGAGGACGAACGGCCGTTCCGTCCGCGTGAGGTCGTCATCCAGCCAGACCTCACCGGCCGGCACAAAACGATAGACCTTGTCATGCCCGCCCTCCGTGAAATCAATAAAGTACAGGTCGCGGACCAGTTCGCCGCTGATGATCCACACCCGAAGGTCGCGGCTGTAGCTCCGCAGAAGTGTCTTATGGACCTGGTGGATCGTGTCGGTGGGTGGCTGGCTGGCCGTATGGGGCCGGCGGATAAAGTCCACCTTGTGTCTTTCCTTGAGCTCGGCCCGGTCCGCTCTGGCCAGGGCCTGGTCATAGCCTATCCCCTCGGCCATAAGCCTGTTCTCGATCAGCAGATGGTCGATGAAAAAATGCGCCTCTCCCGGCCCGTGGAGGTGGTCGATCCAGAATTCATTCCGGGGGATGAAGCGGAAGCGGTAGTGCTGTCCGAAGTTGGTGAACTCCTCGTCCATCTTGGTCCGGACGTATTGGCCGTCCACCAGCCAGACCGCGAATTTGGAAATGACGGCGATTTTCGTGACATAAGGTTTTTTCATCTCTAAAAAATTAGGCCCCTGGCCGGAGGGCCTGCGGCCGCTGGTAGATCTCGGCGGGGATGCGGTTGACGGCCTGACAGGTCAGGTACATTACAGCCAGGCCGATAGAGACATGAAGGACTGAGACGATGATCGAAATGGAAATATCCACACCATAGGGCAACAGGGCGGCGACGTCGATAACGGCCACGATGCTCAGGGTCAGGTACAGGCCGGCCGGCAACCTGGGGACGTTCAGTTGATGGCGGCTGGCCAGGACGTTGTACTCCTTGGCGAAACCGTAATAAACCCTGAATATCCAGTAGAGGTTGAACCCGGGGATGAGGAGCAAGAGGGCGGCCATCAAGGGCGAGGTGCCGGCCCGGCCGTCCTGGAGAGCCGTCCACATTTTGTAGATGAAGAGGAGGAAAACCACAGCACTGAAGAGCACTAAAATCGTAGACAGGACTAAAGCGGCGATCACCCAACTTTCGTTCAACACTCCGGATAACGCGCCCGACGTCATAGCGGATTCCCCTCGAGACAATTCAACCCCCACCCGAACGCTGTTCACCCTGGTCATGATGATGGCAAAAGGGACCAGCTCCAGGATAGCGGCGCCCAGCAGAAGACCGAAATAGAATCTTGTGGGGAGATGATTCGTTCGAGGAGCGGTTCCCTCTCCGGTTCGGCAGAACTCCTGGCCGGCCAGACGCCAGCCCCGTCCTCTCCTGAAAAGAATATATCCCAGATAGAAAAAGAAACCCATCAGCGCACCTTCAATTAGTGACAGGGCATAATAATCGGGCGCAAAATGGGGTTTGCCGCCGGCTATGACATTTTGGACGACGATGTAAAACTGGATTATCAATTCCCCCATCGGAAACCCGATGAGCAGGGCATAATCCAGGCGCTTGAAAATCAGGTACAGGAGATAGATGGCCAAAGCCAGCCCCAGGGCATAGATAAAAGTGCCGACGATGTTGTCGATATTGAGGACGACCTTGGCCATCGACATCTCTCTATAAAATACAGCCGGATACCTGAAAGTCACCCAGGAGACCCAGCGGAGGAGGATGCCGACAATCATATAAGCCAGGCTGAAAACAACGATAAAGGCAATATCATTCTTCACCATATGACAGATGAGGACCAGCAACACGCCTATAAAGAGAGGATAGAATATCGACACCCAGCTGAATAATTCGGCGGTCGAGAAGGAGTGATATCCCTTGACGATATCTTCAATGAAAAAATACAGCAATCGAAAACCATTCGCCAGCATTGCGCCGACGATCAGGCCCAGGGCCGGAAAGAAGTTGAACCCATATTCTTTGGTTTTAAAGTGATCGACGAATTGGTTAATCATGCTGACCCCTCTCCTTTTTTAGGATAAAGCCGGCCGCTCTACTTACCCGCTGCATCAAGAACATAACGCCGGCCTGAAAAGAATCATAATAAGTCCGGGTCGATATTTCAATAAAAATTCACCGCCCCTCGGCTGGCGTCTGTATATTTGCCATAGAAACTCGACTCCCGTCTAAACAACTGGCCTTCCTCCAATTCAATCAACGCCGGCCGCAGGCCATCCGGGCGGAATCCGGCAAGCGCCGCAAGCGGGCCATGGCCCACAGCCCGAAGGCCGGGCCGACGGCCAGGAAAGCGAAGGCCCAGCGCCAGGTGAGGAGCCCTTCGAGCGAGGGAATAAGCCGGATTGTCACCATGGTCAACAAGAAGCCCAGGCTGGTCTGCAGGGTCAGGGCGGTTCCGGTGCGCTCGGCCGGGCAGAGCTCACTCGCCCCAGCCGAGAACTGGGCTGAATCGGCCACCACGGCGAACCCCCAGACCAAACACACAAGAAAGAGCAAGACCGGGCTCCGGCCGTAAAGCCCTCCCACGGCCAGGCAGCATAATCCGCTCACGGCCAGAGAGGCCATGGTGACCCGAGTGCGTCCGAAAGCGTCGGCCAGCCGGCCGGCCGCCAGGCTTCCGGCTCCCCCGGCGGCGATGACGGCGAAGGAGGCCAGGGCAGCCCAGCGGGGGTTCATCCCGGTCACGGCGAAGCTCGACAGCAGGAAGACCGGCACCCAGGTCCACATGGCATAAAGTTCCCACATATGGCCGAAATACCCCAGGTTCACCAGCGTCAGCCCCCGATCTTTCCAGACTTCTCCAGCGTATTTCCAGTTAAAGCGGGGCGCGGCAGCCCGATAGGGCCCTTCCTTAATGAACAGAGCGGCCAGGACTCCTCCCAACATGGATAGCCCGGCCGCGGCAAAGAGCGCAAGCCTCCAATGGCTGACGCCGCCCAAAGCGTTGATGAGATGGGGAGAGGCGGAACCCACCGTGAGCGCCCCTACCAACAACCCTATGCCCCAGCCGCGGTCCTCACGGGTCCAGGTGGCCATGATCTTCATGCCCACTGGGTAGACGCCGGCCAGAAAAAGCCCGGTGAAAAAGCGGAGGAGGATTGCCGCTCCCGGGCCTGCGGCCAGGGCCGGGATAAGGGCCGTGCCGGCTCCGGCCAGCAGCGACGAAGCGGCGAACAGCCGGCGGCTGGGGACCCGGTCGGCCAGGTTCAGCAAGGCCGAGCCGAAGGCTCCGATCACGAACCCGAGCTGGACCGATATGGTCAGCCAGGCCTGGCTTGAGGCGCTCAGCTTCCAAACGCGGGTGAGCTCAGGGACGACTGCCGAGGCCGAGAACCACACCGACATGCCCAGCCATTCAGCCAGGGCCAGCAGGAGCAGAGTGCGGCGCTTCAGCGAATGATTCACTAGGCTTGTTTTCATTTCAGCCGCGCTTGCCCATCACAAAATCGACGAACGACTGGGGAAAGGCCTCGAACAGGGCGGCAAACCCGGACATGTAGCCGATGCGGTATCGTTTTTTGGGGCGGCCAGCGCAGAGGGCGCGGGCAATGACCTTGGCCACCTCCTCGGGCTCTGTCCTATTCTTGTCGAATTCAACCAGCTCCTTTTTTTCTTTCCCGAGCCTCTCGGCATAGAGGGCCAACCGGTCAGGGGGCCAGGAGCGGAAAGATTCTTCAAGTTCCCGCGCAGACCTGGCCACGGCCGCTGTCTTGATCCCGCCGCAGCGGATCATGATGTTGGGGATGCGCCAGGGTTTGAGCTCGACGGCCAGGGTGCGGATCAAACCGTTCATCGCAAAGTCCGGGGCATGGATGCCGGCGATAAAAGGAATAGGCAGCAGGGCCGGCGTCGTGATCCAAAGGATGCGGCCCTGGCCGCGCCGGAGATACGGGAGGAGGCCTTGGAGGAGCGTCACCGGGCCGACCAGGCGCGCCTCAAGCTCACGGCGCAAAACGGCCGTGTCTATAAGCTCCACTGGGGCAATACCGCCGCCGCCGGCATTGTTGATGAGGGCATACAGGCCGCCTAACTTGCGTTTTTCGAACTCCCTGACTATGGCTTTGATGGCCGCGGCAATCTCGTCCGGATGAGTCAGGTCGAGCGGGCAAACGGGAATGAGGTTCGACCGAGGCTCCTCCCCCGGAGCCAATGCGCCGGCCGCTTCTCGGAGTGAAGCCGCGTCCATATCCCGGCGGACAGTGGCGAAAACTGTATAGCCCAGGCTCGCTAGATGAAGCGCCGCTGCCCGCCCGATACCCGAAGAACAGCCGGTGATGACGACGGCCTTTCCCGCCGGATCAATCGGTTTCATGGGAAATCCTTTGCCCTCCCCAAATCCGGCCTATCTTGCCATAACAGTATGTGCATATGATATTATGTTTATATAGTCAAGATGAAGGGGACGGTGTGACGCTTACCAAAGAGAAAGCCGAAGAGAATCTTTCCCGGCTGATCGCTAAATTCGAGCGAGAGCTCGCCGCCGGAAAAATCAGTGAATACAACGAAGAAGCGGCCAAGATTGCCTTCATCCAACCTCTGTTGAAAGACGTCCTGGGCTGGGACGTCAATGACCATGACGAGGTAGGCCCTGAAGAGAGAACCTCCCGCGGCAGAGTGGACTATGGGCTCAAAGTTGAGGGGAAAATCAAGATATTCGTCGAAGCCAAGCCCCCCAAGGTCGATCTTGACAGGCATATCGAACAAGCCATCCGCTACGGATACAACCGCAGGGGCGTACCCTTTGTCCTCCTTACAGACTTTGAAGCGCTGAAGCTCTTCGACGTCACGGTCAAACCCGACAGCCGGAATCCTCTCAAAGGGCTTAAGCTCGACCTGGAATGGAAACAGTATCTGGATCAATTCGACTGGATCTGGCAGCTATCTAGAGAATCCGTTGCTGCCGGAAAGCTGGATGAGCTGCTGCGCGTTAAACCCAAGGATAGGCTGCCCGTCGATAAGGCCATTCTTGAAGACCTCAAGAGGTGGCGGGAGATTCTTGCCAAGGATATTTTCAAGAATAACCAGGAGTTGTTTCATTCCGGCGACCATGAGAAGGGCGCCAATTATCTCAAGGAAATCACCCAAAAAATCCTTGACCGGATCATCTTCATGCGCTCGTGCGAGGACCGGGGCCTATACCATGGCGACAAGCTCAAGGCCATTTTCGAGGAAAGGTCTGAAACCGTCGGAACAAACACGATGGTTTTTCTCAAAAAGGAATTCGAAAGCTACAACATCTTCTTCGACAGCGACTTGTTCAGCCCACGGGAATGGGAAGCTAAGCTGGCCGTTGATTTTAAAGTCATGAAGGAGATCGTGCTCGGCACCTATAACCCGTATCAGTTCGACGTCATCCCCCTCGAAGTCCTGGGCAATATCTATGAACGGTATTTGGGCTACACGATTCGGCTGACCGATCATCAGGTCAAATATGAGCTAAAGCCCGAGGTCAGGAAAGCCGGCGGAATTTATTACACGCCCGAATACATCGTGGATTATATCGTCAAGAATACGGCCGGCACGCTTCTTCAGGAATTGCCGCCCAGTAAAGCCAAAAAACTAAGGGTTCTGGACCCGGCCTGCGGCTCGGGGAGTTTCCTCATCCGCGCTTATGAGGAGATGCTGAATTATTATCAGGAACAAAAAATAAAGAAGATAAAACCCAGCGCAGACGAGAAAAAGCTGGGATTGCCCGACGAAAAGCTACGTTTAACGATCTTTGAAAAAAAAGAAATTCTCATTAACCATATTTTCGGAGTGGACATCGATGAGCAGGCTGTTGAGGTAACGAAACTTTCCTTGATGCTTAAAATGTTAGACGGAGAACGGGGAATCCCTGCCGGCCGCGGCATCCTTCCCATGCTCGATAAGAATATCAAGTGCGGCAACTCGCTGATTTCCGGAAACCCGCTCGAGCTGCATAAATACTTCGGTGAAGATTGGTACAAGGTCAAGCCGTTTAACTGGAAGGATGAGTTTCCTCATATTATGAAGGAGGAAGGCGGCTTTGATGTGGTAATCGGCAATCCGCCGTGGGGAGCAACATTTTCCGAATCTGAGCTGGATTATTTGCGGATGGAGCACAAAGACATAGTTGTCCGGATGATTGATTCCTACATGTACTTTGTGCATTCCGCTTCGAATATTCTTTCGCGCCGAGCCTTTTTTGGAATGATTCTTCCGAGCACACTTTTAACACAAGCGGACGCGTCGAAGCTACGAAAATACCTAATTGACAGCTATTTTATAAATGCAGTCATAAACTTAGGCGAAAAAGTCTTCGGCCCCAAAGTCCTAAACACATCCACTATTCTTATTTTCTCCTGTGGCCTTACCGGCAATCTTTCCTTGAAACTAATCGTAGGAGATTTACGCCATGTTCCTGTTTCCGATAAGCCTAAGGAGCTTGGAATCCTTCCAGGAATTTCTCGTAAAGATTGGTATTCTGTTGTTAAATCCAGCCCTTCTTATGCTTTTACCACAATTTCTTTGACTGGAATGAATATTCTCCAGAAACTTACAAAGCGACATACTCGCTTCAAAGAAGTTCTCAATGGCGAAATACAACGCGGCATTAGTCCTGACCTCGCGGAAGCATTTCTAATAGATCGCGATACTCGCCGTTCTGAGCAACTCGAAGATTCTGTACTGCGTCCCGTTGTGCTAGGTAAGCATATTTGCAGGTACATGCCGATCATTAGCGACTTATCGATTATATGTCTAACAAGAAATGATGATATTCGTAATTATCCGAATATAAGAAAGCATCTTGAATCATATAAGGGGGAAATAACCTGCAAGGAAGTTTCTACTGGCAAACACCCATGGTATGCACTTCACCGACCAAGGTCTCCAGAAATATTCAATTCGCCTAAGTTCATCGGCTTGACCACCACAAAGCTGATATCTGTTGCTTATGATGAAGCCGGAAGCTTCTGCGCAACCGATGCGCTATATCTGTTTAAGATAAAAAAAGAGTTACAGATAAGTCCCTATTACATACTTGGAGTTTTGCACTCATTATGTTTTCAATTTCTTTACACAACTCAATCACAGGGCGAACAGCGGGTAATTCCTCAGATAAAGGCAGCAAAGCTATATGACTTGCCTTTTGTTATTCCCAATATAGGAAATATCGAGCAGAAACTGATGCATGATAAAATTGTTTCTAACGTAAATATTCTTTTCAATCTTAGTTTAAAGAACGTGAAAGCCAAAGGCTCGGAAAAAGACCAAATCCAGCGGCAAATCGAAAATACCGACCGGGAAATCGACGACCTCGTTTATAAACTCTATGGAATCACCGAGGAAGAAAGACGTATAATTGAAGGGGAATTGAAATAATCATGGCTGCGCAAAGAGCATACTTAAATAAAAAAACACTAAATAAAATTACGGATAGAATTATCCGCTCATTCCCGATTAAGAAAATTATTTTGTTCGGCTCCCATGCTTACGGAAGGCCGAGAAAAGACAGCGACATTGATCTTTTTATCATCATGGAATCCAATAAGAGGCCTTCCGAAAGAAGGATCGCTATCAGTCGGCTATTTAAAGACAGAGAAATGCCCATGGATTTCATTGTCAAGACACCCGCAGAGATAAGGGCTCGGTTAGCCGTAGGCGATCATTTCGTTAAAGCGGTTTTAGCCAAAGGGTCGGTTCTTTATGAAAAATAGCCTAGTTAAGGAGTGGATTCATAAAGCCGAGGAGGATTATGAATCGGCAAAAATTCTAGTCAAAAAAAGAACAAAGCGCGTGCCCGACGTTGTTTGTTTCCATAGTCAGCAATGCATCGAAAAATACCTCAAAGCATTCTTGACCCAAAATAAAATCGAACCTCCTGCCATCCATGACTTGCAAAGGCTAAACGCTGTTTGTTTAAAAGTTAATAAAGGTTTCGCCCAAATCAGCGACGCTCTTGACGTTCTTAACGCTTATGCCGTGGTTTTTCGTTATCCGGGAGAAGGAGCCACAGTCCGGGAGAGCAAGGACGCCTTCCTAATAGCCTCAAAGATCAGAAATTTTCTAAGATCAAAAATTAAACAATAGCGGCTTCAAAACAGTTATTTCTCCCGCTCAAACATCGGGCCGTTGTGGTCACCGTTGTTGTTATATCCCCGGCTTTCCCAATACCCCCTGTACTCCGGGTTGTCGGACAATTCGATGTCCGTCACCCACTTAGCCCACTTGTAGCCCCACTTGTCTTCCGCGACAACCTGGAAGGGAAAACCCCGCTCCTCGGGCAGGGTCAGGCCGTTCATTTTGAAGGCGAGGAGGATATTTTTCTTGATGACAGTGTCGAGGGGGAGGGACGTCGAGTAGCCGTCGGTGGACCGGAAGATGACCGTGTTGGCGGCCGGCCTGACTCCCGCTTCTTGGAGGACCTCCTGAAGGGGCACGCCTTCCCAGAGGATCTTCACATCCCAGCCCTCGACGCAGTGGATGACCGTGATTCTCGAAATGGATTTGTGCGAAAGCACCTGTTCATAGGAATAGCTCAAGGGTTTATCCACGAGCCCGCCGATCTTCAGGCTGTACCGGTTGATATTGACGTGCTGAGACCCCTTGATGGAGTTCTCCTCGAATTTCGTGACCGGGTCCAGCTTCTGGCCCTGGTACTCTTTGATCTCGACGATCTGGGCTTTTTGGCTCTGCCGGTCCAGGCCGCAGGCCAGGAACAGCGCCAGGCCCAGGGCTATGGCCGGCAGGACAAACATCCACTTGTTATTCATATTATTTATAAACCCAATATACCATATCCGCCCATCCGATTCTGGCGTCGAGGCCGGGTTCAGCCCGAGAGGATAGGGCTGTGGCCCTGGAGGAGGTTAATGAGCTCCCTCAACCCCAGGTAAGAAAAAAAGGCCAGCGTCGCGACAAGCAGCAGGTTGACCAGGAAGCTATTCTTGAAACCGGGGCCGACCAGCGCCCGGCGGTTATTTAGAAGGAGCAGGGTCAGGGCCAGCAAAGGCATGAACAGGGCGCCCAGGACGGCATAAACCAGCTGGACCTGCTGGACCTTGAACCACAAAAGGCTCAGGGGCAGGATGGTCAGGGCCGCCAGAAAGGCGCGGTATTCGGCCGATTTTTTGATGTTCACTTCCTGTTCACGCCCCAGCGACCGGCCCCTTCTGAGATTGAGGAAATCGGCAAACAGGTAAGGCACGCCCTGCCAAACGCCGAGCAGGCTGGTAAAGACGGCTCCCCAAAACCCGAGCAGAAAAAGCCATTTCCCGGCCGGGCCGAAAGCTTTGGCCAGTTGGGCGGCCAGGACCAGGGCCACCGTGGCGCCCGTGCCCGTTATCTTGACCTTCGAGCCGATGATGATCATGGCCGCGCCGAAAAAAGCCGTCAGCCCGTAGGCCACGGCCAAGTCGAGGCGCGACTCTTTGATTCCTTCCCGGCCGCTCCTCCGCTTCTCGCGGATCCAGTAGCCGTAGGACATGATGGTCACCGTGCCCCCCACCCCGCCCAACACGCCCAGGAGCCAGGCCTCTCCCCCGGCGGGAATGGAGGGGATGAAAAGTCCTCGGCTCACGATGCGCCAATCGGGCGCCACGATGATGACGTTGAGCAGCACAGCCACAACCATCAGACCGCAGCAGGCGGACATGACATATTCAAAAACCTTGAACTTGCCGGACCAAACCAGGGCGAATCCGAGCAGGGAATGAACGATGCCCCAAATGATTTTGGAGGTGTGAGGGTCCCCCAGGGGGACCATCCCCGCGCCGGCCAGGCCGCAGGCGCTGATCAAGGCCCCGCCCACGGCGTACGACCACAGAAGAAGATAGAGAAGAAAAGCCCACTGGATCCACTGGCCCAGGTGGGCCACCCAACCCTCCAGAAGCGTCTGGCCGGTGGCCATCTGCCAGCGGGCCAAACCTTCGTTGAGGACCCATTTGAGCAGGGCGCCGGCAAAGGCCGCCCACAGCAGGATGAGGCCCGTCCGCGACCCGGCCAGGCTGGCGGTGATGACGTCCCCCGCGCCGACGCCGGTGGCCGCTACCAGCAGCCCCAGGACGATCTTGGAATAGAGACCGCGTCCCTGCATCCCGGCCTAATCCTAGTGCACCGTGGAGCCGGGGGGTCAGCGCAGGTTGCGGATGCGGACCTCGATGTCCTTATCCTGATTGAGCAGTTCCACCAGGAGCTGCGGGTCTGTATCGCCGTAGTGATAAGGATAAAGGATTTTGGGCCGGAACAGGCGGGCCGCCTGGGCCACCATCTCGGGGGTCATGGTGTAGGGCAGGTTCATGGGCAGAAAGGCCACCTCAATTTTTTTGAGCTCCTTCATCTCCGGGATGTTCTCCGTATCCCCGGCCACATAAACCCGCTTGTCGCCGAAGGTCAGGACATAGCCGTTGCCGATGCCCCGAGGATGATAGGGAACCCCGGCGCTCCGCATATGGAGGATATTGTAGGCGGGCACAGCCTCTACGGAAATACTCCTCACCGTTTGTTGCTGGCCGTTGGCCAGGACCGTTCCGCCGGGCATTTTCTCGGCGCATTTGGCGGTATAGAGGATCTCCGTCCCCGGCTTCTTGAGCAGGGCCACGGCCGCCGGGTCCAAATGGTCGCTGTGCTCATGGGTAATGAGGATAAGGTCCGCTTTGGGCATCTTAGCGTAATCGGGCCCGCCCCGGGAGACGGGGTCCACATGGATGACGATGCCGTTCCACACGAACATCAGCGTCCCATGAGTGATGGAGGTGATTTCCAGGCTTCCCCGCGAGGTGGGGATCAGGTCTTTCTCCAGGGCCGCCGCGCCGGCTCCCGCGATCATGATCAAAAGCGCGGCGCCAAGACTCACCAGGCCAAAGTTGTTCATGGTTGAGCCTCCTACAATCCCTATTATCGACCTTGGGCTTGTGCCAGGCAAGAGAAAAAGGGGGAGAAAATTAGGCCATTCCCGAGCGGCAGCGAGCGTCCTTCCCTTGCCTCAATGGTATTCCCAGATCAGCCTCGAAGGGTATAGGATCGATTTATAGAGAAAATTCGTAGCCACGACTCCCGGCCCCGTGGGAGGATACATAGGCCCCCCATCGTTTAGGTTTTTTTCGAATTTGGGATAGGAGGATGACGTGATGTCGAGGCGAAGCCTGTGTCCCAGGAGGAACGTCATGGCCAACTCGCCGAGGTCGACGGTAACCTCATACACCCGGCCCGGAGTCGCCAGCTGTGGCTGCGACAGGGAATCCCGGTAGCGCAATCGATGGATGCCCTGGGCCATCTGCAGGGACCGGCCGTCTGGATAGACGTCGCAGAGTCGGACGGAAAAATCGGTATCCGGACAGGAGGAGGAGACAAAAAGAACAGCGCGGACGCCGCCCTGCATCTTCAGCGGCGCATTCAACACCTCGGAGGAAAAGACCAGAACATCACCTCTTTTTTCCGTGAGTCCGCTGATATCCCAGGGACCCTCCTCGGGGGAGGAAGCCGGATTTCCGGGGTCGTATGGGAAGGACTTTACCGCGTAGGCGGGAAACCCTGAGGTTGGCCTCAGTCGACCACCCGGCTTTAAATACAGCTGACCCTCCCTCCCCCCATAGGCGTACCAGTCATCGGTAGCGATCCACGAATTGTCTCCCATCTGGAAAAATTGAATGGGAGGATAGGATTCGTATCCGGTCGGGAGGCCGAGCAAGTAGAGGTCAAAGAACTCGTCGGTCATTTGATCCACTAGCCCTACGGCTTGTGGAAATAGCAGTTGACCTTGACGGATTTGATTGACTCCCGTGTGGGTCCATGGCCCGAAAACGAGTTTGTGCATATTTCTGACGCGCGGGTCACTGTTTGATTTCAGGTCGTGAAAATCCCTTATAACTTCGGCGGGGAAATGATCGAACCAGCCGCTGACGAGCAGCAGGGGAACGACGATTCGATCGGCGTAGTCGTTCTCCGCTTCATAGCTCATCCAATAGTCGTCCTGGGATGGGTGGCTCAGAACTGTCGGGATATCGCAGAACTGAGAATGGGCTTCCGTGTTTTCCTTTCGATAATCTCCGCCGTAATAAAAATTTGAGTATCCTCTTTTAAAATTGCATATCGCCGGCATGGCGCAGACGAGGTGAGGGGGCGCCTGTTTGGCCGTTTGAAACTGGATGCCTCCCAGAGCCGACCCTCCGTAGGTCCCTATTTTCCCGTCCGACCAGGCCTGCTTGGCGATCCACTCGACGCAGTCGTATCCGTCGAAACCGAGGTCATATCCGGGGACTGCCGCGGCTAGGGAACCGTAGAAGCCCCGCATATCAACGATGACCACATGATACTTGTCGGGGCTGAAGAGAGGGTTCTGGCCACGATACAAATTTTTGTTATAGGGCGTTTGTATGAGGATCGTCGGTTTCCTCGTAAACGGCCGCCCCGGATAAAAATCGGCGGCCAGATATTGCCCGTCGCGCATGGGGATGCCGAGTTCCTGATAACTTGACTGCGCCGCGAGCGGAAAGAACAACCCCAGCAACAAGACAAGCCTGGTCATTCTCCTCAATTTTCTGGCAGGCATGGATATTTCCTTCTCTATGAAAACCGAAAGATAAAAGTTTCTTTTTCGTCCACGCTGGCCGAGGGCACACTTTCGCTCCGGTTTTCCCATCCAACCATCATGAGGAAGTATAGATTGCGGCTCAAAGAGATGTCAAGGACAGTTCCCCGACCTCATCCTTCCACCCCCTCTGTTACCAGGCAGTGCCTATGAGGGTGGAAATTGATCTACGAGCTTATTTTTTCTTGCGGAGGTAGATGTCTCCCTCCAGACAGGTAAACTTGTATTCCTGACCGCCGCCGTTGATCGTCCCGCTCAGGAACCGTTCCACTTCGAGTCTGTATTTGCCGCCTTCTTTGTTTTCTTTCTTCTCCTGGGCCTGTTGCAGGTCAACGCCGAAGTCGGTGTAAATGTTCCCCTCTTCTGTCTTCAGCTTGACTGTGGCCTTGATGTCTGCGGGAAGAGTGACATCGATGTCGCCGTCCACGGTGCTGAAGGACATCGGCTTGCCGGGTGTCGCGGCGTTCAAGACAACGGTGATGTCGCCGTCGCCCGAGGAGGCCACCACTGAGCCGGAAATCCCGGTCAGGGTCAGGCTGCCGTCCGAGCTCTCCACTTCCAGGTTGCCGCTGACGTTTTCCACGACAATGTCGCCCTCAGAGCTGCTCAGCTCAAGCGAGCATTGGCGGGGCACCTTAATAAAAAGGTCCTGGCCCTGGCCCTCGGGCCCGAGGTTGATGTGGACAACATTGTTTTCTTCCTCTACCTCCAAACCCGAGTTTCGGGGTACGATCAAACGCAGCCCCTCGGTTTTTCTCTTCGGCTCCCTGCCTCTCTCGGTGGATTGTTCGCCTTGAGCATAGGTCTCGATGATCACCTCCTGGCCCTCGGTCCCCTCGACTTTGATAGCGCCGGTCATACTAGAGGCATGGACAGAAACCGACTGGCCGGGTTTGGATAGGGGCACCGTCACGCGGTCCATCTGAGTTTTCTGGCCGTCATTAGGATGGGCGGCGATAAAAACCCAGAGCCCGGCCATGATCGACATGAACAAAAGGCTTGCCTTCGTCATTTTGTTTATCATGTTATCCTCCCTTAATCTAAAAATTCGTATTGTCTAATAAACAAGCTGCTGGATCCCGGCCGCCGCCTTTTTCTTAATATAGGGATTCAGCTTTTGATCCTGGATGAGCTGGCGGAGCGCCCGGACAGCTCGCTGCTCCCGCAGGCTGACCAGAAGGTCGATAAGCGCGGATTGGACAAGGGGGGAGTCCTGGCCTTCCAGCGAAAAAATGATCCTGTTCTTGACCTGCGGGTCGTCACCGAACAGATACAAGGCCTCAACGGCGGCCAGCCGAACGTTGACATTCGGGTCAGTGTTCAGCGTATCGAGCAGGACATTGGGTATTGTCTCTCCACGCTTGTCCGCTTCCCGGATCAGGCTAATCCCCTGAAGCCGCTCCGAGGCCGAGCCCCGCTGGAGGAGCGAGACGGCCGTGGCCTGATTCCGGTCGAGAACACTGTTCTGAAGCCCGGCCACCTCAGGGCTTACTCCCCGGCCGCCGCGGATAAACAGGCCTGCCCCGAGCCCAACCACCAGGAAAGCCAGGGCTAAGGCAAGCTGGATCAAGGGCCGTCGGGGCCAGAGCCTGGCGGTCAGAGCGCCGGCCTTTCGGCCGAACGGCAGGCCGATCCCATCCCGGACAAGCCCGCGCTGATAGGCTTCCAGCATTCCATAGAAACGCTGCCTGAGGGCTGGAGAGGGCTGCTCCAGGGGAAGGACTCCCAACCGGGTCCAGGTTTGGCTGAGCATCCGGACCTCTTCGGCGCAGGCCGGGCAGGAGGCCAAATGGAGGTTGCAAGCTTCTTTGTCCCGAGAATCCTGCTCATCGCTAAGAAAATCGGCCAGTTTGCTGTTCAAGTCCTCACACTTCATGGCGGCACGCCTCCTTCGTCAGCCGGCCGTAGATGTCGGCCAATTCCGTGATGGCCCGGTGGACCGTGGCCTTGATCGTCCCCTCGGGATAGCCGGTCAGGTTGGCGATCTCCCGGTACTTCAAGTCATGGAACCGGCTGAGGATGATGACTTCCTGCTTCTTGACCGGGAGATGGGAGAGGGCTTTGGCCATCAGGGCGATTTCAGATTCCCGTTCCGCTTTTTCCGGCGGGCTTTCTTGGGCGCCGAGGACCTCTGCGTAAGTGTCATCCAGGGAATAAGCCTCCCGCCGTTTTCGTAGATAATCTATATGGACATTGTGAGCGATTTTGTACATCCAAACCGAGAATTTAGCCTCCGCCTGAAAAGTCTTACGGTATTTGAGAATCCGGGCAAAGACATCTTGAACCAGGTCTTCGCTGTTCTGCCGGTTGCCCGTCAGCCTCAAGAAGAAGTTGTAGAGGAGCACATGGTAGCGCTCGAACAGAACGGCCAGTTTTTCGACCCGGCCGTTCTTGACCTCGCCCATCAGGTCGTTGTCGGTCATCCTTATCTCCCGGCCCGAAGACAAAACCGGCGGGCGGCCGGAAATCCGAAGCTCATAGGGATAGACTTGTTTTCTTTAAATAGGTTACATCAGAAAAGGAAAAAACCAAAAATATTCCTGAAAATCAAGAACAGGGACCGAATGTTCCCGCTGGTCATCAATTGCTTCCCAGACCGATAATGCGCGTTCGGCGACGTGTTTCTGGATTTGACTGTAGGCTTTGCTGGCGACCTATGGTATAAAATCCGGGGAGAGCAACATGAAGAAAAGAACAAAATTCCATTCCAGGCGCCTGAGCCTGATCCTGACCGTCGCGGTCCTGTTGGCCGCGGCAGGGCTGGCCGGCTTTGCCCAGAAGCCCGAGCCGGCCGACCTCGTGCTCACCGGGGGCAAAATCGTCACCCTGGACGAGGCCAAGCCTCAGGCTGAAGCGCTGGCCGTGCGCGGGGATAGGGTCGTGGCCGTGGGGACGGCCAAAGAGATCAAAAATTATATCGGCGACAAAACCGAGGTCATCGACCTTCAGGGGAAGCTGGCCGTGCCGGGGCTCATCGACTCTCATGTGCACTTCATGGGTATCGGCCAAGCCAAGCAGAGTCTGGACTTGACCAAGGCCCGCAACTGGGACGACATCGTGGCCATGGTCAAGGATGCGGCCCGGGTAGCCAAGCCGGGCGCCTGGATCATTGGCCGGGGCTGGCACCAGGACAAATGGGACAAGACGCCCCAGCCCAATATCGACGGCCTTCCCTTCCATACCCAATTGAGCCGGGTCTCCCCCGACAACCCGGTGATCCTGGAGCATGCCAGCGGCCACTCCACCATCGCCAACGCCAAGGCCATGGAGCTGGCCAAGATCACCGGGAAGACGCCCAACCCGCCGGGAGGGGAAATTATTAAGGACAAGAGCGGAAACCCGATCGGTGTATTCCTGGAGACGGCCCAAGGACTTTTGTCTCGAGCCCAGGAGGCCACTCTCAGCCGGAGGACGGCCGCGCAGGTCGAAGCCGACGCGCGCCGGACAGCGGAGCTGGCCAGCCAGGAGTGTTTGTCCAAGGGGCTGACTTCGGTGCACGACGCGGGAGCGTCCTTCTCGACCATCGACCTCTACAAGAAGCTGGCCGCTGAGGGCCGTCTGGGCGTCCGGGTCAACGCCATGATCGGCGAAGACAACAAACAGCTGCAGAAACGGATAAAGAACTACCTTATCATCGACGCCCCTCATCACCAGTTGACCGTACGCTCTATAAAACGGTTCATCGACGGCGCCCTGGGCTCCCACGGCGCCTGGCTGCTCGAGCCATACACGGACCTGCCTTCTTCCACCGGCCTGAACACCGAGCCGCTGGCGGACCTGAGAGAGACGGCCCGGATCGCCCTGGACAACGGGTTCCAGCTCTGCACGCACGCCATCGGAGACCGGGCCAACCGGGAGACTCTCGACATATACGAGGAGGCGTTCAAGGCCTATCCGGACAAAAAAGACCTGAGGTGGCGGGTCGAGCACGCCCAGCACCTGAGCCCGGCGGACATCCCGCGCTTCGGCGCGTTGGGCGTCATCGCCAGCATGCAGGGGATCCACGCCACCTCGGACGGGCCCTGGGTCCCCAAGCGGCTGGGCCTGAAAAGGACCGAAGAGGGCGCTTATGTCTGGCGGAAGCTGATGGCCGGCGGCGCTCTGATCGCCAACGGCACAGACGCGCCGGTGGAGGATGTGGACCCCATCCCCTGCTTCTATGCCCTGGTGACCCGGAAGATGAAAAACGGGCAGGTGTTCTTCGGCGGCCAGCGGATGACTCGGCCGGAAGCGCTGCGCGCCTACACCCTCAACGGCGCCACCGCCTCCTTCGAGGAAGGGATCAAAGGGTCTCTGACGCCGGGCAAGCTGGCCGACATCACCGTCCTCAGCCAGGACATAATGACCGTGCCCGAGGATGATATCCTCAAGACCCGGGTCCTGGCCACCATCGTCGGCGGTAAAGTCCTTTATAAAAAAAGTATTTAAAGTGAGAAGAAGCCATGGTTAAAAAAACAATTCAGACGATATTTTTGATAGCAGGTCTTTTGACCCTGGCCGGGACCCCGCCCGGCTCGGCCGGGGCCTGGGCCGCGCCGCAGGATCAGCCGGCCGCGACGGTCATCGCTCACGTCCGCGTCTTTGACGGCGAAAACCTCATCCCGGCCGACACGGTCATCTTTAAAA
>JBAVVA010000365.1:0-3412 GCA_049697055.1 Candidatus Aminicenantales bacterium
CCTGTTGGTGCTATTCTTTGGCCAAGCTCGATAAAAAAGCTTCCTGATGGCTGCCAAGTGTCCCAAATGCGATTTTGATAACACTTCGGATTCCAAGTTCTGCAAGGAGTGCGGAACCCAATTGTCCTCCACTCAGGACGCATCGTTCTCCCCAACCAAGACCCTCGTCACTCCAATTCAAAAACTAATCCCAGGCTCTATATTCGCCGGCCGATACGAGATCATAAAAGAGCTGGGCAGGGGAGGGATGGGGATCGTTTATCAGGCCAAAGACAGTAAGCTCCAACGCATTGTCGCCCTCAAATTCCTTCCCTTTGAATGGGCATGCGATTCACAGGCGAAAGAACGGTTCTCCCGTGAGGCCCAGGCAGCCGCGGCCCTGGACCACCCCAACATCTGCACCGTCCACGAGATTGACGAGGCCGAGGGGAGAATGTTCATTTCCATGGCCTTTGTTGAGGGCGAGAGTTTAAAGTCGAGAATGGAGCGAGGCCTCGTGAGGTCCGACGAAGCCCTGGGCATCGCGATTCAGGTTGCCGAAGGCCTAAGGGAAGCGCACAAAAAGGGCATCATCCATAGGGACATCAAAAGCGCCAATATCATGGTCACGGAGAAAGCTCAAGCGAAAATCATGGATTTCGGCTTGGCGAGGGTCATTGGAGGACCCCTTCTCACAAAGGAAGGGATGACCATGGGGACGATTGCTTACATGTCTCCTGAACAGGCGCGCGGTGAAGAGGTTGATCATCGCACGGACATCTGGTCGTTCGGCGTCGTTCTTTATGAAATGCTCAGTGGCCAATTGCCTTTTAAGGGGGAGCATGATCAGGCTGTTATCTACTCCATTTTGAAAGAGCAGCCCAAACCGGTTTCGGAATTGCGTACGGACATCCCGCCATCTTTAGGGCAGGTTGTGAGCAAGGCTCTTGAGAAAAATCCGGATAAGAGGTACCAGCAGATAGATGAGCTGTTAGACGATCTGAAATCCCTATCCGATGGCATAGAGCCTGAAGGGATCAGGGCGCGACTGAGAAAAGCAAAGCTATTGAAGAGAAAGAGGGCGATCCGTTATGCAGCCTTGGCAAGTTTACTTATGATAGTAGCTCTGGGCGCACTCGTTCTTTTTACCGGACGCCTCAAAGCCATGGATTCTATCGCTGTCCTGCCGATTGAAAACCTCACGGGTGACCCGGGGCAGGAATATTTTGCCGACGGGGTGACCGATGAACTGATCGGACAGCTGGCCCAGATTGGAGCGCTGCGGGTCATTTCCCGCACGTCGGTTATGAAGTACAAAGGAGAGAAGAAACCGTTGCCCGTGATTGCCCGCGAGCTTAAAGTGGGTGCTGTCGTAGAGGGGACGTTGCATCGAGTCGGCGACAACGTGCGCATTCGGGTGGAGTTGATCGAAGCTCTCCCCGAGGAACGGAACCTTTGGGCACAGACCTATGACAGGTCGATAGCCGACGTGCTCGTGATGTACGGCGAGATGGCGCGCGCAATCGCGGGTAGGATGCAAGTCAAGCTCGCCCCTCAGGAAGAGACGCGACTCGCCAGCGCCCACCAGGTCAATCCCGAAGCCTACGAGGCTTATCTCAAGGGCCAGTTTCATTTATACAAACTGACCCGGCCGGATTTGGAGAGCGCGCTCCAATACTTTGAGTTTGCCCTGGATAAGGACCCCAACTACGCCCAGGTCTATGCGGGAATCGCCATGGTCTGGGCCGGACGCCAGCAACAGGGGTTCGTTTCAGCTGGCGAGGCAACGCCGAGAGCGAAAGCGGCTGCGGCGAAAGCCCTTGAGCTAGACAGCACACTCGCGGAAGTTCATTATACCTTGGCGAACATCAGATCGTGGATAGATTGGGACTGGGAAGGGGGGGAGGCGGAGTTCCGTCGGGCTATTGAACTCAAACCCAACGACCCGTATCCACGGGCCTATTATTCGCATTTATTGTACATGATGAAACGTCCAGAGGAAGCGATAGGGCAGATCGAGCGAGCGCTGGAATTGGATCCGCTAAACGCTTTGTTGCAGGCCATCTATGCTATGGATTTGATGTACGCGCACCGTTATGATGACGCCATCGCGATTCTCCGGGACACTCTCAGAACTTCACCAAACGACCTGGTTGCGCTCTCAACCCTCCGGTCCGCCTTCCACATGAAGGGCATGCATAAGGAAGCGCTGGAAGTTTGGAGGGCGTCATATGCCGCGAGGGGTGACCGAGAAGCCGAAGAAGCCTTGGCGCGCGGCTTCGCCGAGGCTGGCTACGGGGGAGCGCTGCGACGTGTGGCGGAGACGCTGGTGGCGCGCTCACAGACGACTTATGTTCCGTCCTGGCAAATCGGGACGCTCTATACTCGTGCCGGCCAGAAGGTTGAAGCCCTTGAATGGCTGGAGAAAGCCTACGAAGCGCATGATCAGAATATGCCTTATATTGCAGTGGATCCGATATTTGATATTCTCCGGGACGACCCGCGATTCCAGGATCTCCTGCGGCGGATGAGGCTTCAATAAATCCCTTATGTCAAAGGCGGGCAAATAATAGCGGTGAATTACCGCTCCGGACGATGAATCTACCCTCCTCGCCATGCCGGAATTGTATCGGAGGCTGAGCGGCGATCTCAAGTTTCCGGCGAATGAGCTGCCGTCGGCCAAGAAGCGCACGTTCTTGCACATCTTCCTGGAAGTCGTGCGCGAGCCGATGTTCCTCATGCTGATCGCGTGCGGTGTGCTCTACCTTTTTCTCGGCGACACCGAAGAAGCCCTCATGCTCTCCGGCTTTGTCTTCGTCATCATCGGGATCACCTTCTATCAGGAGCAAAAGACCGAGCGTGCTCTGGAAGCTCTGCGCGATCTTTCCAGCCCGCGGGCCCTGGTCATCCGGGACGGCCGGCAGCAGAGGATCGCCGGCCGCGAAGTCGTACGCGATGACATCATTCTGATCGCCGAGGGCGACCGGGTGCCGGCGGACGCCGTTTTGCTCTCGGGAAACAACGTCAACATCGACGAGTCCCTGCTGACGGGCGAGTCGGTCCCGGTGCGAAAACGGCCCTGGGACGGGCGACTCGGAATGACGCGCCCGGGCGGTGACGACCTGCCGTTCGTCTTTTCCGGCACGATGGTGGTCAAGGGACAGGGTATCGCCCGAGTGCGTGCGACAGGTCCCCGCTCCGAGATCGGCAAGATCGGCAGGGCGCTCCAAATCCTCCAGCCGGAAGACACCAACCTGCAGCGGCAGACCAGCCGGATCGTCAGGAACTTCGCAATCCTCGGCCTGAGCCTGTGCGCGCTGGTGATCGTCGTCTTCGGATGGACGCGGGGGGATTGGCTGAACGGCCTTCTGGCGGGGATCACCTTAGCCATGGCCACCCTGCCGGAAGAATTTCCCGTTGTCCTGACCATTTT
>JBAVVA010000366.1:0-2540 GCA_049697055.1 Candidatus Aminicenantales bacterium
GTTTTCGCCAGCGGCGACGCCTTCGGGCGTTAAGGTCTGGTAAACTCCGTCCAGGCGGTTCGACCGCTCGACGATGATCCGCATCGTCCGGGCCGAGAGCGGAGGATTCCATTTCAGGACTATGCGGCCTTTATTCGCGCTGACGGCCAGGCCCGGAGGCGGGACGAGGGCCTTGAGGTCGGGCGAGAAAATCGTGACTTTCTGAGGGTCGCTCGGCCGGCCAAAGAGGTCGGCGCTCCGGACAAGATACGTGATTTCCTGCTCCACAGGCGGGGTAGCGTCCAGAAACCGGGGAGTCTTCTCGTCCAGTCCGAGACTGATGACCAGAGGTTTCGTGGTCAACTCGGCCCGCGCGCCGGCCGAACCGAGACGCTCGACCCGATAAGAAAAGACGGGCAATTCCTTGTTTTGGACGGCTAGCTTCCAAAACAGAGCCACGCCCACCTCCCGGGCCTCGGCTTTGAGGTTGGTCGGCGCGGGCGGAAGAGGGCTGGCGACCGCTCCGTCGACGGCCCGCGACTTCAAAGTCGGTCCGGCCGGCCGGCCGCTCCTGTCAAGGCCAGTGATTTGATAGGACAGGGTGCCGGCCTTGACGCCGTCGAGCGTCCAGCGAAGCCCCAAGGCCCGGGCATATGCTTCGTCCGTGAAGGCCTTTAATCCGGCGACAACATGCACCCGGGCGCGTTCCTCCGATTTGGCCACTCTGGCCAGGGTCGAGGGAAAATCGGCGATGGATTTTTGATCCTCCGCGGAGAGGTTCTTCATGGCCTCCGCATCCCCCGCCGCGACCTTCGCCTGGAGGACTTTGCCCGTCTGGTCAGAGAGCCGCCAACCCCCGGCCGGCCAGCGGTCGAGCGGCGGAAACCAGATTAGGTCGATACGTCCCCTGCCGTCCGAAACGGCGAACATTCCTCCCTCGCCCGAAGTCCTTTGAGCCGGAAGAGGCCAGGACGAGACTAAACAAAGACTGACAATGAAAGCGGTTTTGAGGCTGGTCTTCATGGTTTTTCTCCTCAGAGGTGGACGGTGAACGAGATCGAGGGAAGAGGCCAGGGAAGGTCGAGCGAAACGCTCGCGCTGGCGTCGACCGGAAAAGCTTCGACGTGGACTTGGGCGTCAACGCTTCCGTCGACGCAGACGCCAATGGCGCAGACCCCGGCCGAGACGCCGGCCGCGAAATCGCCGACCACCTTGGGCTGCGGAGTGACCTGCAGGCCGATGTCCATAAACGCCTTGACATAGGCCGAGGCGATCGAGCTGTCGCCGATGCCGAAATACATATCGAAGGCGCCGCCGAGGGCGAGCCCGACGTCTGTGCCGAGCATCAGATAAGCATCGCTTTCGCCGAAGAGGACCTTGGCCCTAATCCGGGCACCGTCCTTCTGGCCGGCGTAGATATGCCAGGTCCCGCTTCCGAAGTGCAAGTCGACGGCGGCGTTGGATTCGCTCGTCCCCAGGTCGAAGAGGATGAGGTCGCCAAAAAACGACAGCCTTCCCCACAGCCGGCCGTCGAAATTCCCTCCGCCGTACGTAAAGCATCCCTGGAAATTGGCAGTCCCCGAGGGAGCCTGCAGGATCCAGGCCCCGAAGTCCATCCGCGCCGCCCCTGCCGTGCTCACGGTAAAGGTGCCGTCCAGGGTAAAGGAGAACTTGTCCGAAGAGCCGATCCGCATTCCGGACATGAAGAGCGTGTCGCCGCCCATGTCCGGCTCGGCGTTGGCGATCGAAGTGGTGGAAACGTTCTTGAAAGCGTCGACGGGGAAGTTGTATCCGAGGGCGCCGCTCAAGCGGAAGAGGGAAAACGGCAGGGGGGCGAAGGGAATGCCCGTCGGGCCGAGAGGATAGTCCGCCCGCATGAGGAAATAGCTTTTGCCGCTCCGGTAGCCAATGAGGAGCTGGGCTTTGACCGACGGGCCGCCGAAAAGCGCCATGTCCAGGTCGCCATACCAGCGAGTGTCCTGGCTCGCCCCGGCCGAAACGCCGGTTTCGAACTCGGATGGACCGGCGCCCAGGGCAGCCGGAACAGGCTCAGCCCCTCCCCCCGGCGAGCTTCCGGCCGGAAAGTAGACCGGCCGGATCTGGGCGGTCATCACCGGATTTCCGACCGGGAAGACAACCTCGCAGGTGAACGGGTTGTTCGTCGGACCTGTTCCCTGGTAGGCCGCTCCGCTCCGGAAAACGTTGTAGTTGATCTGCACGTCCGCGGCCGGAATGATCGGATTTTCAGAGAGGTGGACCTTGGTGTGGAAGGCGAAATCCAGCCGGCCTGTCCCCTTGGAAGGCGCGGCGATGTCGATGTTGATGAGGTCAAGCGGCGTGGACCCTAAGGTTGACTGTCCTCCGAGGGAAAACGCTTTGGAGGTGGCGCCCTCTTCAAAATAAGCGCGGCCGTCGAACCCGAAGAAAAGATGGGCCAGGGTCAGCTTAGCGAAAGGCTTGCTGTCGGCGTTGAACTCGCAGGCTGTCACACTCCCCACGACCCAGCCGAGGTTCTTTTCCGAGAGGAAGGAGAGATCCAGCGGCCTGAGGACAAACTGGCC
>JBAVVA010000367.1:0-2328 GCA_049697055.1 Candidatus Aminicenantales bacterium
CTTATTGAATTGGAAGGGAAAATTGAACTCTCTTTCACCATGAACGAACTCCTCAAGAGAAGGAGAAAAGATGTTCCTCGTTGATAGCTCAGTTTGGATAGAATATTTCAGGCCGGCTAAGTCCAAAAAGATAAAGAACAGGGTGAAAGACCTTTTACGCTCAGGAAGCGTAGTGACCTGCGGGATCATCCAGGTTGAAGTCTTAAGAGGGATTAAAAACGAAAAGGACTTCAATGAGGTGTGCGAATCTTTTTATTCTTTGCCCGTGATTCATATTGACGAAGATGTGATCAAGAGGGCGGCTCGGTGGGGCTATGAAATGGACCGTAAAGGGAAGATCCTTCCCACAACGGACTTGATTATCGCCGCCGCTGCTTTTCAAAAGGCCAGACTCCTGCACCTCGATGCCGATTTCAAAGTAATCGCGGAATGCTTTCCGCTGGAAGAAGAGATGTTAGCTTAATTTCTTGTAATTTTATTTCCCGCTATAGAAGCTCATCTGAAATCATCTGTTCTGTTTACAACCTGGAGGGCCTCTGATAAAATCTGTCCATGCCAAAGGTTTTTGTCCTCGATTTCGGCTCGCAGTACACCCAACTTATCGGCCGCAAGGTCCGCGAGCTGGGCGTTTACTCCGAGATCGTGCCTTATTCAATATCCCCAGCCCGGATCAAAAAAGAAAAACCGGGCGCTTTGATCCTGTCCGGCGGCCCGCAGAGCGTGTATGACAAGGCCGCGCCGCTGGCCGACCCGCGGATCTTCGACCTGGGCCTGCCCGTGCTGGGCATCTGCTACGGCCTGCAGCTCATGGGCCGGCAAATGGGCGGCCGGGTAGCCGCCTCCTCCAAGCGCGAGTATGGGTTCGCCCGGCTGCGCGTCCTCGACCGCCGCGGGCTGCTGGCCGGCGTCAAAGACGGCGGCCAGGTGTGGATGAGCCACGGCGACAGGCTGGAAGAGGCGCCGCCTTGTTTCCAAATCACCGGCCGCACGGCCAACGCTCAGGCCGCGGTGGTTGAGTTCCCGGAGCGCCATTTCTACGGCGTCCAGTTCCATCCCGAGGTCATCCATACCCGCGACGGCCTCAATATCCTGGCCAATTTCCTTTTCCGGGCAGCCGAGTTGAAGGCGGACTGGAGCATGCGTTCCTTCATCGAGCGCAAGGTGGAGGACATCCGTCGGACGGCCGGCCGGGGAAAGGTCATCTGCGGCCTTTCGGGAGGCGTGGACTCGCTGGTCACCTCGCTGATCGTGCACAAGGCCGTGGGCCGTAACCTTACCTGTGTCTTCGTGGATAACGGCCTGCTGCGCGAGGGCGAGTATGACCGCCTCATGGACCGTTTCCGGCACAAGCTCCATCTCCGGGTGAAGGGGGTGAACGCCTCGGAACAGTTCCTCCGCGCCCTGCAGGGTGTCGCCTCTCCCGAGAGGAAACGCAAGATCATCGGCCGGGTGTTCATTGATATCTTCGAGGAAGAGGCCCGCCAGATCGGCCGGGTGAAGTTTCTGGCCCAGGGCACCATCTACCCGGACGTCATTGAGAGCGCTCCGGTCAAGGGGCCCTCCTCGACCATCAAGTCCCATCACAACGTGGGCGGCCTGCCTAAAGGCATGAGGTTCAAGTTGATCGAGCCCCTGCGGGAGCTATTCAAGGACGAGGTCCGCAGCCTGGGGCTGCAGCTGGGCGTGGACAAAGAGTTCATCCAGCAGCATCCCTTTCCCGGGCCGGGCTTGGCGGTGCGCCTCCTGGGCGCTGTGGACCGGGACAGTCTGGAAATCCTGCGGAAAGCGGACGCTATCGTCGTCCAGGAAGTGAAAAAGGCCGGCCTCTATAGAAAGCTCTGGCAGGCCTTTGCCGTGCTGCTACCCGTGCGCTCGGTGGGCGTCATGGGCGACCAGCGGACTTATCAACGCGTGGTGGTGGTCCGGCTCGTCCAGAGCACGGACGGCATGACCGCCAACTGGTTCGCCGCCTCGCCGGCCCTTCTCCGCCGCCTCTCCACCCGCATCGTCAACGAGGTCCAGGGCGTCAACCGCGTGGTCTACGACGTGACCACCAAGCCGCCGGGGACCATTGAGTGGGAATGAACGTCATTTACGTTTCCGTGATTTCATGGGATATTCTGACTGGGGTCCTGTCGCGGCTCTTCCCCGGCCGTGCTCGCAGCCAGGCTGCGCGTTCGGCGGAAGCCGAACGGGGATTCCAAGGGGGAATACCCCCTTGGTCGCAGGACGAAGTCCGAGAAGGGGAGGCAGGGAGCGGAGCGACCGTTGGAAGGGGGAAGGCAGAGCGCTTCCCCCTCCAAGGAGCGGGCGCGGGAGCCCCTTCGC
>JBAVVA010000368.1:0-6994 GCA_049697055.1 Candidatus Aminicenantales bacterium
GGAAATAAAAAGGGGAAAATTGATGAATTCTAGGCGGAATGAATTCTGCCTGACAAGGAGGAATATTATGAAAAGACTCGCGGTTGTTCTTGGCTTGGCCCTGCTGGCCGTTCCCTTGTTGCTTTCACCCGCCGGCGCCGCCGATCAGGTATGGATCAACGATATCCGGGCCAACCCCGTTCGCTTCTGGAACACGACGGTGACCGTGATCGGGATGGTCCAAGAAGTCAAATCCGAGCCGCTGGGCACGACCCGCGGCTTCTACACTATTATGGATGACAGCATCGTGACCGGAGTGATCACTGCCGGTGAACTGCCCTACAATCAGCTCATCGTCCGGACGAACAACCTCCCCCCCATCGGAAAAACGTTCTCCGTCACCGGCACGGTCATCCAGGACCCCACCCGGGCCAACTTGCCCATCCTTAAAGAAATCTCACGCTCCTCGCCGGGCATGTCCGTGGCCATGAAGATTATTCTAGTCGCCGCCATCCTCCTCTTCATTGCCCTGATCGTCACTTTCGTCCTGCTCCTGACCAGGCCCAAGCGCGCGGCGGCGGAGCAGGCCGGCCGGCCCGGCGCCACGGCCCGCATCCCTTCCCAGGCCCCTGCGCCGGCGGCGGGCAAGACCCAGGTCTACTTGAACTTGGGCGCCGACCTCATCATCGAGAAGGGACCCGACAAAGGCAAGGAGTTCGCCCTGACCAAGCTGGCCACCACCATCGGCCGGGCCGGCGCTCGGAAGAACGATGTCGAGCTGTCGGACGATACCGTGTCCAAGGAACAAGCCACCATCAACTATGACAACGCCAAGAAGATCTTCACCATCGTCAACGAAAGCTCGACCAACCCGACCAGGGCCAACGGCACGCCCGTGTCCGGGAGCGCGGTTGTGGAGAACAATACGGTCGTGGAAATAGGCCGGACCCAGATCCGCTTCCGCAAGCCTTAAGCGCGGGACCATTCTTTCTCCGATCCCGCGCAGAATGAGGGGCACCACAGGCAGCCGCCTTCTTCAACCTGACGGCCTGTCAGCCGGGCAGGCCGGCTCACCATAAAGGACAGAGCGATGACTTTGGAATTTTTCGGCATCTCGGATAAAGGAACCAAACGGGAGACCAACGAGGACGATTTCCTCTGTGTGGACCTGTTTAAGGAGGTCAACAGCCTCAAGGAGGCCGTGCATCTGCTCCTGGTGGCCGACGGCGTGGGCGGACATCAGGGCGGCGACCAGGCCAGCTCACTGGCCGCCGAAAGCATGAGGGAATTCTTCAAGACCCGCTTGGGTAAGACCTCTGCGCCTCCGGATTGGCCTCGTCTTCTGGAAGAGGCTTGTTTGGAGGCCAACGCCCGGATTTACCAGAAAGCTTCTCAAGACAGCGCCTTGAGCGGAATGGGCTCCACCCTGGTGGCGGCCCTGGTCAGCGGCGGTTCGGCCTTTTTGGCCAATATTGGGGACAGCCGGGCCTATTGCCTCCGCCGGGATAAGATCATTCAGCTCAGCCAGGATCATTCCTGGGCCGAGGAGCAGAGACGGCTGAAGACTCTGTCCGAAGATGAGATCAACCACTCGCCGTTCAAGCATATGATCACCCGCTCCCTCGGCTATGAACCTTCGGTCAAAGTGGATTCCTTCCAGGTCTCCCTGGAAGACGGCGATTACCTTCTCCTCTGCACGGACGGGCTGTACGGCATCCTGTCCGATAAGGACATGCTGAGGGTCTTTAAAAAACACAAAGAGCCGGAGAAGGTGTGCCGCCGGCTTGTCCAGGAAGCGGACCAGGCCGGCAGCCGGGACAACATCACGGCCGTGGTGGCCCTTTATCGCGGCAAGGGGGGGGCCCGGCAGAGGATTCCTTCGCAGACGATCAGCCTGGATACCTCCAAGTATAAGGGATGGGATTTTTGACCTTGGGCCGATTTGATTTTGTTTGGCAAAAAATGATAAAGGAAGGATAGGGTGAGAGGACGGAAAGTCGGCTCATGAGCGAAACCAAGATCGGTAAGTACACCATCCTGGGGGAAATCGGCCGCGGAGCGATGGGCATCGTCTATAAGGCCACCGATCCTTACATCGGCCGGACGGTGGCCATCAAGACCATCCGCTTCGATGTCCTGGGCCAGGGCCCGGAAAGGGACATGGCCCAGAAACGGTTCATCCGCGAGGCTCATTCGGCCGGCAACCTTTCCCACCCCAACATCGTCACCATCTACGACGTGGGCGAGGACGGAGACCGGTCCTACATCGCCATGGAGTACATCGACGGCTGCAGCCTGGAAGAGCTCATCAGCAGCCGGAAAAAGCTCAGCCTGGAGGAAACCGCCTCTCTGGCCGAACAGGTGGCCAACGCCCTGGACACCGCTCATCGCAAGGGCGTCATTCACCGCGATATCAAGCCGGCCAACATCCTCATCGACCAGGAGGGGAAGCCCCACCTGGTGGACTTCGGCATCGCCCGGCTGTCCACTTCGACCATGACCCAGACCAACATGATCATGGGCACGCCTTACTACATGTCGCCCGAGCAGATCGCCGGCAAAAAGGTGGACAACCGGTCCGACATCTTCGCCCTGGGCGGCGTGCTGTACGAGATGCTGACCGGGCAGAAACCTTTTCCCGGAGAGTCCATCACCACGGTCATCTACAAGATCATGAACGAGAATCCTCTGCCGGTGAGGAACTTCCAGAAAAACCTGCCCGAGGGTCTGGAGCCCATCCTGCAGAAAGCCCTGGCCAAGGACCCGGCGGCCCGCTACCAGAGCTGCCGTGAGATGGTCAATGACATCAAGAAGAGCATAAGCCTCGCCCCGGCGGCGACTCTAGTCCGGGAGGCGGGCTCGGTGGCCGTGCCCGTCCCCTCCGCGGCCCCGGCCCAACCCGCCGCCGCGGGCAAGCCTTTGATCTATGTCTTGGGCGGGATTCTGGCCGTGGCTGTCATCATCGTCGTTGTCCTTCTTCTGACGGGCAAGTCTGGCCCGCCCGTCAGCTCGGGAGGCAGCCCGGCCGGTCCATCGGGCCCGGTGCAGCCGGTCGGCCCGACGGACCGGTTCCTGACCGCTCAGAGCTTGTGGCGGGAGGGGAAGAGGGAAGAGGCCAAGGCCGCCTTTGCCCTGGTCCCCAATTCCGACGCCAGGTATTTTGAGGCCAAATTCAGCATGGCCGAGATTCTCAGAGAAGAGAACCGGCTGCCGGAGGCGGCCGCCGAGTACCAGAGGCTGACCAGTTTGAAGCCCGATGACCCCCGGCCCCATCTGCGGCTGGCCCAGATCGCCGACCATCAGAACGAGACCGAGAAGGCCCTGGCCTATTACAAAAAATACCTGGCCCTGGCGCCCACCGGACCCGAAGCCCCAGCAGCGCGAAGCCGGGTGGCCAGCCTGGAAAAGACCGTAGCCTCAAGCCAAGTGCCCGCCAAGCCCGAGCCACAGACGAAAGTTGCGCCCGAGAAAAAGACGGCCGAAATCCAGGTCAAGCCCGAGCCCAAGAAACCCGAGCCGTCGAAGCTGGAACCCGTCAAACCCGAAGTGAAGGTCGAGACCAAGCTTGAGAAAAAGCCCGAGCCGCTGGAGAAGAAGGAGCCCAAGAAGCCCCCCGTCACCAACCCGGAACTCCAGGCGGATATCAGAAAGATGATCGAGGCCGGGGTGTGGTCCTTGAACCGCAGGGACTTCGACCAGGCCGTCAAGAAGCTGGAAGACGTCCTGGCTTTGGATCCCGGCAACGAGGATGCCCAGCGTTTCCTGGCTTTGGCCAAACAGAAGCAGCGGGAGGATAGAGTTCAGAAGGAACTCGGCGCCGCCCGAGACGCTCTATGGTACAGGAAGTACGGCGAGGCCATCCGTTCGGCCCGCAACGCGCTCCGCTTAGACGCCAACAACGAAGAGGCCAAGAAAATGATCGCATCAGCCTTGCAGGGCCTCCAGAAGTCCGGCCCCGAAGAGGTGGCCGCCCTGATCAGACAATACACCCTGGCCATTCCCCAGGGCGGCCTGAAGGCTTTTTTCCAGAAAAACTGTACGGCCGAGCTCTTCCAGAAAATCAAGCGAGAGACCGAGCTCATCAGCAGCCAGTACTCCGATCTCCGGGCCTCAACCTCCGGAGTCACGGCCAGGGTCACGGATTTCCAGGCTGACCAGGCCCAGGGAGTTATACGGAAGATGTCGGCCGAGGCCACTTTCGTCCAGATTCTGACCGGTATCCCTCCCGACGGGAGCGGCCGAAAAGCTCTATTCGAGGGAAAAATCCTGTGGCGGTTGGAGAAGCGGGGCGAGGAATGGAAGATCACTGAGATTGTCTCCACCCCTAGAGGCAAATAATGAATAAGTCAGTTACCGTTTGAGGAGGGAGAGGATATGTCGAAACACCGAGCGATCCAATGGCTTTGGGCGGGGTTGTTGACCCTGGCCCTGGTTTTCCCCCTGCTGGCCCAGGGAAACGGGACCAAGATCAAGGTCATCGTGGAGAACGCCTCCATCCGGCTTAAACCCAACCTGGACAGCGAGGCCATTGAAGAAAATATTCAAGTCGGCACCATCTACACCTCGGACAAGAAAGTCGGGGAGTGGTATGAAATCAAATTCGAATCCAAGCTGGGCGTGGCTCTGTTCGGCTACATCAACGAGATGTACGTGGAGGCCCTAGGCGAGGTGACCGCCCCCCAGCCGGAGAGGAGGGAGCCCGAGCGCCGGACGGAGCCGCCGACTCCTGTGGTCAGGGAGATGAGAGTCGAGAATATAGAAATCTTCGCCGGGGCGGGGATGGGATTCGGGTCTTTTCTCAACGAGGCGACGCACTATACCGACGACTGGGTCAGCGGCTTCGTCACCGGTCACGAAGAGGGAGAGATCCAGCACAAGATGAAAAGCCCTCTGGGCCTGGGACTATCCTTCAGCTATTTTTTTAGCGAGGGGCTTGGGCTCCGCCTGAGGGTGGACCCCGGGTTCGGCCAGAATATTTCCAATAGCTCAAGCCTTTACAGCGCGGATTTCTCCTGGAGCGGGGGTGGAGATTCGATCCAAACACAGTGGGATACATCCGGAAGCCTATCGGTCCTGCCCCTGAGCTTTGACCTGGTGTACAGGTTTCCCTCCGGAATGTTCTCTCCCTACCTCAACGCCGGCCTGACTTTTTTCCTGGCCAATTTCAAGGCCGATTCGACGGTGGGCTATGCCAATGCCTGGTATATCGGGCCCAGCAGCATGACCTATGATTACGCCGATATCCCGATTTCAATCGATGAGAAGATGGACGGCCTGGGCTTCAACGTGGGGGCCGGTTTCGACTTTCACTTGGGGCCCGGTTTGGCCCTGACCGTGGACGCCGTCTATTTCATGGGAAAATCGGCGGATTTCAATTGGTATGTCGCGCCGGGAGATTATTTCTACAACTACCACCCCACGATTTATACGCCCTTCAGCGACAGCTTAGCGCAGAGTTTTTCGGAATTGCTGGGGAAGGTCAAGGTGACACTCTCCTTCTTCAAAATCCTGGCCGGGATCAAAATCTTTTTATGAAAAGATTCTGCCCTTTGATTCTTTGATCGAGTGATTGACGGCGCATAAGGAGGATATGATGCAGAAACGGAAGACATTTTTCTTGGCCTGTCTCGTTTTTTTGGTAATGGCCCTGGCCCTGCCCCTGATGGCCCAGGGGACCAGGATCAAGGTCATCGTGGAAAATGCTTCCATCCGGCTCAAACCCAGCCTGGACAGCGAGGCCATCGAAGAGTCGGTCGCTCTCAACACGGTTTTTACGGCCGAGAAAAAGGTTGGCGAGTGGTATGAGGTCAAATTTGAATCCACTGTGGGAGTCTTGCTGATCGGATATATTCACGAAATGTATGTGGAGGTCCTGGCCGAGGAGGCGCGCCGGCCGCCCGCCCTGGAGGAAAAGCCTCCAGCCGGGGAAGTCCGCCGGCCCGAGCCGCTGCTGCCCGCCGAGTACGGGCCGAAGAAAATGGAGATCTTTTTTGGCGGCGGGCTGGGCTTCGGCTCCTTCCTTAACGATTCCACCGTCTATGATTATCATTTCGGCGCGAGTTTCCCCCTGGATTACGCGGATGAGGCCGGCCAGGTCAGCCACAAGGCCGGCGGACCGATGGGCCTGGGTTTCTCCCTGGCTCATTTTTTCAGCGGCGGGCTTGGCCTCCGCTTGCGGATCGACTTTAACTTTTCTCAGAACCTGACCGGCGGCAGCAGCTACAGCCTGACCTGGAAGTGGTGGGACAAGGGGCCCTACGATGAACCGAATAGCTGGGACCTGACCGGAAACTTATCCGTCATTCCCATCAGCTTGAACGTCGTCTATAAGTTCGACCTGGGGATGATCTCGCCCTATATCAGCGCCGGGCCGTCCTTCTTCCTGGCCAAGCTCAAAGCCGACTCTACGCTGGGCTGCACTACGACCTGGATTTACGGCGGCTATATGTACATCGACTATTTCGCCATCCCCATGTTCGTGGATGAGTCGCTGAACGGCATCGGCTTCAACTTCGGCGCCGGCCTGGACGTGCTCCTGAGCCCGAGTTTCGGCCTGACTGTGGACATCGCCTATTTCCTAAAAGGCGAGGCCAAGGTTAAATGGGATTTTACGCCCGGAGAATATGATTCGCATATCAATTCCGGCTGGACCTGGACCCTTGATAAAGCAGATCTTGCCGATATTCTGGATTATATTCCTGACCTTTCCGTCAACCTGTCATTCTTCAAGATCCAGGTCGGGCTGAAGATCTTTCTGTAAGGCTCAGCCTCAGTTTTTCTTCGATGACTGGGTTGACGAGGGCAATTCTTTTTCCGGGGTCTCAGAGAGTCGCGAAGGGGTGGCACGGCGAAGGGGCTCCGGCAATACAGTCCGCCTGCGCGCAGCGGCCTTGCTGCGAGCACAGCCGGGGAAGAGCCGCGACAGGACCCCACACAGAACTCAATCGACCCCGGGAAAAGAATTGCTTACTAGTAAAGCTTACTGCCCGGGCTTGAATCCGACGATCTGCGAGGG
>JBAVVA010000369.1:0-4850 GCA_049697055.1 Candidatus Aminicenantales bacterium
ACCCGGACCTCCTTCGATGCCAGCGGGACTTCTCCTCGCCGGAGGACGGCCTTGACCCGGGCTATGAGCTCTTTGGGCGAAAAGGGCTTGGTGATGTAGTCGTCCGCGCCCAGCTCTAGGCCCAAAACCTTGTCCGTCTCCTCCGCCTTGGCGGTGAGCATAACGATGGGGATGGCGGAAGTCCTTTCGTTCATCCTCAAGCTTTTGCAGACATCCAGCCCGTCGGCGTCTGGGAGCATGAGGTCGAGAATGACAAGGTCGGGCCGCTTTTTGTCCAAGGACTTGAGAAAGCTCAAGGCATCGGCATAGCCTTCGGTACGGAAGCCCGCCTGCCGGAGATTGAGGCTCACCAACTCGAGAATATCGGACTCGTCTTCGATGACAGCGATCAACTTGCTCAGGGGAACCTTCTCCACTGGGGCATTCCCATTCTGACTACCAAGCGATACCGTAGTCTTCACCGTGGTTGCTCGAGCCTCCCCAGAATGTCCCGTGCCGGACGTCGAAGAAGATGGCGTTGATGGGGCCCGAGGTCCGCTTCTGATAATCAAGCTTATAGCCCATTCCGGCCAGCTCGTCCCTGACCCAGGGTGGTACCGCCTCGTTCAGGGTCAGACGGCCGGGCAGCGACTCATGCGTGTCGAAGGAGTTCTTCATCTGGTAGCTCACGATGTTGGGCGCCTCGCAGGCCTCCTGGACATTCAGGCCGAACTCGACGACGTCCAGGAAAAACTGGAGCATGTTCTGATCCTGGGTGTCTCCGCCCTGGACGGCCGCGGAGAGAAACGGCCGGCCTTCCTTGAGGGCCAGGGTCGGGGTGAGCGTCGCCCGCGGCCGCTTGCCCGGGGCGATGACGTTGAAGGGGTTTTCGGCCTCATCCAGGACAAAACTCTGGGCCCGCTGGCTCATCCCCACTCCTGTGTTTCCGGCAATGACGCAGGGAAGCCAGCCGCCGCTGGGCGTCATGGACACGACCCAGCCCTCTTTATCCGCAGCCTGGACCGACGTCGTCCCGGTGAAGAACGACTCCTCGCTTCCCGGCGCAAGGGCGGCCGGGCCGGAGCTCTTCCATTTTTCGAGCAGGGTCTGATAAGGGTTCGTCAGCCCCTGGAAGGGATACGGATCGCCGGGCCGCGCCCCCGCATCGTTGCGCTCCCAATTGATGCTCTTCATCCTGTCCCGGGCATAGTCCTTGGACAGAAGCCCTGGGAGCGGCTCCTGGGGCGGGGCGTAGGGATCGCCGTAGTAGAAATCCCGGTCGGCGAAGGCCAGGTTCATGACCTGATAGAGCGCATGGATGTAGCGGCTGCTGTTGAGACCCATCCCTTCGAGGTCCAGGTTCTCCAGCATATTGAGCATCTGGAGCATGACCGGACCCTGCACCCAGCAGCTCAGCTTGTACACTTCGATGCCTTTGTAGGTCGTGGAGACCGGCTCTTCGACGAGCGGCTTCCAGGCGGCCAGGTCCTCCAGGCTGATAAGGCCGCCCTGCTCCCGGCAGCCCCTGACAAATTCCTCGGCGATATCGCCCTTATAGAACCGGTCGTAAGCGGCGGCGATGGCTTGCCGGCGGCTGCGGCCCGATTTTAGGGCTTTCTGCTCGGCTTCGACGAGCTTGGCCAGGGTCGAGGCCAGGTCAGGCTGCCGGAAGATTTCTCCCGGCTGAGGCGCTTCATGTTTTTCGCCCGGGTGCGGCAGGAAGACTTTCCGGGAATAGGGCCAGCCCTTGAGCTTGTCCTTGTCCCGTTCGATCCTGTCCACGCATTCCTTTTCGATGGGATAGCCTCGGGCCATATCCATGGCCGGCTCCAGCACCTCCCGGAGGCTCATCGTCCCATACTCGGACAGCATGAGCATCAGGGCGCCCGGCGTGCCGGGCGTTACCGCGCTCAGGGGCCCCTCGGCCGGAGGATAGCGGTAGCCCTTGGCCCTGTAGAATTCCGGGGTGGCGCCCGTAGGGGCCACGCCCAGGCCATTGATGGCGACAACCTTCCTGGTCCGCGGGTCGTAGATGAGAGCCTGGGTCTCCCCTCCCCAGCTCAGGACATCATGCATGGTGCACACCGCGGCCAGCATGGCGCAGGCGGCATCCACGGCGTTGCCGCCGCGGAGGAAGGTGCGGGCGCCGGCCGTAGCGGCCAACGGCTTGCCGGTAATGGCCATCCACTGCTGCCCGTGCAGCACAGGCTTTTCGGTACGGAACCCCGCGCCGCTCCCGGACAATATAAAAAGAAAAAGAATGAGCAAGGCGACCAAGCCTCGCGGCCGGCAATGGGGACAGTTCCTCCCAGCGGACTGTCCTTTATGCTTGAAGCTGAATTTTTGGGAATTCATCCGGGACCTCCTTCTCCGCCTTGCCCGGCGGTGCCCGCTTCCCCGCTGCAACAAACGCGGCCGGGAGCCCCGCCGAGATCGATTTTTTATTATGATGACGGGTAAAATGAAAAGCAATAGCTCGCTGAAGAAAAGAACTGCTTGCGGGAGATACATCTTTTTGCACGAAATTGAGAGGGGCCTGGGGGGAGGGATTCGCTCCCGGCTCCGATCAGAAACGCCTGAGACGGCCCCTCCGGCTCGGCTCCTGCGGGCCCAGCTCCTGGGCGATCTTCTATAGCTAAGGAACCTTGCCAGGAGCTTTGTGTCCTCGGAGGCAAAGGGCTTCCCTCGCCTGCTGGGCCGTCTCAGGCTGATCTCCGCATGGTCGCTGCATCCCTCACCCCCAAGCCCCTGCCTCACATGTTTGAAGCTGCCTCGGAAAGATTTGAATTCCGCAGTTCTTTTCTAATAAAATTTAGCCGCGGGAAGCCAAGGAGACAAATATGAAGAGAAACATGGGTGAAACGGACCGCCTGATCAGGGTTCTGCTGGCCATCGTGATAGCCGTTCTCATCTGGATTAGTGTCCTGCCCTATTGGTTGGCCTTGGTCCTGGGCGTCCTGGGCGTCATTTTCCTGCTGACCAGCCTCCTCCGATTCTGTCCCCTGTATGTGCCTTTCAAGATATCGACCGTCAAAAAAACTAAGGCTTAAAGCTTTCCGTTCCCAGTCCTTCAAAAATCCTGAATTGCCCCCGGAAGCATCTCATTTTCCGTGATGTGCCCAGATTTTTAGGGGGTGGCGCGGCGGAAATTGAGATGCTTACGTTGCCCCCCTTGCAATAACAAAAGGAAATGAATACAAATAAGGTGACCGATATTGGGCTAAAGAAATGGGCACCTCCAACCTCCTTGCTGGCCTGCTGAGCTCGGACACCTTCCTTTCGGTGGGAGTGGCCGGCGTTTTGATCGGCTTCCTGCTCTTCACTGTCTTTGTCTATCGCCGCATCATCTGGCTGCTGAAGAGCCAAGAGCCCCAGAAAGGCCGGCGTCCCGGCTGGGGGGCCAGCCTCCGCAACCTCATCCTGATCCTTATTTTCGTGCTGCTGAGCGGCGTCCTGCTGTTCGGCGCTTTCTTCATGCGGGCCTGGAACGCTTTCACCTATGAGCAGGCCGTAGCCGAAGTCAGGGTCTCACCCGGGGCCGAGCACCAGACAAGCTTCCTCACCCTCATGCAGCTCCCGGCCAATAATGAACGCAAGTCGCGGACTTACCTCATCCGCGGCGACCAGTGGATGGTGGAGGGCGACATCCTCAAATGGGGCAAGCTGGTCAACTTCCTGGGCCTGCACACGCGCTTCCGGTTCACCCGCCTGCGCGGCCGCTACATCCTGACCGAGGAGGAGAAAGCGAAGCCGGCCACCATCTACTCGCTGGTGGAGAAAGAGGACCATCCCTTGTGGCGCTGGCTCTACCGCCACGGCAGCGGCCTTCCCTTCGTCAGCACGGTTTACGGCAACGCCTCCTACCAAATGGCTGACCGGGAACAGCGCTTCATGGTCTTTGTGGGCACTTCCGGTTTCATCATCCGCCAGAAGCCGGAGCCTAAATAGAACGGAAACATCCCTTTTTCCTTTCCACTTTGACAAGGAAGCATTTCTTTTGATGTGATGAATAGCCCTTCGGCTTGAAGCATTGGCCTCGCTCACTGGCCGGATTTTTCACGCCCTCCCTTGCGCTCTTCTCTGGGGCTGCGCAACTCGCCCCCTAAAGGGGGCTCAGACATGCTCGCCAGCCGGCTAAAAGAATGCCGGAAATCCTCGAAGAGCGCTTCGCGAGGGCTAAATCCGGCCTTATGCTCGCTCCGGCCAATGCTCAAGCCTGGCCGCAACTTTCCGTCAAGTCATCACATATTTAGAAATGCTTCCCTTTGATAATCGGGATCCTTCTAGGAAAAAGGGATGTTGAGAATGGATATCTTACCGTCCACTGAGGGTGCTGGCCGGGTCAAGCCCGGCCGCCCGGCTGGCCGGAGCGAAGGCGCCGGCCACACAGAAGACGATGGCTGCCGCCACTCCCCCGATAAACATCCACCCCGGGTAGCTGAAGAAATGGTCCGGCTTGAATGGAAACTCCGGCAGCAGCCTCACGGCCAGAACGTCCGCCAGGAGGCAGGCCGCCACCCCGGCGGCCACGCCCACTGCCCCGCCAAAAGCCCCCACCAAAGCGGCTTCGCCCAGGACCATGGCCCGCACGTCCCGCCTCGTCGCGCCCACCGCCCGGAGAAGTCCGATCTCTCTACTCCGCTCGGAGATGAGCATGAAGAAGGTGTGGGCGATATTGACCGCGGCGATCCCGACCATGACCAGGCTGATGAGAGTGAACCCCAGCATGACCAGGGTCACGGCAAACCCGATGCTCTCCGCCATCCGCTTCTGGCTGAGGTCGATATCGAAGCCCATGACCCGCACGCTCTGCTGGATGGCGGTTAGTCGGGCGGCCGAGACGGCCTCCAGGACGGCTAAGTCATAGAGGC
>JBAVVA010000370.1:0-3055 GCA_049697055.1 Candidatus Aminicenantales bacterium
GTCAGGAGGCCGACAAGCTGGACGAAGCTTCCCAAGCCTTCGATATAGCCGATATTGTTCCGGCCATAGGACAGAATCCCCAGACTCGCCCCCAGGGATTTCAAAGGAGCATTGAGGAGTTCCAGGCGATAGCCGGTTCCGGACAGCGCCTGGCGGAGATCGTCGCGAACATCGTCGTAGGTCCGTCGGTAGCGGACGTAGGTCTGGGGGAGTATTGTTTCGATGTCCTTTTCCCGGTACCTGAAGGATAGGATGTGGGCCGGGCGGGGTACGGCCACCAGGATGACCGAGCGCGAATTTTCCAGGGAAATGTTTTGGAGATAAGTGAAGGAGGTCAGGTTCTCCAGGAAAAAGGCCGGGTCGATCTCGCCCCTATCCTGTCGTTCTTGCAGGGTGTTGCGAATTTCATCCAGGACGCGAAGCCCGCCCGAAGCGAACCGGTAGCCTCGTTTTTCCGCCCAGGTTCTGAGGACCTCTTTCATCATCATGGCCACTCCTTCTTGATGGAGGCCGGCTCTTGCGGGCCGGCTTTGGGCCTCTTGCCCATGTAACTTGTAAATCAAGTTAAGCCAGTTACATGTTGACTTTAGCGCCATTTTCGTGTAATTGTCAATTTATATTTTGGAGGTTACAATGGACCCCGGCCTGTGGCTCGACCTGCTGAACAGCGACTGGAGCGATTACCGCGGCTCGGGAAAGCGGGAGGACAGGCTGGACAACCCCCTCTGGCTGGAAAAGTATCTTTCCCGCTGGAAGCTGGACCTGGCCGGCGTTCCGCCCAGCCGTCTGGCGCCGCGTCTGCGCGAGCTCAGGACGGTGCTCCGGCGCCTCGCCGATAAATATGCAACCCGCCAAAAAGCTGCGGCCGAAGACTGGAACGGCTTGAACGGGTACCTGGGCCGTATTCCTTTGATCAGGAGAGTCCTGGTTTCAGGCAGGAAACCGGAGATCGCTTTGGTTCCCCTCGGCGACAAGATGGAAGCGGCCCTGGCCGCCATCGCCGGCTCCTTTGCCGAAACCATAGTCCAGGGCGACCCCTCCCGTCTCAAGGTCTGCCAGAACAGGGACTGCCATTGGGTGTTCCTGGACCGCAGCAAGAACCGCAGCCGCCGCTGGTGCGAGAACACCTGCGGCAATCTGATGAAGGTCCGCCGCTTTCGGCGGAGATTAAAGGCTCTTCGATAGCATCTCCAATTGTATGGCCTAGCATTCAAGGAGAGGAGGGGTTTGGAGATGCTATCAGGCCCTTCCCGTCCTTTGATAAATTATTTTCAAACGGGTAAAATGCTTTTTAACCATTATTCCACCTAAGGAGCGATTGATGTCCAAATACAGGATCGCGGTCCTGCCCGGCGACGGCGTGGGCCTGGACGTTGTGGAAGCCGCCATGACCGCCCTCCACAAATTGGAGCTGGAGGCCAAGTATATCTACGGTGAAATTGGCTGGCAGTTCTGGCGCCAGGAAGGGAACGCCCTGCCCGACCGCACCATCAGGTTGCTCAAAGAGACGGACTGCTGCCTGTTCGGGGCCATCACTTCAAAGCCCAAGGAAGATGCGGCCAAGGAGCTGGCCCCGGCCCTCCAGGGCCAGGGCCTGTCCTACTTCAGCCCCATCGTCCGGCTCCGCCAGGAGTTCGACCTGTACACTAACCTGCGGCCCTGCAAGGCTTACCCCGGCAACCCCCTCAACTACCGCGATGATATCGACCTCGTCATTTTCCGGGAAAACACCGAAGGCCTGTATGCCGGCGTCGAATGGCACCCCCTTCCCGAGGAGGTCCGCCGGGCTTTCGACCTCCATCCCAAGATGAAGGCCTTCCGGCAGACTCCCTCGGCCGAGATCGCGGTTTCCACCCGCATCATGACCAAGAAAGGCTGCCAGCGCATCGTCCAGGCCGCCTTCGACTACGCCCGCCGGCAGAAACGCCGCTCGGTGACCATCGTGGAGAAGCCCAACGTGCTGCGCGAGACGGGCGGCCTGATGCTCGGGGTGGCCCGCGATATCGCCTCAAAGTTCCCGGACGTTGAATTCAAGGAAGCCAACGTGGACGCCATGTGCATGTGGCTGGTCAAGAACCCCCAGGACTACGACGTCCTGGTGGCAGAAAACCTGTTCGGCGACATCATCTCCGACTTAGCGGCCCAGCTGGTGGGCGGGCTGGGGTTCGCCTCGGCCGGAAACATCGGTTCCCAGTACGCCGTTTTCGAGCCCACCCACGGCTCGGCGCCCAAGTACACCGGGATGGACAAGGTCAATCCCCTGGCCACTTTCCTGGCCGCGGTGCAGATGCTCGACTGGCTGGGCGAGACCTCCAAGGCCCGGGCGCTGGAAGGGGCCGTGGCCGCCGTCATCAAGGAAGGAAAGGTCCGGACCTACGATATGGGCGGCAAGTCCAAAACGTCCGAAATGGCCGCTGCCGTAGCCCATAAGCTCTGAGCCGGCCGAGGGAGACCCGCTTTGGGACAGACTATCCTGGAAAAGATCATCCAGGCCCATACGGCCGACGAGGTCCGGCCGGGCGCCATCGTCTGGCTCGACCTCGATATCCGCTCCGCCCGCGATTTCGGCGGCCCCAACGTGGTCAAGCATTACGAGCGGGAGTACGGCGGCCTGCCCCCCGACCCGCAAAGGACCTTCTTTACCTTCGACCTGTGCGCGCCGGCCTGTTCCCTGAAATACGCCGACAATCAGCAGCTCTGCCGCAATTTCGCCCGAAAGCACGGCTTGACTGTTTTCGATGTCGACCGGGGGGTGGGCTCGCATGTTCTCATCGAGGAGGGGTTGGCCGGGGCCGACAACACGGTAGTGGGCACGGACAGCCATATGAACATCCTGGGCGCCGTGGGCAGCTTCGGCCAGGGCATGGGCGACGTGGACATCGCCTTCGCCTTCCGCACGGGACGGACCTGGTTCGAAGTTCCCTCCACAGTCAAGGTGGTGATCAAGGGGCGGCCCGGCCCTTCGGCCACGGCCAAAGACCTGACCCTCTTTTTTCTGCGGGAGCTGGGCACCTCGGCCCTGGCTAATAGGGCCGTGGAGTTTGCCGGCCCGGCG
>JBAVVA010000371.1:0-8887 GCA_049697055.1 Candidatus Aminicenantales bacterium
GGATTCTATCCCGACCGTGGCCCGCAGGACTCTGAGCCCGATTCGATGCATGGATGCGTAATATATCATATATCGGTAAGCGGAGGCACCCTGCGCTTTCCGCTTGATGGACACAAATTCGTTGTGATCGTAAATTCCCTTTTAAGGGGCTTGAACGCCGGGTGAGCCGCTGCGGCGCCGGAAAGGGATCGTTGAAAAGAATCGGGGCCAAAGCCGGCCTCAGTAAGCAGCGCGGGTGTGGACTCCGGCCGGACGTTTTGTTATGATTTTTAAACTTGCTCTATGGAAACCAACGACCATAGAAATCTCTCCCGCCCTGGAGGCAAATCAAGGTGAAAAAAACAACCCTGCTCTTGCTCTGCCTCGTCCTGTGGCTGGGCCCTGAGGCGGCCCGGCCTGCCGATGTCGGGCCGACCTATGCCCTGGTGAATTGCAAGGTTGTGCCGGTCAGCGGTCCGGCCTTGGAGAAGGGGACAATCATCATCCGGGACGGCCTCATCGAAGCCGTGGGGCCGGCGGAAAAAATTGCTGTTCCCGAGGATGCGGAAGTCATCGACGGCCAGGGGCTGACCGCTTATCCCGGACTGCTGGACGCCCATTCCCAAGCGTTTCTCGAGCCGGCCAGGGAAGAACCGGCGGGCCCCGCCCGGGGGGGAGGTCCGGCCCAACTGCAGCCGGCCGGGCCTCAAGGCTTCACGCCCGAAACGCAGGCCTTCAAGCTGCTCAAGCCCAAAAAAAGCGATTTGGCCGGGCTTCAGCGCCTGGGCTTTACTACCGTGCTGGTAGTGCCCAGTCAGGGGATCTTTGCCGGCCAGAGCGTCCTCCTCAACCTGAACGGCGATAAACCCGCGGCCATGGTCGTCCGCCAGCCGGTGGCCCTGCACATCTACTTCGCCACCGAGCGCGGCGTCTATCCCTCCAGCCTGATGGGAACGATGGCCGCTCTGCGGCAATCTTTTCTCAACACGCAGGACTACGCCCGGCATCAGGCAGCCTGGAATGCCTCTCCCCGTCGCTTCAAGCGTCCGGAGTACAGCCCTTTCCTGGACGCTCTCCGGCCCTACGTTGTGGACAAGCGGCCGGTCATATTCACCTGCGCCAACCAAGAAGACATCAAGCGGGCCATTCGCCTGATCGAAGAGTTCAAGCTCAATTCGCTGTTGAGCGGGGCTAATGAGGCCTGGCGGGTAGCCGAGGCGGTCAAGCGGGCTCAAGTGCCCCTTCTCGTCTCGCTCTCCTTCAAGCCTCCCCTGACCAGCCTTTACGCCAACCAGGGCGATGAGCTGAAAAAAAAGGCCGAAGAAGAAATTTATCCGGCCAACGCCGCGGCCCTAATCAAGGCGGGGATTCCATTCGCCCTAACTTCCTGCGGCCTGACCAAGGTTGAAGACATCCTGAAAAATACCAGGGCGGCCATTAAGGCCGGACTTCCTCGGGAGGAAGCCTTGAAAGCCCTGACCATCCAGCCCGCCCGGTTTCTGGGCGTGGAGTCGATGCTGGGCAGCTTGGAAGCGGGAAAGATCGCCAACATCATCCTGACCTCGGGCGAGATTTTCGAGGAGAAAACTCAAGTGGAAAAAGTCTTTGTGGACGGCCAGATGTTCAACGTAGAAAAAGCTCCTCCCTCCGGCGCCGGGCCGGCGGCGGTCAGCTTGAGCGGGTCGTGGCAGGGCAAGATCGTCAGCCCCATGGGCGAGATGGATATCAGCCTGGAACTCGACCAGCAGGGAAGCCAGGTCTCCGGAACCGCCACCGTCATGGGCAACAAGCGGGACATCAGCGAGGGGGTTCTCAGCGGCAGCGCCCTCACCTTCACCATCGAAACAGTGATCATGGGCCAGTCGATGAGTTTTGCCTTTCAAGGCACCGCAGACAAGGATCTCATCGAGGGGTCGCTCGCCTTTCCCATGGGCAGCGCAGAGGTCCGTCTGAGCAGGGTGCCTAAAGAGTAAGGAGCGGACGATGAAGACACGCCAGATTATTCTCCTGTTGACCTTGCTGGGCTTGGTCGCGGCTCCCGCTCTGGCCAAGGGTGGCGACCTGCTGATCAAGAACGGTAAAATCCTGACCGTGACCCGCGGCATCCTGGGCGGGGGAGACATCCTTATCCGGGACGGGATCATCCGAGCCATAGGGGCCGGCCTGGAAGCTCCGCCCGGCATCAGGACCTACGACGCTTCGGGGAAATACGTCATCCCGGGAATCATCGACTCCCACACTCATATCGCCCTCAGCGGCACCAACGAGTCGGCCGATACGGACACGGCCGAAGTGGATATGGCCGACGTCCTCAACGCCGAGGACTTGGCCATCTTCACCGCCCTGAGCGGCGGGGTGACCATGGTCCATACCATGCACGGCAGCGCCAACCCCATCGGCGGACAGAACGTCGTCCTCTCCTTGAAATGGGGGCGGCCTTCTGAAGACATGGTCGTCCCCCAAGCTTTCCGGACGCTCAAGTTCGCCTTGGGCGAAAATCCAAAACGGGCCAACCTGTCCGATTCCGAGGGGCTCCGCTACCCGCAGTCCCGGATGGGCGTCAAGGCCCTCATCCGGCGCGAGCTGCTCCGGGCCCGGACTTATATGGAGCAGTGGGACCGCTACCTGGCCCAAAAACAAATGAAAAATCCTCCCAAGGATCTCCTGCCCCCGCGAAAGGACCTGCGGCTGGAGGCGCTGGCCGACCTCTTGCGCGGGAAGCTGGTGGCTCGAGTCCACAGCTATCGGGCGGACGAGTCGCTCGAGTTCCTGGGGCTGGCCAAAGAGTTCGGTTTCAAGGTGGCCTGCTTCGAGCATATCCCCGAGGCCTTCAAAATCACCAAAGAGCTCAAGGAGGCCGGCGTGGGGACCTCAGTGTTCATCGACAGCTGGGCCTACAAAATCGAGGCGGCCGAGGGCATCGCCCTGAGCGCCGCCTACTGCACCCGCCAGGGCCTTCTCGTCTCCCTCAACTCTGACGGCGGCGAGAGAATCCGCCGGCTGTTCAATGAGGCCGGCAAGACCCTGAGATACGGCCGGCTGACCGAGGATGAAGCCTTGCGGCTCATCACCATCAACCCGGCCATCCAGCTCGGCCTGGACAAGATCGTCGGCAGCCTGGAGATAGGGAAGCACGGCGACCTAGCCGTGTTCAACGAGCATCCCCTGAGCGCCTACGCCCGCTGCGACCTGACCGTCATCGAGGGGGACATTTACTTCGACCGGGCGGCCTATCTCCAGGAACGGGAGGAGGCGGCTAAAAAGGCCAAGCCCCAAAAACAGGCGGGAGGTGTCCGATGAACCGCATCAGCCGTTGCCTTGTGGTGTTTCTCTTTGTCCTGACCTCGATCCTGCGGGGCGCCGAAAAAACGCCGTCCCTCATCGCCATCAAGGGCGCCCGCATCATTCCGGTGACCTCGGCCGACATTCCCTCCGGCGTCATCCTGATCAAGGACGGCCTTATCGAGGCCGTCGGCCCGGAGGTGGCCATCCCGGAAGGAGCGGCGGTCATCGAAGCCCCGGGCCTCATCGCTTACCCCGGCCTTATCGACTGCACCAGCACGCTGGGCCTGGCCGAGATCGGCCAGATGCCCCAGACAGTGGACTTCCGGGAGCTGGGACGGATCAACCCGCAGCTCCGCGCCTGGGAAGCCTTACGGCCGGATTCTATGCACATCCCCATCGCCCGGGCCAACGGCATCACCGCCGTACTGGTTGCCCCATCGGGGGGGCTTATCTCCGGCCAGAGCGGCCTGGTGAGACTGACGGGCTGGACACCCGCGGAGATGCTGATCAAGGCTCCGGTGGCCATGCACGTGGACCTTCCCTCCCTGGGCCGCCCGGGCTTCCAACGGCCGGCCGCCGCCGCCGGGGCGGAGCCCTCCCAGCCGTTCAAGGAGCTAGAGGAGGCCTTCCGCCGGGCGCGAGCCTATGAGAAACAAAAAGAATACGCGGAGAAGGCCCGCCAGCTGGCTCTCCCTGATTTCAATGAAGCCGATGAATTCCTGCAGCCCGTGCTGCGGGGCGAGATCCCCCTGTGGATCTCCGTTCATTCCGACAAGGACATCAAGGAGGCCATCCAGTTCGTCCACAAGGAAAAGCTGAAGGCCGTCCTCTACGCCGTGACCCAGGGCTGGAAATGCGTGGAAGAAATTAAAAAATCCGGCCTGCCGGTTGTTTTCGCCCCGCTAACCAACATGCCGGCTTCCTGGGAGGACGGCTACGACGCCCTCTATCGCACCCCGGCCCTGCTGGCCCAGGCCGGCGTCAAAATTGCCTTCTCCTCCCAGAGCTCGAGCGCGGCCAAGGATTTACCCTACCACGCCGCCAAAGCGGCGGCTTTCGGGCTGGATAAAAGAGAAGCCCTCAAAGCGGTGACCATCAACGCCGCCGAAATTCTGGGCGTGGCCGGCCGGATGGGGAGTTTAGAAAAAGGAAAAGCGGCCAATATCGTTCTGGCAGACGGCGACATCCTGGATTTCAAAACGCAGATCAAGAAGGTCTTCATCGACGGCCGGGACACGGACCTCAATACCATCTATGAGCAGCTCCTGGAGAAGTTCAAGAAGAGATGAATCGCCTCGTGGATCAAAGCGGGGGAGGGGCTTCCGTGGCTCAGTCTTTAGGGGTGCGGAACCAGTAGAAAGCCGTCAGCAGGGCGCCCAGCCCGGACATGAGCAGGAAAGGGGTGTGAATCCCGAACCGGTCGGAGAGGAATCCGGCCAGCAGCACGACCAGGGCCCCGGATAAAACCTGGATGTTGGCCACTAGGCTGAAGGCCAAGGCCTGGTCCTTATCCTCAACTTTGTTGCCCACGAAAGACTGCATGGCCGGATAAATCAATAGTAGAAAAACCCCGAAAAGAATGAGGCCGGCCAGGGCCAGGCCGTTAAAGGGAGCCAGGCCGATGACCGCCAGAGTCGCGGCCGAGCCGAACATGGACAAAATGGAGAGGTTCCTGCGTCCGAGCCGCTGGCTGAGCCATCCAAAGAAATAAGCGACTACCGATCCGAAGCCAACCCAGGCCGCTAAAAAGATGCCGGTCTGGCCCAAAGGCACATTGAACTTGTGGTTGAAGAGCGAAGGGGCATAATAGACGGTCACGCCCCAGCCCGCCCCGCCGTAGATGAAGCCGGGAATGTAGTCCTTGATCTGGGCCGCCGTCCGCAACCAACGCGAAACCTTGGGCAAGGGGGGCTTTTCGGCAGAGAGGGTGATGCGGCGGACGGCCAGATAGCTCAGGACTCCCAGCAGCAGGCCGATGGCAGCCCAAACCAGGAGGGGCAGTCGCCAGCCGTAGGCCTGGGTCAAGAACCCGGTGGTCAGAAAAGCGAGTAAGACGCCCAGGTTTCCGGAGGCGCTCTGCACGCCCATGGCCTGATCGATCTCGTGCTGCTGGTGTGTCTTGGAAACTAGGGAAATGCCCAGGGGATGGTAGAAGCTGGTGAAGATGCGCATCAGGATATGGAAGAGGAGAAGGCAGCCGAAGGTTTGAGCCGTGGTGATCAGAGCCAGCGAGGCGGTCAAGCCCAGGCAACTCGCCACCAGGAGCTTTTTGTAGGCGAAACGGTCCGCCCAATGGGCGATGAGCATTTGGAAGATGAGGGTGGCCATCAGGCCCAAGTTTGATAGCAAGCCGATCTGGGCATAGCGGGTGATGAGGAATTTCTGGCTGTAGAGGAGGGGCAGGGTCATGGGCACCACGACCGTGGCGGCGTCGTTCAAGGCATGGAACAGCGAGGCGGACAGGAGAACCTGCTTTTTCATGGCTTTAAAAGCAAAAATTCTTACTCAGGACCGGAGGTTTTGTCAATCCGATCATTGCTTCGGAGATGCTTCCATTGCCGCGGGAAGCAATAGTTTCTCTTTCTTGCTAATCCAAAACTTTTTAGGTAAATTCACTATCATCTTATACAAGACGAGCCAGGAGGATGCCCATGTCGAAACCCTATTCCCGGCGTGACTTTTTAAAAACCGGATTGGCGGCGGGCGCGGCGGTCATAATCGAGGGCAAGCCCTCGGCCGCTCTGGGAGCCGTCGGCCAGGAGGCGCAGCCGGCGCCCGGACGCTGGCCCTGTGTGGTGGCCAGCCGCAACGGCATCCAGGCTACGGCCCGGGCCATGAAGCTCCTAAGGCAGGGCGCCGATCCTTTGGACGCCGTCATCGCCGGCGTGAATATTGTCGAGGACGACCCCAACGACAACTCGGTGGGCTACGGCGGGCTGCCCAACGAGGAAGGCGTAGTCGAGCTGGATGCCTCGGTCATGCACGGCCCCACCCACCGAGCCGGGGCTGTGGCCGCCCTGCGCAATATCAAGAACCCCTCCAAAGTGGCCAAGCTGGTCATGGAGCGGACCGATCATGTCCTGCTGGTGGGCGAGGGCGCGCTCAAGTTTGCCAAAGCCCACGGCTTCAAAGAAGAGAATCTGCTGACCGACGAATCTCGCCAGATCTGGCTGGAGTGGAAAGAAAAGCTCTCCAACCGGGACAACTGGCTCCCCCCGGAAGGGAAAAAATTGACGGCCGCACTCCAGCAGGCCATGGAGACTTACGGCACGATCAACTGCCTTGCCGTGGACGCCTCGGGCGACCTGGCCGGGGTGACCACGACCGCGGGCTTGGCCTTCAAACTCCCGGGACGGGTGGGCGACTCTCCCATCATCGGGGCCGGCCTTTATGTCGATAACGAGATCGGCGCAGCCGGTTCCACGGGCCGCGGAGAGGCCAACCTCACCACCTGCGCCAGCTTCCAAATCGTGAATTGGATGGGCCGGGGCGCCTCGCCGGAGGAGGCCTGCCTCAAGGCTTTGGACTATATCGCGGCCAAGACAAAACTCACGCCCCGGCTGCTCACCAAGGACGGAAAGCCAAACTTCGGGATGAGCTTCTATGCCCTCAACAAAAAAGGAGACTATGGGGCGGCCACCCTGTTCAGCGGCGGACAATTCGCCGTTCATGACGGCCGGGAAAATCGGCTGCTCAAAACGGCCTATCTGTTCGAACGCCAGGAAGCCGGGTCTGGACGGCCTTAGCCAAGCGGACCAAAGCGTCTTTTCCCCGTGCTCCTCAGCGAAGTTCAATCAGGATGACGTTGTAGCCCAGGCCTGAAAGGCGGCCGGCCAGGCTCCGAGCTTCCTCCCGGGAGGAGGCCGAGATCCTCACCCGGTAATAGGTCTGCGTCTCAGTCTGAAATAGAGAGACCGTTACCTCAGGAAAATCGGGCCGCAGGTTGGCGGCCAGGGTTTCCGCGTTAGCCTGGAGGATGAATGCGCCGACCTGGACGAAGAAATATCGGCCGGCCGGAGCAGGGGAGACCTCCTTGACAACCTCCAGCCGAACGGGGATCGTTCCCGGGCCGACCATGTCCAGCAGCCGGGCTGCGGCGTAGGACAGATCGATGATCCGGCCGTCAACGAAAGGACCCCGGTCGTTGATCCTGACCGTGACCGTCCGGCCGTTGAGGAGGTTGGTGATCTCGACCATCGTGCCGAAGGGCAGAGTGGGATGGGCCGCGGTCAGCTCGTTCATGTCGTAGATCTCGCCGTTGGAGGTCGGCCGGCCGTGGAAGTCCTCTCCGTACCAGGAGGCGATGCCGGCCTGAAGTCCGTTTTCAGGGGGGAGTATCCGCGGCCGGCAGCCGGAGGCCAGCCCCAGGACGGCCACCGCTGCCGCCAGGAGGCCCGTCAGGCTGGTCTTCAAATGAACTTCTTCAGCCGGTTCTTGAGAAAGCGAAAAGCTTCGGCCGGCGAGGAGCAAAAAGCAAAGAGCTTCAAGTCTTCGGCTGAGATGGCTCCGGAGCGGACCAGGCTGTCGAAATGGATGACTTTATTCCAGTAGTCTTCTCCATAGAGCATAAGGACGATGTCTTGGCGCGGAATTTTTTCTGCCTGGAGGAGGGTTAAAATTTCGAAGACTTCGTCCAAAGTCCCGTAGCCGCCGGGGAAAGCCACCACAGCCCGGGCCTTGTTGATAAGCCAGAACTTGCGCATGAAGAAATAATGGAAGATGAAGGATAATTCGGGCGAGATATAGGGATTAGGAAATTGCTCGGCCGGAAGGGAGATGTTCATGCCGATGGACTTGGCCCCGGCCCGGGCTGCCCCGCGGTTGGCGGCCTCCATGATGCCCTGCCCGGCGCCGGTGCAAATGACAAAGTCCTTGCCGCGGGGCTTGAGGGTTTTGGCCCAACCGGCCAGCCGGAAGGCCAGCTCTTCTGCTTGCCAGTAATAGCTGGCCAATTCCGCGCTCCGGCGGCCCATCTTGACTCGCGAAGAGCCGAGAAAGAGGATGGTGCTGTTGACCTTGTTGGCCTGAAGCCTGGTCAGGGGTTCCAGATATTCGCTCAGGATGCGGATGGAGCGGGCTTCCGCTGATTCAAGGAACTTCGGGTTAGCGTAAGCTTTCTGCGGCAGGAATGGTTTGGGCATAGCCGGTTCACCTCCGGAAATTGTCATTGTAAACAAATCAGGTCCCCAACTCAAGAAAAGCCGGATTCTATGGCCGGCCGCTGGAGAGTCTGGTAGAATAAGAATGGCTATGCCCCAAATAAAGGACGCTTCTCCGACGCTCGAAGGAAAATATCATGCCCATTTGACTTCGCGCAACGCTTTGCTGACCCTGCTCCTTTTCGTCATCCCTTTCATCGTTCTCTATTTCGCCGTCAAGTATGAATCCTCCTCCCTCATCAAGAGGCAGATCTACGGCCGCCTGGCGGAGACCGTCGAGGAGAACGCCAAGTCCATTGCCCTCTTCCTCAATGACCGCGATTCCGACCTGCGCTCCTATTCCCGGATCAAGCTGGAAACGATTGAGGACGTCTCCCGGCTGAAGCCCCTCCTCCAATCCCTGCTGGAAGATAAGAAGTGGTACGATTTCCTGATTATCGCCTCGCTGGACGGAAATATTGTCC
>JBAVVA010000372.1:0-1807 GCA_049697055.1 Candidatus Aminicenantales bacterium
AGGACGAAGCGCTTGAGTGCGCGGATAGCGATGGGCTCACCCATCTCACCCGCCCGGCAGACTTTTTCGCAGGGATGATGACAGACCCGGCCGCAGACGCTGGGCAGGGGATTGTCCTTGCGTATGATGCGATAGGCTTCCGCTAGATCGCCCTTGGCCACCAAGGCGATGTAAGTGGAGGCCTCCTGATCGGCGGGGCAGATGTATTGGCAGGGCGACCCGACGATTTCCTTGCAGACCAGGGCCGGGCAGCGCAATTGCTTGATGTGCGTCTCGTATTCGTGGCGGAAATAGCGGAGCGTGGTGAACACCGGGTTGGACGCTGTTTGGCCCAGGCCGCACAGGGAAGCGTCCTTGACCGATTTGGCCAGCTCTTCGAGGAGGGCCAGGTCTTCGGCCTTCCCCTTCCCGTCAGTGATGTCCTTAACGATCTCCCACATCCGCTGCGTGCCCTCGCGGCAGGAAACGCATTTACCGCAGGATTCGTCGCGGAGGAAGTTGAGGAAGTACTTGGCCACGTCCACCATGCAGGTGTTCTCGTCCATGACGATCATGCCGCCCGAACCCATCATGGCCCCGGCTTTGGTCAGGCTTTCGTAATCGATGGGCAAGTCCAGGAGCGTCTGAGGGATACAGCCGCCCGACGGTCCGCCGATCTGGACGGCTTTAAATTTTCTGCCTTGGGGGATGCCGCCGCCGATGCCGTAGACGATATCCCGGAGGCTGATTCCCATCGGAACTTCGACCAAGCCGGTGTTGTTAATCTTGCCCACCAGGGAGAAGATCTTCGTCCCTTTGCTCGTCTCCGTCCCGAGGCTTGAAAACCACTTCGCGCCGCGCCGGATAATGTTGGGCACGGTGGCGCAGGTCTCGACATTATTGATGGTCGTGGGTTTCCCCCACAGACCTTTTTGGGCGGGATAGGGCGGTCTTTGGCGGGGGGTGGCTATCCTTCCTTCTACGGAAGCCATCAGGGCGGTCTCTTCTCCAGAGACGAAGGCGCCCGCGCCTTGCACAACCTCGATATCGAAATTGAATCCTGTTCCCAGAATATCCTTTCCGAGAAGGCCAAGGTCCTGCGCTTGCCGGATGGCGATATTGACGCGATGCAAGGCCAACGGATATTCGTTCCGGATATAAATAAATCCCTTCTCGGCTCCTATGGCTTTGGCCCCGATCACCATCCCTTCCAACACGGAATGGGGGTCGGCCTCCAGGACGGACCGGTCCATGAAAGCGCCCGGGTCTCCCTCATCTCCGTTGCAGATGAAATACTTGGGCCTTCCTTCTGCCCGGTGGCAGGCTTCCCACTTTTTTCCCGTGAAAAAGCCGGCGCCGCCCCGCCCCCTAAGCCCGGAGGCGGTGATCTCGGCAATGATCTCTTCGGGCGTCATCTCGGTCAAAGCCTTGGCCATGGCCTCATAGCCGTCGAAGGCGATGTATTCTTCGACCTTTTCCGGGTCGATCCGGCCGCGGTTGCGGAGGACGATGAGCCGCTGGTGTTTGAAGAACTCGATGTCCTTCATCTTGGGGACCGGCTCTTGTTCGGCGGGGGGGATATACATAAGTTTCTTAACGGGTCTTCCCTTCAGAAGGTGCTCTTCGACAAGGAATGGAATGTCTTCAACCTTGAGCTGCTGGTAGAAGATACCCTCGGGGTGGACCATAAGGATGGGGCCCCTCTCGCAGAAACCGTTGCAGCCTGTGGCGATGACGAGGACTTCCTCCTGGAGGTTTCGCTTCCTGACCTCCTTCTCCAGAGCTTCTTTGATCTTGAAGGATCCGCAGGAAACACATCCGGTGCCGG
>JBAVVA010000373.1:0-8683 GCA_049697055.1 Candidatus Aminicenantales bacterium
ACATTGTAGGGGGAATCGGCCACCGAAAAATCTCCCGAAACGCGAAACGGAGTGTCAACATAGTTGTTTGGGTCTTCCGCGTACTTGCCGTTCGGTTGTTTGATCTTTTCTTTAAAAGTCGGGGCACACTGGACGGAATTCCCGGGCCGAGTCTGGCCGCCTTCGGGGCACCCGATCCCGGCCGGCAGGCCGGGAAGCCTGTACGGGAAAAGACCGGAATGTTCGGTTACGATTTCATAGGTTCTGAAGGCGAATTCGTCTCCTGTTTTTGTCTGGGGACCGCCGGAGGCCGGTTTGGCTTCAGTAAAGCTTCCTCCGAGGCAAGTATAGCGGCGGTATCCGGCGACTCCGACATAGACATCGCCCTTGTCGCGTATGGCCCAGGCCTGATCGTCGATCGTCCAATCTGGAACCTCGGTTTCGACTGGAATTCCTGCTTCCGACCCGCTTTGGGGCCTCAGCGTTTCCGTTTGGGCGGCCCAATGGCTTCCCTTAGCGTCGGCCACAAGCTTAACGACCTCAGCCGACGTCAGCTTGGTCTGGAGGACGAAGGCATCGAGCCGCCGCCGGAAGAGAACGTTTTTCTGACTTTTGTCGAGGATAATGAAATCCCAGAACTCGGTCTGGCCGAGGTTCGCCGAAGTCCAGCTGAACGTCGGGTAGTCGTCGAGGACGAGAATCTCCTTGCTCTTGCTCTCTTTCATTGCCGAGTAGCCGTGGACCATCATTGTCGGGGCGTGTTTGACCGCCGAGAAATCTGGGCAGAAGGCCTTAGCCGGAAGGGGCTTCGCCGAGACGATGGGCTTAGTCGCCAGGCCGATTGTGACCGCGCCCGGGCCGCTCGAAGTCCCGTTGGCGTTGGCAGCCGAAACCGGGTACTCTCCCTTTTTGGCCGTCAGCGGAACGAAGACTTTCAAGGTGGCCTGAATCCCGGATAGAATCTTGGCTTTCTCCAGGATAGCGATCGAAGGACCGAGCGAAATGTCCGTATCGGGGGTGAGGCCGCTCCCCACCAGGGAGAGCTCGTAGTCCTTTCCCGGCTCGAGCTGAGACGGAACGGCCTGCTCGATCCGCGGCGGCGGCAGACGGCGACTCGCCGCGGCGACTTCGTAGGTGATGACCGGTAGGGCAAAAGAGGCCGCCGGCCGGACGAAACGGAGCGAAACTTGATGAATCCCAGGCGTCTGGGTGGGCAGGCCGGGCGTCGCGCCCGAGTCGATCGTCGCCTGGCCGGCGAACGTCAGGCCGGTCTGACCGGTTTTGAAGACGTTGCCGTCGACGAGCCATTGATAATAAAGGATTCCAGTCCCCTGGAACTTGAGGTCGGCGTAGGCGATGAGAGGCGAAAAATCCTTTCCGACCTGGATGGCGGTCCGGCCGTCGTTCCACCGGAGGAGAAGGCCGGAGATAGCGAACGCAGCCCGCGGCCCTTCGGCCTCGCCCACGGTGACAGTTACTTTCGGGTTTTCGATCCGGTCCGAGCCCAAAGTATAGCGGGCGCCGACGACAAACGTCCCCGCCCGGGCGAAGACATGACTTACGACCCGCTGGCTAATGCTGGTCGGAAGCGTGGCCGTCGAGTCTCCAAAATCCCAGACGATGGCGCTGCCGACGATGTTGCTGGTGGATGGGTGCAATGTAAACATCACCGTCTCGCCGGGCCGCGGCTGGGCCGGCGTAAACGAGATCGAGGGCTGGACCTGCGGGCTGGCCGTCCCGAGGATAAAGATAAAGATCGCAAGGATGAAGACTGGACGATGCTTCATGGCGCACTCCTTTAGTTTAAGGCAATATCGGCCTTGACGAAGATTCTCGTGTCCGCCGGCGAAGACACGCCGCCGCCCACGTTTTTAACGAAGCTTCCCCCGATGGAGAGGATGATTGTCGCAAAGCCGCCGAGACCACGCCGTTCGAGGTTCAGCCCTCCCTCGAACGCCGTCGTCTGGGTGACATCCCCTCCCGGAAGCGCGGCCCGGTTGTAGGAACCGGTGAACGAGAGCGAGACGAAGGCGGGGACAAGGTATAAGTTGCCGCTGGCGAAAACGCCCTGGGAATGAGTTTTCTCTCCCGTGGAGACATTGTCGTAGAGATTATAGCTAAGAGCAGGATTGAAGGTGAAACGTTCTCCCGCCCGGAACGAGGCGCCGAAGTTGAGGCCGAAGGACCGGCCGTCTTTCTCCGGCGCCTGCTTGCAAGTCACGTTCTCGAGCTGGGCTGAGAAAGTCAAGCCCGTCGAGGGGCTCGGGTTGATGACGAGCGACCCCCGGAGCCCGCTTTTCAGAAGTTCCTCGTTTCCCAAAAAGAATTGGTCTGGCCCGGCTTTCTGCCAGGTCCGGTCGTATCCGACCTGGAGGTCGGCCGAACGGCCGATGCTGATGCCGAGGTCGGCTCCGCCGGTCGTGTTGCGGGAGGTTGATACATTCGGATCGTCCCCGACGTTGTTGCGCTCGTTGGCGAAGCGGGCGGAGAGGCGGAAAGATTCGAGCGTCAGGGCTGCCGAGGCGTTCATCCCGGCTCGGTCAGCGGTGAAAAATGGCTGGGCGATGGAGTTGAAATCCGGTCCGAGGCGGCGATAGCCGCCGCCGATCTCGAATTTGTCGGTCCTGTAGCCGGCCGAGATGCGCCAGGCCGAGTCCGAGATGGCCCCCTCGGCGTCTTGGGTGTCCTTGTCGTAGCGGCTCGAGGCGAATTCCGCGTTCAGCCGGAAGCGGCCGGAAAAAAGGCTGCTCTCCTCGGCGACGGCCAAGACGTTCCCTTGGCGGGGCGCGGCAAGAGGCCAGAAGCCGCCGTTTCCCGCCTTGAACGGGTCGTCTTTTCCGGTGATGAAGATCGCCTTCAGGTTCAGCCCCCCCTGGAAGAGCGAGAAGCCGGCGACGCCTCCATAAAGGGCGTTGGCCGAAGGCGGAACGCCGATCCCCTTGAAGCCGGAGAGCTGTTGAGAATTGGCCATGAAGGCGTGAACGTAGAATCGCCCGTCATCGAACCTGTATTCCAGCCCGCGCCGGCCAATTCCGGTGGCGCTGAATTCGGATTCGTTCAAGCTCAAATCCCCGGCGCTCAGGGCATGGGCTCTGGTCTTCAAAGAGAGGGCCAGCCCGGGAAGGTCGGATTTTGAGCTGCCGGTCGGGGGATTCCCGGTGAACGTCGCTCGGGCGTTGAGGTCCAAGCTCAGGCGATCCTTGCAATATTGATAAGCGAGGGAGACGGACTCGAAATGGGTAAACGGCTCCGTCGAACTTCCGGTCGACTTGGAAAGTTCATATTGAAGCGACGAGGTAAAACTCAAAGGAAAGGGGGCGGCCGGCGGAGCTTCGGCCGCCGGGATTTCGGGCTTGGCCGCCGGAAGGGCTTCGCCCGTCTTTCCCGGAATCTTGAACACCTCCTCCGGGGTCTGTGCGGGCAGATAGACGATGCTTTCGCCCGCCTTGGCCGCGAAATAATATTCCAAAGAGAGGCCGCCCGATGTGTCGGCCGGAATCGCGCCGCTGAAGGAGGTCTCGGTTTTGCGGTCAAGGGTTAAAGAGGTGAATTCGCCGCCCTCCTGATAGCGGTAAAAACAGGCCACCCACGCCACTCCCGGCTGAGCCGATACGGCCACTTCGTGCAGCTGTCCGATGACGAAGCTGGCGGCCGGGACGTGATTGAGCGGAGGAATTTCCTGCAGAGTTTGAGCGGAAGCAAAGATTGGACTTGAGCAAAAAAATAAAAGGAGGGAGATCGCCTTTCGCTTTGAGATCGTCTGTTTTCTTATCCGTTCGATGACGCTTTTAAGCGTGAGGCTATTTTTATATTCCAAGGCGTTGTCAAGCCTTCGCGCCGCCTTCGCGGCCGATCTGGCCGCTATCGCCAAAGAATTAGGAAATTGGTTTTCGCCTGCGGCTGCAAGCTGGGACATTGTCACCCCCCTGTTCCCTTTCCCAGTTTTTTTAGAAGGCTAACATATGGCTTGAAACATGTCAAGGACGGTAGGCAAAGTGTCAAGGCAAAGTGAATATTTCCGGTAGGCAAGGCAGGATAAATTCAGAAGAGGGAATAGATGAAGGGAGCGATGGCCGAGCTCTGGGCGAAAAGAAGAAGGAACCCGATAAGGAGGAGCAATACGATCAGGGGTATGAGCCACCATAATTTTTGCTTCCACAGAAAGGCCAGGAATTCCCCAAGAATAGAAATTTTGCTCAGGAATTTTTTCACGCTATTTCTCTATCCAGAAATTTTCCAGGACCAGGACATCAAGGCCGCTGTGGAGGAAGGTGCGGAAGGCATCGGCCGGAGTGTTGACCATCGGTTCGCCCCTGAGGTTGAAGGAGGTATTGAGGAGCACGGGTATTCCGGTGGCTTTCCCGAACTCTTCGACGATCCGGTAGTAGCGAGGATTCCACTCTGGGCGGATCGTCTGGAGCCGGCCCGTCCCCAGATGGTTGACGGCGCCGATGGAGGCGGCCTTGTCTTCTTTGAGCGGCATGACCAAGAGCATGTACCTGGCCGGATACTGGCCGGCGATGTTGTCATCGGCAAAAAAATCTGAAACATTTTTTTCCAGGATGACGGGGGCAAAAGGCCTAAACGGCTCGCGGAACTTGATTTTGATGTTCACCACATCTTTCATCTCCTCGCCCCTCGGGTCGGCCAGGATGCTTCTGTTGCCCAGGGCCCGGGGGCCCCATTCGAATCTCCCCTGGAAAAACCCGACCACTTTTTCCTGGAGGAGCGCCCCCACCACCCTGTCCACCAGCGACGGCTCATCTGGAATGTACTGATAGGGGTGACCGCTCCCCTCCAGAAATTCTCTGATCTCTTTTTCCGTGTAGGCTTGGCCCCAATAGGCGTGCTCCAGGACGAATGTCCGCGGCCGGCCCAGGAGGCCGTGGTAGGCATAGAGAGCCGCTCCCAGGGCGCCCCCCCCGTCTCCGGCGGCCGGCTGGATGAACAGCTCCCGGAAGGGAGTTTCCCTGAGGATTCTCCCGTTGGCCACCGAATTGAGGGCCACTCCCCCGGCCAGGCAGAGTTTGGTGAGTCCCGTCTCCCGGTGGAGGGAGCGGACCATTTTCAGAAGAACCTCTTCGGTGACTTTCTGAATGCTGGCGGCCACGTCGGCGTAGTGCTCATTCTGACGGCAGAGCTCGCCGGTGTTCAAAGGCCTGTCTCCAAAGTCAGAAGGGTATCTCATCCGCGACGTGAAAAAAGGCATTTCGGGATTCCTGGGCTTTCCGAAGAGTCCCTCGAATTTGGAATTGAATGTCTTTTCATCCGAGTAATGATAAGAGAAGTAATCCATGTTTAGCCGGAAAGACCCGTCCTGGCCGACCCGGATGAGCTTGTCGCTGATTTTTTCGGCATAGAGGGGCCGTCCATAAGGCGCCATGCCCATAACCTTGTATTCCCCCTCATTGATTTGAAAGCCCAGGAAGGCCGTAAAGGCGCTGTACAGAAGGCCGAGCGAATGGGGGAAGGGGATCTCCTTGAGCAGTTGAAGGCGCGTTCCTTTCCCCCGGCCCAGGGCGGCGGTGGTCCATTCGCCGACGCCGTCCACGGTCAGGATGGCGGCCTCTTCAAAGGGGGAAGCATAAAACGCGCTGGCCGCATGGGACATATGGTGCTCGCTGAAGAGTATTTTGTTGTCCTCGATATCCAGCTCGTTTTTGATAAGGCTCTTGACCCACAGCTTGTCTCCCAGCCAGTTGATCATGGCCTCCCGGAAAGATTTCCAGGACCGGGGATAGCCCTGGAGCATTGTCATCAGAATGCGGTCGAACTTATGGAAAGGCTTCTCGTAGAAGATCACGTAATCCAGGTCCCGGGCCGAAAGGCCGGCCGAGCTCAGGCAAAATTTTATGGAATTCCTGGGGAAGCCGAAGTCATGCTTGATCCGGGTGAATCTCTCTTCCTCGGCTGCGGCCAGGAGCGTTCCGTCCCTAAGGAGGGCGGCGGCCGCGTCATGGTAAAAGCAGGAAATTCCCAGAATGTGCATCAGAACTGCCTCCGGGATTCTTCAACGTCGCCGGCCGTATCTTTTTTGGGGAGCCAGTAAGATGTTTTTTCTCCCTGCTTGAGCCTCAAGGGGTCCCCGAAGATTTTGACGGCCAGGCCGAAAGGAGTCACACACAGGAAGAAGAAGTAGGAGAGGATCAGCCGGCTTTGGAAATTCCCGGATCTTTTTGAAAATGCTTTCCAGGTGGGCCAGAGTTTCTTGACTCGGTGAGCCGGCTCGGCCGGCTTATCGGGAGCGGGCCCGTTCCGCTTGACCGGGAGTTTTCTAAAAAGGGAAGTCAGCCGGCCGGTCAAATAGGCCAAAACGACCCATCCGCAGGTCAGAAGCCATTTGTTCCAGTCCAGGCCTTTTCGGCTAAAGATCGCGGCCGCCCAGATGAGCAGCATAAAAAACAAGTCCGCTATGCGCGGCTTCGGTTCTTCGTATTTTTTGCCGACGGAGACAGCCCCGGCGGAATAGGCAAACATGGATAAGAAGATCAAAACGAGAAGAGAGACCGTTTTCATGAATTGATTTTAAGGATAGTATCTCCTGCCGATAATTTAAGTCAAGCGCATGCTCGACCTAGGAAGCATCTCATTTTCCATGATGCGCCCAGATCACTAGGGGGTGGCGCGGCGGAGGGGCCGGCCTCTCCGGCAATACCACCCGCGCGCAGCCTCGGAATAGCCGGAGACACCTATTGAATTCTCATTATCGGACTTTATTCCCCTCTAGCCCCCCTTGGTGAAACAAGAGGGGCAAAGGTTGGTGTCTCCGGAAAGGTCGGCTGCGACAGGACCCCACCCGTTTCTGTTTTCATCACGGAAATCGAGATGCTTACGACGACTTACAAATACCTGCAGATGACGGCGATCAATGACTCGCGGATTTTCCAGCTTGGAGCCAGGATCGAGCTTTAATTGATTCAATTTTTTGTAAAAAAATCAAAATATTGAATAATTTATCCAGATAATTGAATTTTCTTTTCATTATTGATTTAATTTTAGTTAACAACCTGGCATGTTTTTTGCTTATTTTTCTTTGTGATTTGTTTTTTTATCTTTTAAAGGAGGTTTTATGTTTAAAAAGCTTCTCTTAGTGGCCGCCATCCTTTGCCTTGCCGGGCTGGGGATGGCGCAGACAACGCAGACCGGCAATATTGTCGGCACCGTAAGCTCCTCGGAAGGACCATTGCCGGGGGTGGCTGTCACCATCAAGTCCCCGGCCATGATGCTGCCCTCAGTGACCGTAACCACCAATGCCCAGGGCAATTTCCGCTTCATGGGCTTGCCCCCTGGTGATTATGAGGTCACCTTCGAATTGCAGGGCATGAAGACGGTGATCCGCAAGGGAGTGAGGGTTTCGGTTGCCCTGACTTCCACCATCGACATCATCATGGAGCAGAGGACCCTGGAGGAGTCGGTCACGGTCATCGGCCAGTCGCCCACTGTCGATAAGCAGCGGACGACGCGGCCGGCCAACTTGGATCGTATCTTCCTCCAGTCGATCCCCGCGCCCCGTACCCTGGGCACCTTTTTCAACATGGCCCCGAGCGTTACGGGTGACACGGCCGCCGGCGGCTCCACCATGGACAACTCCTACCTCCTGGATGGGGTGAACTTGGTCGATGCCGCCACCGGCACGCAGAGCGTCAATTTCGGCCTGGATATCATGGACGAGTTATCCATCCAGATCGCCGGTTTGACGGCCGAGTACGGCAGCGTCCGCGGCGCCGTGGTCAACGTGGTGACCAAGTCGGGCGGCAACAAATTCAGCGGGACGGCCTCCATCTATTTGAACAGCGAGAAGCTGAAGGGGGACAACACCCAGGGCACACCCCTGGCCGGCTCCAAGAGCGGCAACAAATTGGAATATGAACCGATAGTGACCCTGGGCGGCCCCATCATCAAGGACAAGCTGTGGTTCTTCATGAACGGCAGTTTTGACAGCACAGAAGCCTTTGTGGCCGGCTATCCGGCAGGCTCCGCGCCGGGGCAGGAAAAACCGTTCAAAACCATGTTGCCCTACCCTTATGCCAAGTTGAGCTTCCAGCCGGGGCCCAACGACAAGTTAATGCTCTCCTACAACTACTCCGACCGCATCACCAATGACCGGGGCGCCTCTAAATTTGCGACCGAGAGCGTCACCATCAAGCAGACCTCCCCGAGCCATGTTCTGAATGCCCAGTGGACCAAATTCTTCAGCAACAGCTTCTTTATGAACGTGAGATACGGTATGGTCTTGTACCAGCTGCTCCTGGACGCCAAAGGCAACGAAGCCCAAGTCTATATGATACCTACCGCTGTCTCTAGCGGCAATGCCTGGCGGAACCAGGACCATTACGGCCGCAACCGGTTCCAGTTCAACGCCGATGCCACGGCCTTCGTGGACAACCTGGCCGGCACCCATGAGCTTAAGTTCGGCGGCGAGGCCCAATTGGCCAGAACCAGCTGGCTGGTCCACGGCGTGGCTGACCCGGTCACCGGCGGCTGCTACAATGACATGAATGCTCCCGGTAACTACGCCGACACACTGATTCTAAAGGGCGGCGGGTTTAACCGCCTGGACTGGGTAAACGATTATGCCGGGTTCGTTCAGGACAACTGGGCGCTCACCCGGAACATCAACCTCAGCCTGGGGCTGCGCTTCGAGTACAACAGCATCGTTTATCCCAAGCAGAACGCCGACGAAGGCGACATTCTTTTCCAGGGA
>JBAVVA010000374.1:0-1983 GCA_049697055.1 Candidatus Aminicenantales bacterium
TTTGGACACCGCCAGCTCCAGCGCGGCGGTTTTGACCTTGAGCTTGTCCGCTTCCCAGGCGTTGAAGATGTCCACGCCCTTCTCCCGAAGGTCCTCGGGCTTTTTATCGAGGTCGGTAAGCACCTGCCCCTCGACTCTGATGATCTTGCTGGACAGCGAGGTCGTGGCATAGACCTTGTCGTCCTTTTTCCGGAGGAGGAAGTGGGGGTTCTGGCCGGCAGCCGGGATCGAAAGAGCCGCTTCCACTTCAGGCTTGTCCAGGCCGAACTCCTTCAGCTCTTTTTCCGTTTTCTGCTCCGAAGCGAATTCAACCGCCCTCATCCCCGAAAGCGTGTTGAGCACGCTGTCCATCTTGAACTTGTCGGCCAGGCCGGCTACGGGCTTTTCCAGGAGCCACTCCTCGTCTTTCTTGGAGGCTTGCCACTCAGCTCCCTTATAGCGGAGGGTGATCTTCTGCACTCGATTGGTTTCAAAGTTGAAGATATCCTTTTGCCGGAAGTCGAGGAGCTTTTTGTCCAAATCGGATTTAATCGAGCCGGGAAGAAGAACGATCCGGCTGTCGCCCTTTTTTTGAGCATAGAGAGTGTTGTCCACCGGGTTTTCGTTTCCTATCAGGAAGTGGACGGGCTCGCTCCGGCCTTTGGCCCAGAGCTGAATCTCTTTCTTGGGGATCCCGTAGCGGGCCGGGTCCTGGGCTTTTTCTTCCACGACGCGCTCGGCCCGCAGCGAGGAAAAATCCTCGGCCAGGCGGTCCACCTCATAGCTTTCTGCCGCGGCCTCGAGAGGCTCGCTGATCAGCCACTTGCCTTTGCCTTCCCTTTTAAAGCCGATTGTTTCCGAGCCCGACCTGACAACGATTCTTTCCACCTCCTCCTGCTTGAGGTCTGCAAGCTGGGGGCCTTTGGCCGCTTCCTCGGCGGGCTTTTTGGGCAGGATGAAGAGCACCAGGACGAGAAGCGCGGCCAGGACAGCCAACAGGATGAGCGTCGTCTTGAATTTCACCGCGACCTCCGTCGATTCCAGATGGTCAGGCCGAGGGACAGAACGACAAGGGGAAGGAATATGAGGCAGACCCAGACGATGGCCCTTTTGCGGGCCTCGCTGAGCTGCATGACATGGAGCGAGGCAGTTCGAGGCGGTATGGAAATGAGGTCCGCCTCTTCGGCCAGCCAGTTGACCGCATTGAGGAACAGCATCCCGTTGGCCGGGTTATTGTTGTAGTAGTAGAAACGGTTGGTGGCGAAGTCGGAATCGCCGAACACGGCCAGCCGGCCTTCGCGGACCGCCTCGGCCTTGGCAGGCGGCTCGGGCTTTCCGGACGGCGGGTTGGCCGGTTGCCCCTCGGCCTTGACTTTGATCGTGGCGGCCACGGCCATGGGCAGGGGTCCCTCTTTGTCTTTGCCTTTATCGAATTTGACCGGCTTTTCATTGAGGTCGCGCTCGGACCAGGCCCCGGGGTTTGCGGCCGTGGGCGCGTTGTTGGACTTGGCCAGGACCGTTACGGTGACTTCTTCAGGCTTCTTCTCGGCCGCACCTACGGTCCGGGCATAGGGGAAGAAAGCCGCGTAGCGGAGCCTCTCGGTGATGGGGTGGCTCTCGAATGAGGCGGTCATGGGCCACTTCTCATCGCCCACGATAAAGGCCGCCATTTCGTCATAGATGTAATCGTTTTCCAGCTTGACGCCGAAATCGGTCAGGTGGCCGACCAGCCCGGGCGCTTGGCCGGGGTCGATCAGGAATAAAGCGCGCCCGCCCTTCCGGAGATAATTGCGGACGGTGGTCCACTCGTCGGCCGAAAGTTCGATCTCCGGGCCGGCCAGGACCAGCAGGGCGCAATCTTGGGGAAAACGGCCGGGCAGGGCGTACTCGAGCGTCTTGACCTGGTAGGCGAATTTTTCAAGGTTGGTCTTGGCCCAGGAACAGCCCTTCTCGGAAGAGTCGTCGATTTTCTTTTCCCCGTGGCCGGTCAGGAAATAGATGACT
>JBAVVA010000375.1:0-2811 GCA_049697055.1 Candidatus Aminicenantales bacterium
GCCCAGGGCGAAATGCTGGGTCAGGGCCCGGCGCAGGGCCGACTGCCATTCCGCCAACAGCTCAGGCGTCTCGCGGTAGTCGCGGATCCGGCCGGGGATCTCGGCCAGGACGACCGGAGCGGCCGGCAGCCGGCGCACCGGGCCGGGCCGCCGGACGCCTACGGCCTCCCGGCCTTCGAGCGCCTTGGGCAGCTTCTCCACCTCGTAGGCCTCCCACTCCTTCCGCTGACGGCGCTCCAGCCGCCGGTCTTTGAGCACCCATTCCACCTTCAACCGGTCGGAGGGCACGCGTGGAGCCATCAGGAGCGAGGGGGTAAGCCCGTAGAAGTTGGGAAGGTAAGCTCGCGCCACGGCGCCCAGGGTGTGGAGGTTGAGGTTGGCGTTCCGCACCTGGAGCGGGTCGAAGGTCCAGGTGATGAGGTCGTAGCCTTGCCGCAAGGCCTCCTCCCGCTGGGCCCACTTGAGGACCTTGCCGACCCCGTAGCCCTGGAATTGGGGTAGGACGGCCAGGAGGTGGGAATGCTGGCCCAACTTGCCCCGCGAAACGGCGGGGAAGGAGTATACAAATCCGGCCAGCGCGCCGCCCAGGAAAGCGCCCAGCAGGATGGAGCCGGTCTCCTGGCCGATGCAGAATTGATGGGCGGGCGTGAGGTCCTCGTCCCTGTGCTTCCAGACTTTCTTCTGAATCTCCACACACTGGTCGAACTCGGCGTGAGAAGTCAGCCTCTTGATCCTAGGCTTGGTCATCGAGCTTCACCCCCTTGCGCTCGGCCAACTTGCGGTACACCTCGATCGTCCTGGCCGCGGTGGCCTCCGCGGAGAACTTGTTGCGCACCTGCCGGCGCCCTTCCTCGGCCAGCCGGCCGGCCAGCCTCCGGTCGTGGTAGAGAGTCAAGATGGCCTCGGCCAGGGCTTCCGGGTTCTTGGCTGGGACGAGCAGGCCCGTTTTCTCGTGGTGGACCACTTCCGGGATGCCCCCGGTCCGGGTGGCCACCACCGGCAAGCCGCAGGCCATGGCGTCGAGCAGGGAACTGCCCAGCCCCTCCAAATGCGAGGACAGCACAAAAAGGTCGAGCGAAGCCAGGATGCGGGGGATGTCGGTCCGGTACCCCATGAAATAGACCAGGTCCTTGACCTCCAGCCGGTCGGCCTGCTGGGTCAGCTCTAGGCGCAGCGAGCCCTCGCCGACGATGATAATTTTAACCTTGCGCGTCCTCTGCATCAGCAGACGGGCGGCCTCGATGAGGTAGCGGTGGCCCTTGTGATCCTCGAGCTGGGCAACGATGCCCACCAGGTAATCCCCCTCGGAGAAATGAAACTCGCGGCGGAGATAATCCCGCGGCAGCTCCTGGTCATAGACCGAGAAGTCGATGCCCGAAGGAACGACCTCGACCCGCTCGGCCTCGACGCCTCCCTCGACCAGGACGCGCTTGACCCCCTGGGAGATGGCGATGACCGCATCGGCGGCCCTGGTGTATTTCCTCCGGGACAGGAAATTCCGGCCCAGCGGGAAATCCACGCGGCGGGAGATGACCCGCAGGGGGACCCGGGCCAGGGCGGCGGCTATTCCGCCCACCGTCGCAGCGTGAGCGTCATGGAAATGGACCAGCCGGCATTTGCGGCGCCGCATGGCCACTGCCAGCCGCAAGGCCGCCAGCAATCCCAGCTCGCTCCGCATGCGGCGGGGAAGAACGGGCAGGCCGGCGGCCGCAGCCTTCTCCAGGAGCGGGCTGCGGGGCTGGACGACGAAGGTCACCGGCCAGCCTCGACGGCACAGCTCCCTCACCAGGAGATAAGACTGCCGCTGGCCGCCCCGCCACTCCCGGCCGGCGTCAATATGGAAAAGGCTCAATCCTCTCCCCTTTCTTCCAGATGGCCCTCAACTTGGCGTAGCGGAGAAAGATGGCGTAGCCGTTAAGGACGGCGATCACCAGGCCGGCGAAACCGTCCAGGAAGCCCCGCTTGAGGAGGTAGGAACGGAAGAAGCGGGCCCCGGGCAGAAACAGCAGGTGGTACCAGCGGCACTTCTTCCGGCCGGCGTAGAGCTTCTTGGCGCCCAGGCCGGAGAAGGCGTTGAGACGGGCCACATGCTCGGCGATGCTGCGGTAAGTGAAATGATGGATCGGCCCCTGGAGCTTCTCCAGGCGTCCCTGGAAGGCCAGCTTCTCATGGACATACTCCCCCTCCCAGCAAGCCTTGTCCCTGCGGAAGAGGCGGACGCGGCGGTCGGGGTACCAGCCCGAATGGCGGACCCAGCGTCCCAGATAAAATACCAAGCGCGGGATGGAGAACCCATCGCAGTCGGGGTCAACGGGCAGCAGGGCCTTGACCTCCGCGCGCAGATCGGGCGAGACACGCTCATCGGAGTCGAGGGACAGGATCCAGGGAAAGGAGGCCTTCTGGTTGCCGAAGTTCTTTTGGTCGGAGTAGCTCGTCCAATCCCGCTCAAACACCCGCGCCCCGAGCTGTTTGGCTACCTTGACCGTTTGGTACTGGCTGCGGCCGTCGACAACGATGACCTCCTTGGCCAAGCCCTTCAGGCTGCGCAGCGCACCGGCCAGCCGCTCTTCTTCATTATAGGTGATGATGACCGCCGAGATGTCCACGGCCAAAAGCATAACATAACCATTTCCGAATTGGGAAGCATCTCCGATCGTGTGATTCGTAGGGAGGGGTGGCTGCCAAAGACACCTTTTAATTTGCCTGAAAAAATATTAATCCCCCCTACCCCTTGGAATCAAGGGGGCAGGAGATGCTTACTCTGAATTGACAGAATCCGGCCAGCGGACAATAATGACCACAATATGAAGC
>JBAVVA010000376.1:0-2689 GCA_049697055.1 Candidatus Aminicenantales bacterium
AGGCTCAGGATGAGCCAGACGGTCTGGGCCGCCATTCCGGTCAGGGCCTGGATGGGCGTCAGCCGCCCCAGAAAAAGCTCGACGGGAAAGGCGACCGTCCAGCGGAAGGGCAGGATAGCCGAGGCCAGCCGCACCGGAAAGGGAAGGAGCGATAGGGGCGCGATCTGCCCCGACAAAAACAGAGCCGCCACGAAGTACACCTGGTTGACCGCGCTCACCCGCGTCGTCCAGAAAGCGGCCAGGGCCAGGGTCCACTCCACCAGAAAGCGCACCAGAAAGGCCAAGAAGAGAGCCGGGAGGAAAGCGACCATAGCCCAGGGGACAAAGTGGAAGGCCGGCCGGAAGACGACCATCAGTATGGCCGCCACGAACAACATTCCGGGCAGGGTAACCAGCTTGGAGGACACGTTATCGGCGACGTCGGAGTGAATCGGATGCAGGGGCCGCAGGAGGACGGAGGACAGCGTCCCCTGCCGGACCTGGTATTCGTAGGTGAACATGACCCAGGTGTAGGTCACGTGGTTGACCAGCATGAGCACCAGGAAATAGGCGGCGAAATCCGCCGCGCTGAACCCGCCCACGCTGCCGCCGCTGGAGCGCGAAACGGCGGACCACACCACCAGGGAGATGAGCGGCTCAAGAATGTGTCCAATCAGCCAGATGACCAGGGCCGCCCGATACTGCAGCATCGAGGCGAAGCTGGTTTTGAACTGTTGGACGTAGATGTCCCTCAGTTCCTTCACTTGGGCTCCTGGGCGAACACCCGCTCGATCACTTCCTCGATGGGCGGGTCCTCCACGGTCAGGTCAATCACCGGCAGATCGGCCAGCAGCCGCTCGGTGACCCGGGCCGTCTCGGCCTTGGCCACGCGCAGCGTGGCCCGGCCGTCTTCGCAAGAAACGACCTCGCCGTAGGCCCGGAGGTCGGCCTGACAGTCTCCCAGCTGGACCACGATGGTCTTGTGCGCGGAGAAACTGCGCACCAAAGCCGAGAGCTGGCCATCGTACAGGAGCCGGCCGCGATGGATGACGATGACCCGGCGGCACAAGGCTTCCACGTCGGCCATATAGTGGCTGGTCAGGAGGACCGTCGCCCCGTTGCGGCGGTTGTATTCGGCGATGAAGGACCGGATGCGGCGCTGCATGGTCACATCCAGCCCGATGGTCGGTTCGTCGAGGAACACCACCTGGGGCCGATGCAGGAGTGAGGCGGCGATCTCGCATTTCATTCTCTCGCCCAGGGAAAGGTTCCGCACCGGCTTGCCCAGCAGCGGCTTCAGCTCCAGCAAGTCGGACAGCTCGTCCACCGTGCGGCGATAGTCGGCGGCCGGGATGCGGTAGATGGCCCGGTTGAGCTCGAAGGAATCAGCGGCGGGGATGTCCCAAACGAGCTGGTTGCGCTGGCCCATGACCAGGGTGATCTGCCGCAGGAAAGCCTTCTCCCGCTTCCAGGGCCGGTAGCCGAGGACGGCCAGCTCCCCGGAGGTGGGATGGAGCAGGCCCGAGAGCATCTTCAGCGTGGTGGTCTTGCCCGCGCCGTTGGGCCCCAGAAAGCCCACCACTTCGCCGGGGGCCAGGTCGAAGGAGATTCCGTCCACGGCCCGTACTTCTTCCTTCCGGCGATGGACCAGGCTGCGCAGGGCGGCCCGCAGGCCGGCTTCGCGCTTGGTGACGACAAAGGTCTTGCTCAGGTTGCGGATGCGAATGGCCGGTGAAGACTCCACCTCTTCAGCCCTCAGCTTGTCCGGCGGTCGATGTCATAAAGGCGCTTCGGCGATCCAGGGGCTTTTCCTCTTCTCACTCGGCCATGTATTGTTCGGCCGTCTCCCTCTCAATGGCCTGGAGAATCTTCCCGGCGACATAATCCGCGCTGTCGGCCGGAATGGAAGCCGAGGCCGCCGACCTTTGCCTTTGGCGGAGTTGTCGATCACCCAGGGAGTTCGGGCCGAAATCGGTGGCCGCCGTCCGCGGAAAGACGGTCAGCACCCGGATATTGTCCTTGTGGAGCTCGTCTCTGGCGGTCTCCGATAGGATGTTCAGGGCGGATTTAGTGGAGGCGTAGAAACCGAGGCCGGGGATGTGCATTTTCGAGACCATCGAGCTGATGTTCACGATCATTCCCCCGCCGGCCTGACGCATCTGGGGAATGACGGCCTGCATGGCATAGACCGGACCGAAAACGTTCAATTCGATAAGCTTGAGGTAGTCTCCCATGTCGGCATTTTCCACAAAGCCGGCCATGCCTTGGCCGGCGTTGTTGATGAGGATGTCAATCCGGCCGTATCGCTTGAGCGCCTCCGCCACGAGATCCTCGACCTCGGCCCTATTCCGCATATCCGTGGGCGCAATCAGAGCCTCCCCGCCCCCGCCCTTCAGGTTGTCTCTCAGCAGGCGCAATTTATCAACAGACCGCGCCGCCAGAGCCAGCCTGGCGCCGGCGGAAGCCAAGCCGAGGGCAGTGGCCCGGCCGATTCCCGCCGAGGCTCCCGTGACGATTGCCACTTTGTCCTGTATGTCCATCATTTTCTCCTGAGAGATACGATTTCTTCTCCTTTATTACGACGAAAATATATCGCCGGCCAAGGACCGGTGTCAACCCAAGAGGGGCTCTACGACGAAAAGTGGGGATTGGCAGTGGATGGCCGGAGGAGGAGCGAGGCGCCATGAGCGGTTTAGCCACGAAATCTCTT
>JBAVVA010000377.1:0-3416 GCA_049697055.1 Candidatus Aminicenantales bacterium
GGATCGAGCAGGCCGTTCCGTCTCAGCTCGAGCCGGGAAAGGAGTACGAGCTCTCCCTGGTGGGGAGCGGCCTGACCCCCGCTACGGACATTTCGCTCGGTCTTTCGATCGCTGTCCTGGAGAAGGCCAAGATTCTATCCGAGATCCAGGCCACTTTGAAAGTCTTCGTTCCGCTGACGGCCAAAAAGGGAAAGTACCCGGTTTCGGCTTCCAACGCCAACGGGACTTCGAGCGGCCCCGCTGCGGTAACGATCGGCCTGGCGACTCGGCCCATCGTCTCGGCGAAACCTCTTCCGGCCAAGGCCTTCTGCCCGGATTTCTCGGCGGTCAAACACGGCCTGACGATGGTTGACCATGGCTATTCGACGATGAAGGAAATGAAGAGCACGAAGGTTTTAATCCTGGACGACTACCCGACGTTCCGCTGGACTCCGGCGAACCTCGGCCAGACCGAGTTCTGGGATTTCCTGATCCTCGATAAAAGCCGGAAAAACGTCCTCTTCCGGCGGCGGCTCAGTGCCTTTGACCTCCAGACTAGGCTGACGTCGGCTGAAGTCTTCAAGCTCGTGGCCGACGCTAAAGGCGGCCGCTGGGCTCCCCAAACCGAAGCGCTGGCGCCCCAAAGCAGTTCGGAAGCTGGAATTCCAGTCGAAACCGAGGTTCCAGATTGGACGATCGACGATCAGGCCTGGGCCATACGCGACAAGGGCGATGTCTATATCGGAGTCGCCGGATACCGCCGCTATGCTTGCCTCGGGGGAAGCTTGGCTGGAACCAAACCGGCCTCCGGCGGTCTCCAGACAAAAACAGGAGACGAATTCGCCTTCAGAACCTATGAGATCGTAACCGAACATTCGAATCTCTTCCCTTATAAACTTCCTGTCCTGCCGAACGGAATCGGCTGTCCTGAAGGCGGCCAGAAACGGCCCTGGAATTCCGTCCAGTGCACGCCGGTAAAGGAAACAATCAAAATGCCGGGCGGCAAGCTGGGCCCGGATCCGAACAACTACGTCGACACACCGTTTTTCGTTAAGGGAGATTTTTCGGTGGACGATTCTCCCTACAATGTCGAAGGCGGCGATTTCTCCTATCCTCCAAAGCCCCCACCGTCGGGCCCATCGCCGTATTCCTCCATCCAGCCGTCGAATGCACCCCCAATCATCGACCTCGGACAAACCAAAAATCCTGAGGCCGGTCCTCCCGCCACGGCCAATTTTAACAACATCTTCATCGATTGGGGAGACGGGACGGTCGAGAGGCTTTCGGCCGAACCTTCTGACCCGCCCAAGCCGTACTGGCAGTGCGACCATCTCGGCATCCTGGGCAGCGTCAATCGGGCTGTCCGGTGGAACATCATCCCTCCGAAAGAACATCGCTACAAGAAGACGGGCATCTACACCTTCCGGATTTACCAGCTCGGCGAGGACGATATCCAGCAGCCCGCCCAGAATTTTACCGGCGCCCTTGGAGAGGCCACGAGCGGCGGCGCCGGAGATGCGGATTTCAACTACCTGTCTTCAATCATCGGCAGAAGCGGCCCGAAGGCCGAAAAAACGGAGACGGAGCCGTCGGCCGCGCTGGGAGATGTCCTGAGCCGTGCCTATCTCATCTTCTGCACGGCCATCACCATTACCAACCGCATGGACCTCTGCGCCGATGGCCCGCTCAACCTCGTCAGTCTGCAGATCACCGGCTTTCCTCTCCACGATGTGAAGAAGGCCTTTGCCATAGCCGTCGTTGGCCCGGATGCCGTAGCGACGACCTGCGACAGCGGTCTTCACGCCGTGGCCAATCTGACTTATTTCGGCCGGGGAAGCGTTGAAGTCTCCTGGCGGGTAGGCGATGTTGTCATCGGAAAATCACGGATCGACGGCCTCAGCTCTCCGCCCCGGACGGGCCTTAGCAAAGGAGAGCAGGGAGATTGCGACAACGCGATCAAGGCCGTGCTCGAGATAAAGTCGCCGCCCCTTCCCGTCCAGGAGCTCGGGAAGTATTCCGTCAAGGCGGAGGCCAGGGTCGTTTTCGATTTCGCCGATCCCGGCCTGGCGACGACGTCGCTTTCAGCGTTTCAATCCCTCCAGGCCAAAAGCGGCAACCTTTCGAGCCAGGCCTGGCTGAATTCACTTAAAGGCGCTCAGTCTCCTCAAGTGGGACTGATCAATTCGGGGTCGGGTCCGGGAGCTTTCGCCTATCTCAACGACATCCTGCCCACGGCCCTCGCTCCGCTTTCGGCCGCGGCTTTCGATCAGCCGCCGCTGGCCGTTTCATCCGGCCCGAAAATCTATGAAGTCAAGGCCGCCGACCCCAAACAGCTCTGCCGGATTTGGATTCCAACGCCCGAAGGCCGGTTCGAGGTGTCTGACCTCCAGAACAACGTCCAGAAGGACGCGGCCGGTTTCAAGGGGCAGGGTATGCTCCACCTCCCCTTGAGCCGGAGTTCAGACGCCAACGAAACATATCTTGTCCCCATCCAATTCAGCGCCTGGCAGGTTGACGAGGCCTCCGGCGACCTCAAGAACGGAGCGCTCGACTTTTCGCCCGGGCTCTCGGTCCTGCCGCCCGGGACAAAGGGGACTCTCGACCGAGTCGCGGTCAAAGTCACGAACGGCACGGTTACTCCCCTTGCGGCGATCATGTCTCTCGGCTTTCGCGACCAAGCCTTAAGGCTCCCGGGCGAAGTTGAAACGCCTCCTCAGTTCCCGAAACTATCCGCCACCTTGACCGCCGAAGGAGACTGGCTAAAAGAAAATGTCGTCCTTCCGGAAATTCTCATCGGCTGGAGCGCGTTCCACATCAAGAGCCCGGCGATTGCCTTCGATTTCCATAAAAAGAAAGGCGCTCTTCCGGCCGGAGAGTGTTCCAACGGGGAGGTCTCCTGGGTCGGGGTCAACCTCGGCCAGGCGACGATCCTTCCCTACACCTTCGATATGGTGGGCAATACCCCCTACGTCCTGCAAGTGAACAACTGGGGGATCGTGGATAAAGGGATGTGCGGAAAACTCCAAGGCGGACCTTTCCATGCCGATTACCAGGAGGGCTGGCTGGAGTTCGGCGGTTTGACCTTCAGCGCCGCCAACGCCAGCTATGTCGTTCAGTATAAGAACCTGGTCGTCCATGTGCCCTGGGTCGGGACAGACCTGAAAGGAGACGCAATCCTCAAGAAATTCGAGGGCGGCTATGGGATCGACCTGGGCGCTGTGACCGGACAGGCGCCGCCGCTCGATTACGGCCAGTTTGTCCTCAGGCCGCTGGATCTCTCCTTCCTCTCGGAAAAGAACCTCGGCTGGGTCGTGGGGAGTGTGACAGCCTGCGAGTTCAACGCCGACAGCAAGCCTTTCGCTACGCTGACCCTGGCCCATCTTTTCTTCGGGTTCGACGGCCGCGCTTATTTTGAAGAGGGCGCCACCTCCAAAGCG
>JBAVVA010000378.1:0-4753 GCA_049697055.1 Candidatus Aminicenantales bacterium
AGCACCGCTCCACCTTCACCGACGACATCAAGTCGCGCACCGGCGTCATGGAGGATGTCCAATGGAGCCCGGATGGATCACAGCTCGCCTTCGTCTCGACCTCCCGCGATCACAAGCAAGAGGTGCTTCGCCTGGCCGACCCCGAAACGGGTGATATCCGCGACGTCTTCGAGGAGAAGGCCGCCGCTTATTTTGAGTCGGGGGACGACACCGCCAACTGGCGCTTCCTTCCCGCATCGAAAGAAGTGATCTGGTTCTCCGAGCGCGGCGACTGGGGGCAGCTCTATCTCTACGACCTCCAGACCGGCCGGCTGAAAAATCAGATTACCTCCGGCCCAGGGAACTTGACTCAGCTGCTGGCGGTCGACGAGAAAAACCGGGCGATCACCTTTCTGGCCGTCGGCCGCGAAAAAAATCGCGACCCATACTTCCGGCATCTGTACCGTGTCGGATTCGACGGCAAGAACCTTCGCCTGCTCACGCCGGAGGACGCCGACCACGAGGTCAGCCTGTCGCCCTCCGGCCGCTTTTTCGTCGACAGCTACTCGAAACCCGACCTTCCTCCGGTCGCCACGCTGCGGGACGCCCAGGGGAAGCTTCTCCTGACCCTCGAAAAATCCGATATTTCGTCTCTCCTGGCCGCCGGCTGGAAACCGCCGCTGTCCTTCACGGTCAAAGCCCGCGACGGCGTCACCGACCTTTACGGCCTGATTTTCCGGCCGACGAACTTCGACCCGGCTAAAAAATACCCGATCATCAACAACGTCTATCCGGGCCCGCAATCGGGCAGCATCGCCAGCCGCAGCTTCATGCCCGCCCGCGGCGATACCCAGGCCCTGGCCGAGCTGGGGTTCATCGTCGTGCAGTTGGACGGGATGGGGACTCCCGGCCGCTCCAAGAAGTTTCACGAGACGTATTACGGCAACATGGGCGACAACACCCTTCCCGATCAGGTGAGCGGAATGAAGCAGCTCGCCCAGCGCTACCCCTGGATCGACATTGACCGGGCGGGGATCTACGGCCACTCCGGCGGCGGCTACGCCGCCTGCGACGCAATGTTCCGCTATCCGGATTTCTTCAAGGTCGGCGTCTCCCAGGCGGGGAACCATGACAACCGCGTCTACGAGGACGACTGGGGGGAAAAGTGGCAGGGCCTGCTCGTGGCCGGCCCCGGCGGCACGACAAACTACGACAGCCAAGCCAACCAGAATATGGCCAAGAACCTCAAGGGGAACCTGCTGCTGGCCCACGGCACCCTGGACAGCAACGTGCCGCCCTACAATACGCTGCTGGTGGTCAACGAGCTGATCAAGGCCAACAAGGATTTCGACTTGATCCTGTTGCCTAACCGCGGCCACGGGTTCGGGAGCGAGCCCTACATGGTGCGGCGGCGATGGGATTACTTCGTCCGCTACCTGCTGGGGGCAGATCCGCCCAAGGAGTTCGAGCTGAAGCCTCCCGCCCCGCGGCCGGGCCCGCCGAGGTAAACCGAGCACTCTCCATATGACATTTTAGATATGACATTCTAGGGGCCGGTCCTATAGAACTGCCGGCTCATGGCCGTCCAGCCTGGGCCCTGTTCTTCGGCCTGATGGGTTTTTACTTGGAGCGGAAGCGGTAGCCGACGCCGTGCACGGTCAGGATGTGCCGGGGGTCGGCCGGGTCGTCTTCGACTTTCTGCCGGAGCTTGGCGATGTGCTGGTCCAGGGTGCGGGTGGTGCCCTCGTACTTGATCCCCCACACGGCCTCCAACAGGGCGAACCTCTCCACGACTTCGCCGTCACGGTCCAGGAAAAGGCGCAGAAGCTGGAGCTCCCGGCCGGTGACGGTGAACGCCTTTTTCCATCTTCGGCCCTCGTAAGTCCGGGGGTCGATCCTTACCCGGCCGAAGGCGATGGGGCTCATGTCTTTGGCCGGCTTTTCCTTGCGGTTGCGGCGGAGCAGGGCCCGGACGCGGGCCAGGAGCTCGCTGACGCCGAAGGGTTTGACCACATAGTCATCCGCGCCGAGCTCCAGCCCGGCCACCTTGTCCGCCTCCTGACCCTTGGCCGTCAGCATCAAGATGGGCGTCAGGGAGTCTTGGGCCCGGATCTCGCGGCAGACGTCGTAGCCGCTCTTCTCCGGGATCATGATGTCGAGCAGGATCAGGTTCGGCCGCGCTTGGGCATAGGCCCGCAGGGCCTCTTTCCCGTCCTCGGCCGCCGCGACTTCGTACCCCTCCCCGCGCAGCAAGTCCACCAGTCCGGTGAGAATGGGCCGGTCGTCCTCGACCACCAGGATCTTCACTTTTTTCATGCCGGCTCGCTCCGGGGCAGTCGGAGTTCGAACACGCTGCCGCCGCCCTCTCGCGGCGCATAGGTGATGTCGCCGCCGTGGTCGCGGGCGATGCGGCGGGCGATGGGCAACCCCAGGCCGGTGCCCTTGGTCCGGGAGGTAAGCGATTCATCGGCGCGGTAGAATTCCTGGAAGATTTTCTTGGCTTGGGCGGCGGGCACGCCCACTCCCCTGTCCTTGACCCGGAGGCAGGCCAGGCCTCCCTGGGAAGAAACCTCGACCTCAATCTCCTGGCGGACCTCGGAGTACTTCTCGGCGTTCGACAGCAGGTTCAGGACGGCCTGCTTGATGGCCTCTTCGTCGGCCCGGACGAAAACGGGATCGGCCGCCTGACGCAACTCGACCTTGAACCCGTTGTGTTCCAGCCGGAGGCGCTGGCTTTGGACCAGGTCCTGGGCCAGTCGGTTCGCCTCCAGGATCTTGGGGCTGTACTGCTTCTGGCCCTTCTCCAGCCGCGAGAAATCAAGGACGTTGTTGATCAGCCGGGTCAAACGGTCGGTCTCCGAGACCATCAGGTCAAGGTATTGTTCCCGGCGCCGCGGGTCGGGCTGACGCCCCTCCTTGAGCATCTCGGCGAACATGCGTATCGAGGTCAGGGGCGTCTTGAGCTCGTGGGAAACGTTGGTCACGAAAGTCGTCTTCTTGCGGGCCAGGTCCATTTCGCTGCGGAGCGTCCGCAGCACCAGCGTGCCTCCGGCCAGAATGGACGCCAGAAAGGTCAGGACCAGCGCCCACAGGACAAGGGCGGTCAGGTCGACTCGGGAGCGGATGAGGCCGGGGTCGGTCAGGTAGGCCGCCGCTTCCCAGCGGGGGAGAAGTGCGCTGATCTCCCGCGAGACGAAGGGCCGGCGCCAGTCGCGGGCCTGTTTCTCCCGGGGAGTGACGAGCGGCCGGCCGGCTTCGTCCAGAACGGTCAGCACCCGGGAGGCGGTAAAGGCCGCCGGCAGCCGGCCGGTGAGCCGGTCCCGGAGCACAGCCTCCTCGATGACGCAGCCCACGATTCGGCCGCCCCCGTCCTTTTTCCAAAAGAAAAGGCTGAGGTCTTCACCGAGAAAGCGGGGAATCAGGCCGGATTCCCGGCCGGCAATGATCTGGCTGAATTTTTTAGGCTCGGAGATGAATATGGATTCCGGCCGCTCGGCTTTTTCCGGCCGGGCCTCTCCCGCGCCGGGCGCGACGTTTCGCAGCGTAGGCTGCTGGCCCCGTTCCCGCGCCTGCTGATAAACCTGCTGCCGGATATTCTCATTCTCCTCAAAGTCTCTCACGGCCTGCTGGTTTTTGAGGGAGTCGGCCTGGGCCTCCTGCGCCGGCGGGCTGGGGGATGCCTTCCTCCTATCCTGGTAAGCGATCGGAGGGGCGCCGGCCGCTTTATTCTCGTCCTTTTTTTCGGCCATCGACATAGTCTTAGAAATAGCGGAAGGCTGAGCCTCGGCCTGCTGCGTTTCAACCTGGCCCGGCTTGGTCTCGGGTTCGACCTGGGCGCCGGAGGGAGGCTGGGCCAGCCCGGCGATCTCCGTCTGGTAGACAACGGCGATGTTCTGATAAACCGGGATTTCCTTCTGGTTCGTGACGAACTCCCTGTTCCTATTGATGAAAGCAAGTTCATCCGGGGATGAAGCGGACGATGGCTTCGGCCAGAGGATCTCAAACTGGGGGGACAGGAGGAAGGGCGTGCGGACCAGGGAGGTCGCCTCTTTCCATTGGGCGAAGGGTAGGCGCGCGTTATCCGCGGCAACCGACGGAGCCGTCCGGTCAAGCTCCTCCCGGACCCGGTCCAGCTCGTCGGTCATGAGCCCGACCACATGGACCAGCTCGGCGGAGAAGGTCCGTTCATATTGTCTTTCAATAAAGGCCTCCTCCCGGTTGATGGCCCGGATAGCCAGGAAGGCCAGGAGCCCCGCCGGGATGACCACGGCCACGATGAACAGAAGCCGCAGATGAGAGGAGAGCCTGGGTTTCTTCATTTTAAATCTATCATCCCACTACATTGCGGCTATTTCAAGAACTGGAAAGCATTATGAAAGCATCTCTTTTTTCGTGATAGATCCAGATCATCAGAGTGGATGGGTGGCGCGGGGCCAATACCCCTGCGTCCTTGGATGGGGAAGCGCTTCGGCTTCCCCCTTCCAACGGGAGCTCCGCTCCCTGCCTCCCCTTCTCGGACTTCGTCCTGCGACCAAGGGGGCATACCCCCTTGGGACCCCCGTCCGGCATAGCCGGACTCCCGGAGCGTACGGGTCCCTGGCACTTTCAGGGTTGGGAGCGAGGACGCAGGGGATGCCCCGCGGCATGACCCATCCTTCCCGCCTCGGACCACGGAAAAAGAGATGCCTTCCGTTTAATAACATTTTTTGACAGCCGCCCCCTGCTGTGATAGAAAAATGAGCGACAGCCGCTCCAATCGTGGCCAAAAAAACAG
>JBAVVA010000379.1:0-1760 GCA_049697055.1 Candidatus Aminicenantales bacterium
GCTCAGATAATAGCGGGTGGAGGGAGCTTCGAAAAAGGGAGGAATGAGGGTGCCCGCCTGCTCCCACAGCGGGCGCCCTTCGGGTGACATTCTATAGACAGCTCAATACTGGGGCGTTATCCCCATAATGTGGAACATGAAGGAGAACTTGTCGGCGGCCTCTTCAATGGCCTTGCCCGTGGAGCTTGACCCGTGGCCGGAGCGCGTCTCGATCCGGATGAGCACCGGGTTGGAGCCCTTGTTCTTTTCCTGAAGAGTGGAGATGAACTTGAAGGAGTGGGCCGGCACGACCCGGTCGTCATGGTCGGCCGTGGTGACCAGGGTGGCCGGATAGGAGACGTCGGCCTTGATGTTATGGAGGGGCGAGTAGGAGTAGAGATTCTTGAAATCGGCTTCCTTGTCGCTTGAGCCGTACTCGACCGACCAGCCCCAACCCACCGTGAACTTGTGGTAGCGAAGCATGTCCATGACGCCCACCGCCGGGAAGGCCACCCTGAACAGGTCCGGCCGCTGGGTCATGACCGCCCCGACCAGCAGGCCGCCGTTAGAGGCTCCGGAGACGGCCAGCCGCTGGGAGGAGGTGTATTTTTCGCGGATGAGGTACTCGGCCGCGGCGATGAAGTCATCGAAAACGTTCTGCTTTTTCAGGAGCATTCCCGCCCGATGCCAGTTCTCGCCGTACTCGCCGCCGCCCCGGATATTGGCCACGGCGTAAATGCCTCCGTTCTCCAGGATGACGTAGATGGACGGGCTAAAAGAGGGGAGGGAGCTGGCGTTGAAGCCGCCATAGGCATAGAGATAGGTCGGGGCCTGGCCGTTCCGCTCCAAGCCTTTTTTGTAGACCAGGAACATGGGCACGCGGGTGCCGTCCTTGCTCTGGTAGAAGACCTGCTGGACCTCGTAGTCCTCGGGCTTGACCGTGACCTCGGTCTTGCGGAAGACCTGGGAGGCGCCGCTGGGGATGTCGTATTTATAGATAGTGGGGGGGTAGGTGAAGGAGGTGAAAGTGTAAAAAGTGAACGGCTCAACCCGCTTTCCATAAAAGCCCCGGGCCGTCCCCAGGGCGGGGAAAGAGATCTCCCGGATGAATTTTCCCTGGAGATCATACTGGTAGGCCCGGGTGGTGGCATCCTTGAGATAGGTGCAGAAAAGCTGGCCGCCTACGGTCGAGGCTTCGGTCAGGACCTCCGGCTTTTCGGGGATGATGGTTTGCCAGTCTTTCTTATCCGGCTTCCGGGGATCGATTAGGACCACCCGCCGGTTGGCCGCCTCGACGTTGGTCAGGGCCAGGAATTTATCGCCGATGTTGTCGATGACGGAGGTGTCGAATTCGAAGCCCGTGATGAGGGGCTTGAAATCTCTGGCCCGGCGGCCCAGGTCCCGATAATAGAGCTCGTTGCCGTGAGTCCCTTCGGACAGGGTGAGGAACAGGTACTTTTCGTCCTCGGTGATGTCCACGTTCTTGTAGCGCTGGGGATGCTCACGGTCCTCATAAACCAAGATGTCTTTTTCTTGGGGCTGGCCCAGTTTGTGGAAACGGATCTTCTGGAACTGGCTGAGGCCTTTCAGCTCTTCCCCCTTGGCCGGGGCGTCAAACCCGCCGTAAAAGAACCCGTCGTCGCCCTGCCAGGAGGCTCCCGTAAACTTGACCCAGCGGAGCTGGTCGGCCAGCTCCTTCTTGGAGGCCACGTCCATGACCCGGACCTCCTGCCAGTCAGAGCCGGCCTCGGACCGGGAATAGGACACGTAGCGGTTGTTCT
>JBAVVA010000380.1:0-4609 GCA_049697055.1 Candidatus Aminicenantales bacterium
TCCTGGTCATCATCGGCAGTCTGGTCGGCCTGCTGATCTATCTCATCGTCAGGTCCGAAAGGAAGCTTCCCGCCCCAGAAGCCAAGAAGGGGAGCATCTGCCCCTCCTGCGCTCAGCCCCTGACCCCAGGCTACAAGTTCTGCCCCCATTGCGGAAAGCCGCTGGAAACCGTCTGCCCGGCCTGCGGCAAGCCGGCCGAAAATTCCTGGAAAGCCTGTCCCCACTGCGGCCAGCAGTTCCCCGAGAAATAAGCGGGCGATTGCCAAGCCCGCCCGGCAATTGTAGAATGCAGGCGACTCAGAATTCATGGTCGATAAGCGGGATATTTATCGGGCTTTTCGCCGCTCCGGTCTGCTGACCAAGCTCTATCTCCGGCTCAAGTTTAAGATCTGTCCCCTGCTGGCCGTCGAGCCTTTTCTCCCCGCCCGCGGGGAAATCATGGACCTGGGCTGCGGGAACGGACTGTTCGCCGCCCTTCTGACCCTGGGCTCGGCCGGGCGGCGGATCACCGGTTTCGACTTAGACCCCAAGAAAATCAGGGTGGCCCAGGAGCTCCAAGCGGCCAACGCCTGGCCCAACATCAACTTCCGCCTGAACGATATTGTGGACATGGACTATCCACAGGCGGACGTATTCACCTTGATCGACATCCTCTATCTCATCCCTTACGCAGACCAAAAAACCATCCTCCGGAAATGCGCCCGGTCGCTTCCCCCCGGAGGCATGCTCGTCATCAAAGAGATGGACACCCGGCCGCGCTGGAAATACGCATGGAACATGATCCAGGAGACCCTGGCCGTCAAGGTCATCGGCTTCACCCTGGGCAGCCGGTTCTATTTCCGCTCCTGCCCGGATTTTATGACGGTCCTTTCCTCCTTGGGCTTCGAAACGACCGTCGTCGAGCTCCACCGCGGCTATTGGTACCCCCATATTCTCTACCTCTGCCGGAAAACCTAAGCATCTTGGATTTGATTGAATCTCTAAATAAATGATGATTTCAGTTTCAGATCCGATAAGGGCTTGGGTTTTGGCCGGAGCGAGCATCAGGCCGGATTTAGCCCTCTTGAAGCGCTCTTCGAGGATTTCCGGCATATTATTGCCGGCTGGCGAGCATGTTTGAGCCTTCCGAAGGAGGGCGAGTTGCGCAGCCCCCGAGATCATCCCGGAGACGCCTTGGCGCTTTCTCTCAAATCCATTTACCCCTCCGACCCCCCTAGGGAAATAGGGGGGAGCTCGATGGCGTCTCCGGAAAGGCCGGAGGGCGTGAAAAATCCGGCCAGCGAGCGAGGTCGAAATTCAAGCCCTAATATGCCTTATTATCTGAAAAGGGATGCTGGCCAGGGGCTTATTGTTTTTGCGCTCCACTTGTGGCATAAATGAAGACTCTAAAAGGCATCCCCTCATGTCCGATCCGATCGTGAAGGCCGATTGCCGGTACTTCCGGGGCGAGAAACCCTGCCGCTTCGGCTATCCCTGCGACGACTGCTTCCGCTATGACCCCATCCGCCAGAAGGTCCTGGTCATCAAAGGCCGGGCCCAGGGCGATGTCCTGCGGACGACCCCGCTCCTCCCCGGCTTAAAAAGGAAATACCCCCACAGCTTCCTCACTTGGCTGACCGATGCCGACAGCCTGCCGCTCCTGGAGAACAACCCCCTTCTCGACCGCCTGCTGCCCTTTAACCTCGAGTCCGTCCTGCCCCTCCTGGTCGAGCGGTTTGATGCCGTCATCTGCCTGGACAAGGAGCCGGCCTTCATCGCTCTAGCCACCCGAATCGAGGCCGGCCAGAAATTCGGTTTTGGAATGAACCCGGAGGGAAATCTCACCCCCCTGAACGCCGCCGCCCAGTACGCTTACCGTCTGGGCCTGGATGATGAGCTCAAGTTCAGGCTCAATCAAAAGACCTACCAGGAGATCGCCGCGGAGGCCGCCGAAGTGGAATACCACCGGGACGAATATGTCTTCCATTTGAATGAAGAAGCCAAGAAAAAGGCCGCCGATTTCATCCGGCGCCGGCACGTCCCTAAAGGCCGCCCCGCCATCGGCCTCAACACCGGGGCCGGCTCCAAATTTGAGACCAAGCAATGGCCGGAAAAGCATTTCCTCAAGCTCATCCGGCTTCTTCAGCGGGAGCTCAAGGCCAATATCTTTCTGTTGGGCGGGCCGCGGGAGGCCGCACTCAATGCGCGCCTGGAAAAACGTTCACCGGTCCGGGTATTCCACACCGGCACGGACAACACCCTCCCGGAGTTCGCCGGTTTCCTGAGCTTCATGGATGCCGTAGTCTGCTCCGACACCCTGGCCATGCATCTGGCCATCGCCCTAAAAAAGAAGACGGTGGTCCTCTTCGGCTCGACCAGTCCCCAGGAAATCGACCTCTACGGCCGGGGTGTCAAGCTCTCCTCCGGCGCCCCCTGCGCGCCCTGCTACAAGCAGACCTGCGGAGACATGCGCTGCATGAAGGACATCTCCCCGGAAAAGGTCCTGGAGGCCGTCCGGTCGCTGCTATAACCGCCATGGCTGGCCCGAAGAAAAAACACGCGGTGGTCATGATCCCGACCTACAACGAGGCGGAGAACATCGCCGAGCTGGTCAGGGACATCCTTGCCCTTCAGGTTCCTTTCGACCTGCAGGTCCTGGTGGCCGACGACAATTCTCCGGACGGCACCTGGAAGATCGTCCAGGGGCTGGCCCGCCGCGACCGGCACGTCCATCTCCTGCGCCGGATGAAACGACGGGGCCGCGGCTCGGGCGGCATCGACGGTTTCAAGGCCTCCCTCAACCTGGGCGCGGACTATGTCGTGGAAATGGACGGCGACTTATCCCACCGGCCGCGTCATATACCGGCCTTGCTCGAGGCGGCGGGCCGTTATGACCTCGTGCTCGGCTCGCGTTTCATCAAAGGCGGCCGGGACGCCGACCGCAGCCTGCTCCGCCGTTTTATCACCTGGCTGGTGCGGCGCTTCGTCCGCTCCCAGTTTCGCCTCCCGGTTCGCGACGTCTCTTCCGGGTTCCGCGTTTTCCGCCGCCGGGTGCTGGAGGCGCTCGACCTGGATGACTTGATCTCGGTCGGCCCCTCAGTCGTGCTGGAAACGCTCACCAAAGCCCACCTCCTTGGATTCTCCATCGGCGAAGTGCCTATCGTTTTCGTGGACCGCACCCGGGGAAAGACCAAGCTCAGCTTCCTGACGCTCCTGGAGACGCTGGTCATGGCCTTCCAATTCAAAAAAAGGTTCGCCAAACTCGGCCCGGCCCGGGAGAAAAGAGGGCGGACACACTGAACGAAGCAGAATGTCGTTCCGCCTGACTCACATGTCGGCGCACAGGGGATGACCAGCATCCGACCAGCAGGGAGCTTATGAAAAAATCGCGCCGCCAGGTTCTGGGCCAGCACTATCTCCACAACATGCGAGTTCTTGATAAAATCGTCCGGACCATCGATCCGCGGAAAGACGAGCTGATCATCGAGATCGGACCCGGCCGGGGCGCCCTGACTTTTCCTCTGGCCGAGAAGGCCGGCCGGGTCGTGGCGCTGGAAAAGGACAGCCGGCTCATCCCCGGCCTCCAAGGGAAGGCACCGACAAACTTGTCCCTTATCGAAGCCGATGCCCTGCGGGTCTCATTCCGAGAGGTCCTCAAGCGTTTTCCGGAGTTCAGCCCTCCGGTCAAACTGGCCGGCAACCTGCCCTATTCCATCTCCTCTCCCCTCCTGTTCAAGGTCCTCGAGGAAAAAAAGCTTTTCGGCCGGTGCGTATTTCTCCTTCAGAAAGAGGTGGCTCAGCGGGTCTGCGCCAAGCCGGGCTCCAAACAGTACGCTCCCCTGTCCATTCTTATCCAGATGCACTTCGAGGCCAAAATTCTTTTCACAGTGTCACCCGCCTCATTCAGCCCGCCGCCCAAGGTGGACTCAGCCCTGATCCGCCTTGAGAAACGCGAACATCCCCTGCTCCTCGGGCCGGACGAAAAAGATTTCGGCGCCTTCCTCCAGTCCGCTTTCAGCCACCGCCGCAAGACCCTATGGAACAACCTTTTGGCCTCCGGTTTCGACCGTCCGGCCCTACAAAAGGCGTTTCGTCACAGCGGCCTCGACCCCAAGGTCCGCGCCGAGTCCCTGCCCATCGACCAGCTCGTCCGCCTCTATACAGAAACAGTTGTCAAAGAAGGCCAGGTTTCCTTCGACTAGCATTCAAGGAGAGATACCCGGGCGGTCGCAGCGACCATCAGGGAAGGTTTAGCCGTCCCGAGCCGGATTCGAAGGAACCCCGCCCTGCGGGGCGCCGAGGATGTTTGAGCATCTTGATAATCACGGAAGATGTTGAAAATTCCATAAGGCATCTTTTGCGCTTTCATCTTTTGTGCGAGTTCCGCAGGCGCTGAGAATGCGGCGAAGGGAACGGCGCTAAAAACCTTCCCGGGAGCCAGATCGCCCCGGGCATCTCCCTGGCACGGCAAATCGCCTTTTTGACAACTTTTCATACCCCATGCTACAATGCCCGCGCCATGAAGGCGATGAAGGTCACCGTCGTAATCCCCGCCAAGAACGAAGAACGATCGATCGGCAAGATCATAAGCCAATGCCGAAAATATGCCGACGAACTCCTGGTGGTGGAC
>JBAVVA010000381.1:0-11495 GCA_049697055.1 Candidatus Aminicenantales bacterium
GTCTTATTCCTCAGAATTAAATTACTCTATTTCATCAAGAAGGGAAAGTTCCAACCTGGATTCAAATGATATTGAAATTCACGGCCGGGGATGGGAGAATACAAAACCGTATGGAGAAAATAAAAACAGTGCCGGGCAAAGACCGGAAGGCCTGGCGGCGCTGGCTGGAAAACAACGGAGCTTCGAAAAAAGGAGGTTTCATCGCATCATGAAAAAAAGCACTGTGGTCCTTATCATCTTTGTCCTCTGGGCGGCCCTGGGAAGTCCTTCCTCGGCGGCCGCCGAGCAAGCTCTCGCTCCGCAACCCGAGAATCCTTTCTTCAAACCCTACCAGACACCCTTCAACGTCCCGCCCTTCGGCCTCATCAAAAACGAGCATTTCCTGCCGGCCATCCAGGAAGGGATCAAACGACATGAGGCGGAGATCGAAGCCATCATCACCAACCCCGAAGCGCCCACCTTGGAGAACACAATCGTCGCCCTGGACGGCAGCGGTATTTTTCTCTCCGAAGTGAACGCGGTATTCGGCGCCCTGCAGGGGGCGGACACAAACGCCCAGTTGCAGGCCCTGGCCCGTCAGACGGCCCCCCTGCTGGCCGCCCACAACGACAACATCAACCTCAATGAGAAGCTCTTCCAGCGCATCAAGGCCGTTTATGACAAGCGGGCCAGCCTGAACCTGACCCAGGAGCAGCTTTACCTGCTGGAGAACGCCTACCGGGATTTCGTTCGGAGCGGGGCCTTGCTCGACGAGAAACAGAAGGCTAAGCTGAGGGAGATCAATGAGCAGCTCTCCCTCCTGTCGCTCGCCTTCGGCGAAAACCTGCTGGCTGAGACCAACGATTTCAAGCTGGTGATAGAGGACCGGTCCGACCTGGCCGGGCTGCCGCCCTCGGTGGTGGCCATGGCCGAGGAGACAGCCAAGCGGTCAGGCCTGCCCGGGAAATGGATTTTCACAGTTCAGGTCCCCAGTATGACTCCTTTCTTACAGTATTCGGAAAAGCGGGACCTCCGCGAAAAACTACAGCGGGCCTATTTCATGCGCGGGGATCGCCATAACGAGCATGACAACAAGGAAATCATCAAGAAGATCGTGGCCCTGCGCAGCGAAAAGGCCGGACTCCTGGGCTATGTCAGCCATGCCCATTTCGTCCTGGAAAACAATATGGCCAAGAACCCGGAAACGGTCAACGCCTTCCTGAAGAGGCTGTGGGACCCGGCCCTGGCCCGGGCCAAGAATGAAAGGTCCGAGATGCAGGCCCTCGTCGACCGCCAGGGCGGCGGTTTCAGGCTGGCTTCCTGGGACTGGTGGTACAGCGCCGAAAAGCTGCGCCAGGAGAAATACGCCCTGGACGATACCGCTCTGCGTCCCTATTTCAAGCTGGAAAACGTGCAGCAAGGGATTTTCACCCTATGCCGCAAGCTTTATGGGCTTGAGTTCACAGAACTGCCCGATTTGCCTAGATACAACCCCGAGGTGCGGGCCTTCGAAGTGCGCCAGGCGGACGGCCGGCACCTGGGCATCCTCTACCTGGACTTCCACCCGCGGCCCAGCAAACGGGTCGGCGCCTGGTCGGGCGCCTTCCGCCGCGAGTACTATAAGGACGGGAAAAGGGTGCCGCCCATCGCCAACATCGTCTGCAACTTCACCCGGCCCACCGCCGAGGCCCCCTCTCTGCTCAGCCTGGATGAAGTGGAAACGTTCTTCCACGAATTCGGCCACTCCCTGGCCACTCTCTTTTCCGAAAGCCGCTACCGGAGCCGGTCGGTGGCCAGGGATTCGGGGGAGCTGCCCTCGCAGATCATGGAGCACTGGGTGACGGAGCCGGAGCTGCTGGCCAAATACGCCAGGCATTATCAGACCGGCCAGGTCATCCCCGCCGCCCTGGCGGAGAAGATTCAAAAAAGCAGCCTCTTCAACCAGGGCTTCGTCACCGTGGAATATCTGGCGGCCGCCATCCTGGACATGGCCTGGCACACTCTCCGCGGCCCCCAGGCCCAGGTGGCCGACGTGGACAGATTTGAAAAGGACGTTCTGGACGGCATCGGGCTCATCCCGGAGATTGTCTCCCGCTATCGCAGCACCTATTTCAACCACATCTTCAACGGCGGCTATTCGGCCGGCTATTATAATTATATCTGGGCCGAAGTCCTCGATTCGGATGCCTATGAAGCTTTCAAGGAAAAAGGAATTTTCGACCGGGCCACCGCCCTTTCCTTCCGGAAAAACATTCTGGAGCGGTTCGGCACGGAGGATATCATGATTCAGTACAAGCGTTTCCGCGGCGCCGAGCCCAAAATCGAGCCGTTGTTGAAGAGGCGCGGCCTGCTTGTCCCCGGCCAAGATTAGGAAGGCCTTACGGAAAAACGGGCGCGGAGGCGGGCTGAGAGGGACCGGCTGAGGTCCTCAAACCTGGATCTCGTAAACGTCGGGGATCCCGCGCAGGGACAGCCCCGGCTTCAGCAGCCAGGCCATTAAATTGATGCTCCGGAAGTAGGGGAAGAATCGGGAGCGGTAGAACGGCTTCAAGGAGTAGTAATTCTTGGTCCATTCGATGGCGCCCAGGTAGCCGGCCTCGCGGATATAGCGCAGCAGATCCTGGACGAAGTGATAGCGCTCTCCGCGGGTCAGGTCCGGATAGGCGACATGGTTGAGCCAGGCCCACTTCTCCACGGTTTTGCCGATGTGGTCGTGGTTGTTGAAGTTGACCAGCCCGGCGACCCGGCCGTCCTTCTCATAGACCAGCGTCCGGGAAACCCCGGGATAATCCAGCTCCTGAGCGAGGCTCTCCCGGTCCCAGGCCAGGGCCAGGCTGACGGTGGCCTTATAGCGGTCGAGCAGGCCCAGGCAGCCGTCCAAGTCTTCCGGCCTGTACTCCCGCAGGCAGAGGGGTCCGCTGCCCCGGGGAGGACGGTGGCCGCCGATCATCCGGACGGCTGTTTTCTCCCAAGCCTTTATTCCTTCCGAACGGGCGGCGCGGTCGAGGTCCAGGATTCGGGCGATGACCCGCCACTTTTTAACCCATTCCACGGAATGCCCAGAGGCCTCCATTTTCTGGATCAGTCGCGTGGAGCGGTGGCCGGTCTCCAGCGACAGGAGGGCGAAGTCATAGCCGTATTTTTCGTTCACTTTGAGGGCTTCCTGGATCAGGGCCGTGGCCAGGCCGCGGCGCAGGAATTCTTTTCGCGAGACAAGCAGGCAGGAATAGACGGCCCGGTAGGACCGGCCCCGGAATTGGAAACGTTGGGGCAGGTTGGCCAGAAAGCCGACAATCTCTTCCCCCCGGTAGGCGGCGATGAGATGGTCCCTGTCCTTGATCCGGTCGAAGAGATAATGGAGGAAGGCGGGTTTATAAAAGTTGGGAAAAGAAGCCTCCCCGTACTCATCCCGCCAGGAGGCGTGGGCCATCCGCTCCAGGGCCTCATAATCGCCCTTGAAAGGCATGACGGAAATGCCGGTCAGGTCCATGGGTCCAATTCGTTAATTATCTGCCTCATCGGGTTTCTTTTCAACTGGCCAAAGAACGCCCGGCTGACTCCGAGACGGCTTGCCCTGACGGATGTCGAGCCGGCCGGAAACGCCTTTTCGGAAGAAGTCATTGGTCCAGGGCTTGGGGATTTACCGGAGTGAGCCACACTCGTAACCGGCCCTCCAGGGAGTTTCCGAAACTTTTGCGGCGAGCGTTAAACTTAGCCAGAAATCTGGCAGAAGTCCCCACTAATCCCGTCGGTCTTTTGTTTTAAGGAAAAGATATTATTTGAGCTTAAAGGTCACGCCGATCGCGCCGCCGAACCCCGCCCAGCCTCCGATGAAAGAGCCGCTGGTTCTCAGGCTGACGGCAATTTTATCGCTGAAAAAGTATCGGCCGCCGAGGACGATCCCCAGGTCTATGCCCGAGCTGCCTAAGCTTCCCGTGAAACCTGCTTCTTTACTGCTGAAAGAATAAATGGTGTACCCCAGTGCGGCGCCGGCAAAGAGGTCTATTTTGTCAAGGTTGAGCTGGGTGAAGTGATAAACGCCTTCCGCGGAAGGGGAAATGATGCTGTAGGTGTACCAAGTATCGCTCCACAGCCAGACCATGACCGTGCCGCCGATGCCGATATTGGGCGTGATGGCGTATTCGGCGTTGACCCCGAAAGGAATGGCCCAGGAGTTTATGCCCACCTGGGGAGTGATAAAGAAAGAGCCCTTGCTGAATTCATTCGTGCCGGCCAAGGCCGCGCCCGACAGAATCAGCAGGGCAAAAATCGCGGTGACAAGTTTTTTCATTTGGTATCTCCTTTGGATTGAGTAATTCCATCAATATTATAGTGATTTGACCCGGACCTGTCAAATCCTTTTTTTTCAATCATATTTTCAGGTGTCCAGGCAAAAAGTCAGGCCCGGAAGACGCTGGCCGGCTCCAGCCGGGAGAGGCGGCGCCTGGCGAACAGGGCGCGCCCAGGGCGATGAGCCCTTATCCTTCAAGCCGCGCTGAGTTGTCAGAACGCCCGGCGAAGGGGATAATAGGAATATGTATCACCGAGGAAGGTCAAAGACCATGAGCCATTTAAGAAATATCCGCCGAGTCCTGACTGGCCGGACCACCCTGGAGGGCGCCGGAGTGAACCTGAAAAGAGTTTTTGGCTTTGCCGAGGTCCCGATCTTCGACCCGTTTTTGATGCTCGATGATTTCGGGTCGTCCAACCCTGGAGATTATCTTCCGGGTTTCCCCTGGCATCCCCACCGGGGGATCGAGACCGTGACCTGCATGCTCCACGGCACGGTCAAGCACGGCGACAGCTTGGGAAACAAGGGGGAGATCAAGGACGGCCAGGTCCAATGGATGACCGCCGGAAGCGGCATCATCCACCAAGAAATGCCCCAGCGCCAGAAGGATTACCTGAGAGGATTGCAGCTCTGGGTAAACCTCCCGGCTAAAGATAAGATGATGAAGCCGCGCTACCGGGATATCAGAGCCTCCGACATGCCTGAAGTCCGCGGCCCGGAAGGAAGCCGGGTCAAAGTCGTCGCCGGCCGATACAAGAAGGCCCAGGGTCCGGTGAAAGACATCATCTGCCGCCCGGAGTATTTGGACATCCAACTGCCTGCCGGAGTCTCCTTTTCGCACCCTCTGAGCAAAAGCCAAACCGTCTTTGTCTACGTCCTCGACGGCGAGGGGACTTTCGACGCTAATAAAAAAGCGCTCAAGGCCGGTCAGCTCGGCCTCTATGGAGACGGCCAAGCCGTCACCGTCGAGGCCGGGCGGGAAGGCCTGAGGTTTTTGTGCATTTCCGGTCAGCCCATTGGCGAGCCGGTGGCCTGGCGCGGTCCTATCGTCATGAACACGAAGGAAGAATTGGACCGAGCCTTCCAGGAATACAGCGACGGAACATTTATCAAAACTCAGTAGTTACTTAATTATAATAATATCAGCGATTTAGACTGGGCTGGCTTTGATTTTCCTGACCTTCGGATAACTTCACCAACACAACCCCGTGGGAAGGGATGCGGGTCGCGAACCCGCCGGCGAATTGTCCCAGGTCCTTCTGCCGCCACAGGTCGCGGACAAACACCTGGCCCTCGAAGCCGATCTCTTTGAGGTTCAAGCGGAAGGTCTTTGACTCCTCGCCCAGGTTGAAAATACCCACCGCTTTATTCCCAGCGACCAGCTCTTTGACCCAGACCTGGATGTCGCCGCTCTTGATCTTGGGCTCGGCCTGCCGGCCCAGTGGGTCCTGGTCAAGGGCCAGCACCTCGTCGTTGGTCAGCAGGTTCAAGGTGAAAGCGTCAAGCCGCTCCAGGTCGCAGCCGATGAGGAGGGGCGCCGAAAGCAGGCACCACAGGCTGAGGTGGGTGTATTGTTCGTCGGGCGTCAGCCGCGAGGGGTGGAGGCTCGGCCCCCAGCCGACCCAGCCTACGACCAGCATATCGGGGTCATTCCAATGCCCCGGCCCGGCAAAGGCCGCGTTCTCCACCTGGGAAAATCCGATGTCGCGCAGGCTCTCCCAGGTGTCGGTGATGTCGCCCGTGGTGCGCCAGAGGTTGCCGCCCGCTTCAGCCCCCCATTCCCAGACCTTGCCCAGGCCGTACTGGCACAGGCTGAAGACGATGTCGCGGTCCACCCGGTCCAGGCACCGGCGCATGAGGAGGTACGGCTTCATCAGCTCCCGGCGCGAGGAATTGTCCCCGGCAATCTTCTCATAGGAGCACCAGTCGTACTTGACGTAGTCGATTCCCCAGGAAGCCCAGGAGTCGGCGTCGTTCTGCTCATGCTTATAGGAGCCGGTGTAACCGCCGCAGGTCAACGGGCCGGGCGAGCTGTAGATGCCGAATTTGAGTCCCAGGGCGTGGAGGCGGTCGCCCAGGGCTTTCATATCCGCGAATTTCTCGTTGGTCAGGATGTTCCCGCGCGGGCCGCGCTTGGCCGCCAGGGAGTCGCCCTTGATCTCCCAGCCGTCGTCGATGTTGAGGTAAGCCCAGCCGTGGTCGAGAAGGCCTTTGTCCTTGAAGGCGCGGGCCGCGGCCAGGATCTTGTCCGAGTCCACGCTCAGGCCCCAGCAGTTCCAGCTGTTCCAGCCCAGGGGCGGGGTCAGGGCGATCCGGTCACTGATGAGGATCGTCAGCAGCCGCCGGTCCTCCCCCCGCCCGTTCTTGGCCGCCAGGGCGACCGTGTACTCGCCCCGTTCGGCCACCCGCCCGCTGATGATGCCCGACTGGCCGTCAAGGGTCAGCCCCGGGGGAAGCCCGTCAGCGATGAAGGTGATCGGCCGCTCGCCCGTAGCCGGCACGGTGAAAAGGAAAGGCCGGTTTGGCCGGGCGCCGACGATGGGAGCGCCGTTGATCTTCGGCGCCGGCCCAGGCTTCGGCGTCAGGATATAGGGGCACTCTTCTTGATAGACCCACCTCTCCTCCACTTGGCTGAAGGCGAACTCATAGCGGACCACCGTGGCCTGGTCCTGGTCGGCCAGGCTGATGGTGAATTCGCTGCTTCCCTGCGGTATCAATTCGAGGGGCGCGGATTGCCGGCCCACCTCTTCGCCGGTCAGCTTGTTCCGGATGATAATGAGGAAAGTTCCCTGGAGAGTGTGCTTGTCCGACGTATTCTTCAAGGTAAAAGTCTTTTCCGCCCGGCCCGGCTCAAAACGGAAGGGCTGAGCGGCCTGGTCGGCGGCGAGATAATCCGAAATCCTGACTGGGCGCAGGGAGGCGTTAGCGGTGTAAAGCCCGCCCTCGCCGCCCTGGTCAAAAACGCGGACGGCGATGACGTTCTCTTCATCCCAGAGGAGGCGCGGGTCGTCAAAGGGGAGAACATAGAGCCTGTTCTTGTCCCATAGGCTCGACTCGGCTTTGGTGAAGCTGTCGTCGAGGGCGGTCTCGGCGGAGACGCTCTTCCCGTTGATGCCGATGAGCCGGCCGTTGAGGAAGGTCTGGTCGAAATTGTTGACCTTGCCCAGGAAGATGCGCAGGCCGTCCTTCAAGGTGGACTTCTCCCTCAGGCGGGAAGGGATGACGACCTTGAGGCGGTACCAGGCGAACCCGTCGAGCTTGTCGTAGCCCTGCTCCTCCCAGGTTTTATCGACCCCGATGGGCTTCCAGGAGGCGTCGTTGGTGCCGGGCTGAGCACAGGCCAAATCATCGCCGGGCCTGAATTTCCAGCCCTCCTGGAGGATGATGACGTCCTCGCTCTGGCCGCCCAGAATGACAGCCGGAGCAGCCAGGAGCCAGAAGAGGGCGGCCACCGACATCCAACAGGTCAACGCTTTAATCATGACGCACCCCTTGCCCCAAAAATGGGGACAGACTACTAATTCCCCTTTATTCGAGCATTATTAAAGTCAATAATAATTTTAGGAAATCAGGTTTCGCAACACTCCCAGTTCCCCCAGTAAAGGTCGGCCTCCTCGAGCTTCCCCTCGCTATCCTTGAAGATGAACTTCAGGCCCTGACGATCCCCCTGGGGATTTTCTTTGTAGATGACCGCCAGCCCCAGTTGACTGTCCTTCCCAAAACATTCTCTGGCCTTGGCCACGGCTTCTTCCAAAGTCCGGGACACATCGGTCAGAAGAAAAAGCTCGGTGTTGTCGTCATCGATGGCCGTTCTGGATTTGTGTCCTTCCACGGAAAATTTTTCGCTCATGTCATCCTTCCTCTTTTCAATCAGCCGGGCGCACCTGGCCCTCGGCTCTGAAACCTTAAGGAAAATATATCCCCACCCCGGGTTCTGTCAAGAAAAAATATCTGTCTTTGGCTTTGATTGTTTGGCCAGATAGAGGCTCTGGTCAGCCTCCTTTAAAATTTGAGACAGGGAACAAGGCCATTGTCCGGTGGCCAGGCCGAGGGAAAGACTCAGGGGAGTCCCCCGAACCTGGCTGTTGTGCAGGGCCAACATCCCTTGAAAACGGGCCTGAGCCGCTTGGGCGGCCGCCCGGTCGGTAACCGGCAGCAGCACCGCAAACTCATCGCCGCCGATTCTGGCCGCCACGTCTTCGCTTCGGAAAACGGACAGCAGCACCTGCCCCGTCCGGCGCAGAAGCTCGTCCCCGGCCGTATGTCCCTGGCTGTCATTGGTGGCCTTCAACCCGTCCAGGTCGGCAATGATCAGGCTCAAGGGGAATTGCCCGCCCTGCTCCAGGCGGACAAACTCTTCCTCAAAATAGGCCCGGTTGCAAACGCCGGTCAGGATATCGTGGGTGCTGACATAGCGGAGCTTCTCCTCGGCCCGCTTCCGTTCCGTGATGTCCAGGATGGCCGCCACCACTCCGTCCACTTGACCTTGGTCATTGAACAGGGGGGCGGCATTGATGGACAGAAAGACCCGCTTCCCGTCAGGCCCTTCCATGGCATGCTGGACATCGTAGACCGGCAGCCCGGCGGCCATTACCCGTCGGAAGGGCAGCTTGTCTTCGGGAAAAGGCCGGCCGTAATAATCCGTGATACGCCACTCGGGGCCGTTGTGAAACCGATGAATGATCTTATCTTTTCTCAACCCGAAGATTTTCTCGACTTGAGAATTGGCGAAAGTGATATGGCCGCTGAGGTTGACGACCATAATGCCCACCGGGCTTGTCTCGGCAATCTGCTGCAGCAAGGCGACATCATGCAGCCTCGATCCCGCCTCTTGGCCGGCCCCCGGGTGAAGGGGCTTGGAAACCGGAGGAACGCTTGATGGGCCCGCCCTCCGCCCCTTCAGAACATCACGCACCTTCATGGCCAAAGCCGCCGGAAACAGACGCAATTTTCCCATAAACGACACTAAATCAAAGAAATAAACCCATCCCCTAATCCCACCAGCGAGGAGGAAAAGCTTAAGACAAGAAAGACAGCTGTGCTCTGATCTTCTTTTTCTTGCAACCTCCCCTTATCAGGCGCCAAATTATATAATTTAAAAAAATCAAATGTCAATGCCAAATGACTTAAAACCCCCCAAGAAGTTTCCCCTCTTTTGAGGCTTGGCAGCAAATGTTTTTCAGGTAACAGAATAGGCCCTCTGATCGTTAAATGCATGCAGGTCGGAAATGATTATGCAGCAGCGCATTTTCGCCGCTTTAGCTTGAAAACAAGATTTGAAGGGATTAAAATATAACAATGATAAGAAAATACCTTCTCTTCTTACTCATACCCCTTTTCCTCATTGTCCCCTCGCTCTCCGGCCAGCAAAAGATAAAATCGGTCAAAGACCTGGAACTGCGGTACCGAAAATGGCTCCAAGAAGAGGTTGTCTATATCATGACGCCCAAAGAAAAAGAAGTCTTCCTGCAGCTCGAATCCGACCGGGAGCGAGACCTGTTCATAGAGGCTTTCTGGAAGCACCGGGACCCGGACCCCGAAACGCCCAAAAATGAATTTAAGGAAGAACACTACCGCCGGATCAACTATGCCAACCAGTACTTGGGCAAAGACTCACCCGGCCCAGGCTGGCGAACGGACATGGGCCGGGTGTACATCATCTTGGGCGAGCCGAAGTCGATCGATAGATTTGAAAACACCACCGAAGTCCGTCCCACCATCATCTGGTTCTATGAGGGGATGGCCGACTACGGCCTTCCCTCGGGCTTTAATGTCGTCTTCTATAAAAAGGATATGGGGGGGGAATACGTGCTCTACAGCCCCATTCAAGCCGGGCCGCAGAATCTTCTGTACAACTATGAAGGAGACCCGACAGACTATCTGACCGCCTACGACAAACTCATGAATATCGAACCCCAGATCGCCGCGGTGTCCCTGTCCCTGGTTACCGGAGAAACGACCACCGGCCTGACTCCCTCGCTGGCCTCGGATATTCTCATCGCCAGCAGGATTCCCTCAGCCCCCTATAAAAAAGTCAATGACGACTATGCTGAGAAGCTTCTGCGCTACAAGGACATCGTCGAGGTCGAATATACGGCCAACTACATCAACTGCGATTATTCGGTGAGTGCCATTCGGGACAAATCGGGTACTTTCTTTGTCCATTACCTCGTTGAACCCAAAAGGCTTTCCCTGGGACAAATTCAGGATAAATTCCGGACCAACCTGGACATTAATGGCCTCATCTCGGACACGCAGGGAAATACCGTCTATCAATTTGAAAAAAAGATCCCCCTAGAGATCGACAAGGAACAACTGAATAAGATCAAAGCCAAGCTGTTCAGCTTTCAGGACATGTTTCCTTTGGTGGAGGGGAATTATAGGTTGAACTTGATCATGAAAAATACGGTCTCCAAGGAATTCACCTCGTTTGATGCAGAGGTCAAGATCCCAGCGACTTCCACCTTGCAGATGAGCCCTCTGCTGCTGGCCAACCGGAAAGTCACCGATTCGGACTCTCAAGCGAAGAACAAGCCTTTCCGGTTCGGCGACATTCGTCTGGTGCCTTCTCCGCGAAACGACTTTTCCTCCGAGGATAACCTCTATCTGTTCTTCCAGGTCTACGGGTTAACCCAGGATTTAAAGGAAAACGGTTCATTGGAATTTTCCATCTATAAGGGCGAGGAAAAAATCTATTCGCGAATCAAGGGCCTCAAGGACTATCCGGACCTCACCACTTTCCTAGAAGAATATTCCCTGGCCCATATCCCCCCGGCCGATTACATCGTCAAAGTCAGTCTCCTCGACCCGGAAAAGAATGAGGTCCTGGCCAGGGAGGCCAATTTCTTCGTTACCCCCACCGGATATCTGCCCAGGCCGTGGATTCTTTCTCTGCCTGCCCCGGCTTCCGACGACCCGCTCAGCATCAACATACTGGGAAACGAGCTTCTGAACAAGAAGGATATCCAGGGGGGCAAATCCCTTTTGGAGAAGGCCTATCGTCGAGACCCGAGCTCGGCGAAATTGGCCTATGATTTTTGCCGGGCCCTCATGGAGGCCAAAGACTATGCCAAGGTCAAAGAGGTGGCCTTGCCCTTTGCCCAGGCCCAGGAGACATATGAATTTTTAGCCGTCCTGGGCCAATCCTGCCAAGCCTTGGGAAAGCTGGCCGAAGCCATTTCTTACTATAAAAGTTTTCTTTACCATTACGGGACAAATATCAATA
>JBAVVA010000382.1:0-1904 GCA_049697055.1 Candidatus Aminicenantales bacterium
TGCTCATATCGATCAATACAAAGATGATCTACCGGAAGCGATCGCTCAGATAGAATATGATAAGATTCTTAAATCTAATAAATGAATTTGGGATTGGGTTGGAAATGGCCGAAAGAAAAAAGGAGATGAAAGATGCAAGCGCGCGGACTACTCATGACAGAACACCGCTTGATCGAAAAGATGATCGGCGCGATTCAACGTGCACTGGGGCGTACCGCCCAAACACAGTCCATCGATCCCAGCTTTATCGATACGGTTGTTGACTTTTTTCAGGTATACGCCGATCGCACACACCACGGGAAAGAGGAAGACGTCCTGTTCAGGGATCTTCGGAAGAAAGGCCTGTCGCCTGAAGATGGACGGCTCATGAAGGAGCTGATCGAAGACCATGTCTTGGGCCGCCAGACGATCAAAGCCCTGGCGGAAGCCAACATGCGCTACCGAAAAGGAGAGGGGAAGGCGCTCCCCGAGATGACTGCCCGCTTAAGGGCGCTCGTCGATTTGTATCCGAAACATATCGACAAAGAAGACAAAATATTTTTCCCCGCTGCCCTCACCTACCTCTCCACGGAAGAGGATCGGGCCATGCTTGCCGAGTTTTGGGAATTTGACAAAAAGATGATCCATGATAGGTACAGGGCCGTGGTCCAAGGCTTGGAAGGAAATTGAAATTTCCTGTTACTTTTTATAGCTGACGGACAGGCCGCTCCGGGTCGCGGGGTGCATTGAAGTTTCAAAGCCGGGTTGGCTTGTTCAGTGCAGGATCTATCCGTTAAGCTTGTCTTGACTGAGCGGGAAGAGCGTTGCGATATGGCACCGTGGATCGCAGGGCGGTGATTATTCCGCAGTAAATTCTTTCGTCTGCCGAACAAAGAACGTCTTGCAATCTTCCCAGGAAAACTCGACGAGCATCCGGAGGTCTGGATCCTGGTCTGCATCCTCAAAGAAGACAAGGCTTTTCTGGATATGCATGAGATTGAATTGTTCTCTTCCATATCTTTTTTCGAATAAGGCCAAGACATCTTTCAACTCGATCCGCAAGGCCTTCATGATGAAGTAAAGATCGGCGAAATCTCTTTTGTTCCCCCGAGATGATATGGCGTCAACCTTGCTGCAAGCCAGATCCTCTAGAGAAGCGATGGCGACTCCATGAAAGCTCAGTGTCGGCTTGAGAAGAGGATAAAGATAATGAAAGAAACCTGTTTTGACATTATTTAAGCGCCCAACCAGGGTGTTGGCATCCGTAAAATCAACGACGAAAGGTCCGATTTTGCGCAGCGATTGTGCAAGGGTCTGATGGGAGAATTTTTTGGCTGTAAAAAAATCCAGGTCATGAGAAATCCGGTGCCCGAGCTGGATTGCAACGGCCGTTCCGCCGGCCAGGTAATAATCCTTAAAGGGCGGCCAGGAGGACAATGATTTGATAGCCTTTATTGTCTCGGGAGTTAAGACCGATCCGAACATAGGCTTGTTCACCGGCCATCCATGACAATCGCCCAATAGTTTTTGCTTTTGGCAGATAGATTCCTGCCGGACTTGAGGACCTGTCTTATTTCGTCGTGGGAGTAAGTCGAAAACAGCCAACCCACGGCTTCCCGGTCGCCCAGTTCCAGGATCCGCTCGATGACATACCTTTTATTCTTTTGGAGATCGATCCTGGACCAATCCGTCTCCCAGAAAAGTGATTGCAGATGCCGCATCACCATTAATTATAGCACTTTTCGTATCACCCAACATTCGCATATTTTCAAGACTAGAAGTTGCGCGCCGCCGATTTATCCCTTCTTTTTATAGCTGACAGACAGGCCGCTCCGGCTGGCGGGGTGCATTGAAGTTTCAAAGCCGGGTTGGCTTGTTATGAAATCATAATATTCCCCTGTTCCCATCATTCCCCGGCGGAATCC
>JBAVVA010000383.1:0-2014 GCA_049697055.1 Candidatus Aminicenantales bacterium
TCGGTCGGCGACTCCGAGCTGATAAGGAGAAAACGGCGCGAATTTCCCTGGAAATCTTGGAACAAATCAAAGCGGTCTGCGGCGGACTGGAACAACCGCTTCTTGTTCAGGGTCCGGATGCTGACCCGATCAAGAAACGGACGGTCACCCTGGGGGGAGGCGCCCGGCCCGGACAAGTAGAGCCAATCATTTTCGAGGATGGCGTAGTCATGGCCGGAAGGAGTTTTGGCCATGACCGGTGAGCCGGGGTCGTTATAGCGGTCCTGAGAGTTCAAGTCGAACAAAACCCTGGGAGGCAAGTTGAGGTGTTCTGTGTCGATGAGAGACGTTGTCCGCCGGCTTTTTTTCCAGCTATATTCGGAGACTAAAGCCAGCCCTTCCGTGCCCAGCCAGGTGATTTCGGCGCACCTTTCCTTGGTTCGGGCGATCTCCCGGGGAGTTCCTTGGAAAGGAGAGGCCAGGGACAGAACCTTGTCCCGATAAGGGACGATCTTCTCCGGGTCGCCGCTGTCCAGGGCTTCCGCCCAGATAAGCGTGGCCGGCCGGCCGGCCTGCCATTCCGGCGTGCGCGGCCCGGAGGGGACTCCGTTTAGGGGAACTTCGTCCGCGGGAGACAGGTTGGCCAGCACAAAGAGCGGTTCGCCGTTGGTGTTCCAAACCTCGTAGGACCTGGAGAAGGAGTAAGCGGGAACGCTGTAGGAAAAAGGCCTCTTGAGCCGGGTGATGAGTAGAAGCCGGCCGTCGGGGGAGGGCTCGACCCTGGCCAGGATGGAGGGCATTCCCACCTTGCGCAGGGAGCCGGCGGCGATATCAATCTCCGATAGCTGGGCCAAACCGTAATATTCGAACAGCGCCTCATCATAGGGGGTCTTGAGCAAGTCCTGATAAGTGGCCGTTTTGACGAACTTGCCTTTGGCCTCCTGGATGTCGGGGCCGTTGGGGACCGAAGGTTTTTGGGGCGGGTTTCCTCGTCCCTCGACGACTAGGGTAACAAGCAAGCGCCGGCTGTCGGGCATCCAGGTGAAGCCTCCCCCGAAGACCGCGTTGAGAAGGGGAGCGGTGAGCGCTTTGGCTTTTCCCGTGGCCGCCTCAGCCGTCCACAGCTCCAGGCCTTTGTCGGCGTACCGGGCGAAGGCGATCCAGCCCCCGTCGGGAGACCATTGCGGCATCCCGATTTTGATTCCCCGGGGTAGGCCCACCGGCTTCAAAGTTCCATCGGTTAGGTTCTTGATCGTCAACCCCGTGAAGAAATTCAGCCGCTGGCTGCAGTTGAGGTCTGGGGAGATCCTTATTCCGGCCAGTCGAAGTATGGGCCGGGCCACATCGGCAATGGAAGGCAGGCTGGCCTGGTCCGCCAGGAGCATCAGGTTTCCGGCCGGGTTCAACAGTACCAAGGGCGGCGGCGGCGCATCAACGATGTCCACGATTTCTTTAGGCGGAAGCTTATAAGGTTCCTGAGCCGCCAGGCCCCAGGCCAGCAGGACGGCCCAAAAAACATAGAGGAATGGCGCAATTCTTTTTGTCAAGGGGAGCCTCCTTGATGGGCGTCGGAAAGGCATGAGGACTTATTGTAAGCCTAAGGTTTCGGAAATATCAATTTGGAAGGGAAGGCGGCGGCCAGAAGAATAGGACGGTTTGACATCGAAAAAAGGTGATGACATACTTCTTCGAAAATCGACCCATGTTAAAGGACAAACGGCGGGGGGAGGAGCGCTTGGGGCTTGTCCTTCTCCTGCTGTGGATAGCCCTCTTCCTTGGGCTGCGGACGCTCCAGCACGACTCCTTCGGCACCAACGCCTGCGACTTGTCCTGCTTCGACTACGGGCTTTATTCCACGCTCCACGGCAAGCTGATGGATGATCCCTTCCACCAGTACGCTTTCGGCCGCTGGCACAGGGAGGCCGGCCGGCTCACTTTCGAGGCGGTCCGGTCGAAGGGTTGGGAAAACCACTTCGCCATCCATTTCATACCGGTCCTGTTCCTGGTGCTTCCGTTTTACTATATCGGCGGCGAT
>JBAVVA010000384.1:0-18518 GCA_049697055.1 Candidatus Aminicenantales bacterium
GTGGCAAGGTGTCATATTGGCAGTACGCATATCTCTTAGTGTGCTAAGCGGTTAAAGGGCTTGGATTTTGACCTCGCTCGCCAGCCGGCAAGAAGAATGCCGGAAATCCCCGAAGAGCGCTTCTGAAGGGCTAAATCCGGCCTGATGCTCGCTCCGGCCAAAACCCAAGCCCTTCTCTGTTCTGAAAATGTGATCATCACCCGTTTGAAGATGCAGCCAAATTGACATTTCGCCGGCGTGCGCATACATTTAGGGCCAATGCGCATAGGGTTCGACCTGCGTCCATTCCTGCGCGAAGAGACGGGCGTAGGCGTCTATTTCCGGAACCTGCTCCGCGAGCTGGCCGCCCTCGACCGCGACAACGAGTACTATCTCTTTTCCTCTTCCTGGAAAGACCGTTTTCCTCCCGACAAGCTTCCCCCTTTCTCCAAAATGCGCTTTCGGGACCTCCGCCTCCCGGTCAGGGTCCTGAACTTTCTATGGTATAAGCTGGGCCGGCCGAAGCTAGACTTTTTTTTTGGCGCCAGGCTCGACCTAACCCATTCGCCCGTGCCGCTCTTCCTGCCCACCGGCGGCAGGAAAGTCATCACTGTCTGCGACCTCTTCTTTCTGGAGCATCCGGAGCTGGCGGATAGGGAGGCCCGGCGCACTTTCGTGAAACGCGTCGGCCGGGCCGTGGAGCGGGCCGACGGCGTTATCACCATCTCGGAGTATTCACGCAGCGTCATCCTGGAGCGGCTCCGGGCCGACAAGGCCAGGATCAAGGCCATTCCGCTCGGGCTTGACCCTGTCTTTTTTGAGGAGCCGCCGGCGGAGGAGCTGGCCGCGACGCGCCGCTCCCTCGATTTGCCCGAACGGTTTCTGCTGTTTGTGGGGGCTTTTGAGCCGAGGAAGAACCTGGCCGGCCTGGTTGAAGCCCTGCCTATCATCCACGGCCGATCGGAGAAGATCCCCCTGGTCATAGCCGGAAGACGCGGCGGCGATTATGAAAAGGTTCTGGGCCTGATCCGCCGGGCCGGGCTTGAAGAAAAAATCCGTATCATCGGCTATGTCCCCGAGTCCGAGCTGCGCCGCCTGTACCGGCTGGCGACCGTATTCGTCTTCCCCTCGCTGGCCGAAGGGTTCGGCCTGCCGATCCTGGAAGCCATGGCTTCGGGCCTGCCGGTGGCCGCCTCGTGCACCTCGGCCATGCCCGAGGTGGGCGGGGAGGCGGCGGTCTATTTCGACCCGTCCCGGCCGGAGGACCTGGCCTCGGCCGTCATCCGCTTGCTTGAAGATCAAGATTTGAGGCAGAGGCTTGCGGAAAAAGGAAAAGCTCGCGCCCGGATGTTCAGTTGGACGGCCACCGCCCGCCGGACGCTGGATTTGTATCGAAGCTTGAGTTGATCAATGCCGACAAGTGCACCGTCGAAAAAGTTCAGGATTCTTTTTGTCTCCCATTCGGCCGAGCTCAACGGCGCTGAGCGGATGCTGCTGTCCATCCTCCAGGAACTCGACCGGCGGGCCTTTATGCCTTTCCTGGCCGTTCCCCGGCCCGGCCCCCTGGCCCTTGAAGCGGAGGAGGCCGGCGTACCGACCGCGGTGGTGCCCATGAAATGGTGGCTGACGGACGGCCGCCGGGCCTGGAAGCAGCCTCTGGCCTGGCTGTGGAACCTGCCGGCTGTCTTCAAGCTGAAGGAAATAATACGGGAGAAAGGCATCTCTCTTGTCTGCTCCAACTCTGCGGCGGCCGTGGGCGGGGCGCTGGCGGCGCGGCGGGCGAGGCGGCCGCATGTCTGGATTGTTCACGAGATTCTGTCCGGGAAGCGTCCTCTGCTGAGATATTTCCTGGGAAACAAGCGGTTGGTGAGAATGATACGGCGCCGGTCGCGCGCCGTGGTAGTCAATTCCTCGGCCAGTGGACTTGCTTTCGGCGACGCCGAAAAATTCGAAGTGGTCTTGAACGGCGTGGCCCTTCCGGCCGGGGCCGGCGGGCAGGCGCGGGACCCCCGCCTCGGACAAAAGCTCGGGCTGAAAAAAGGCGACCGGGTGGTCGGCGTAGTGGGCAAGATCTCGCCGGAGAAAGGCCAGCTTGAGCTTATCCGGGCGGTCGGCCTGGCCTGCCAGAAGGTGAAAGGGCTTAAGCTCCTCGTCGTGGGCGCCGCGGCCGACACCCGGTACCTGGCTGTTCTCAAGAGGGAGGTCGAGCGGCTCGGCCTCGAGGACCGCGTCGTCTTTGCCGGTTTCGTGAGAGACGTGTTCGAGGCCCTGCGCTTGATGGATGTTCTGACCTCCGCTTCCTGGATCGAATCTTTCGGCCGGACAATCATCGAGGCCATGGCCGCCGGAGTGCCGGTCCTGGCCGTGCGGACGGGCGGCATCTCCGAGATCGTCCGGCACGGAAAAAACGGATTTCTCATCGAATCGAGCGAGCCGGAGGAAATGGCTGCCGCGATCGAAAAGTTCTTTGCCCTGGGAAAAGCGGGAAAAGAGGCCATGGTCCGCGCCGGCCGACGGACCGTCGCGGAGCGTTTCCGCATTGAACCGCAGGTGAGAAAACTTGAGCGCATTTTCAAGGATGTCCTGAAGGAGGCCGGGAAGGAGCGGCCGGTCCGTGCCTGAGCTTTCGGTCGTCATCGTCAACCGCAACGGCGGAGAGCGGCTTGCGGAATGCCTGGCCTCGGTCGAAAAGGAGCGCGCCGGCGGAGACTGGGAAGTCCTGGTGGTGGACAACGCCTCTGATGACGGCAGCCCGGACTTGGCCGCCAAGCGTTTTCCAGCCGTGAAGCTCGTCCGGAACCGAGAAAACCTCGGGTTCGCTAAAGCCAATAACCGGGGCTTGGGGCTGAGCCGGGGAGAGTTCGTGCTTTTTTTGAACCCCGACACCGCGCTTTTTCCCGGCGCATTGGACCGGCTCAGGGATGCGCTCCGCCAGGATATCGACTTGGGAGCAGTCGGTCCCGCCCTCCTCGGCGGCCAGAATGCCTTTCAGGTTTCCTTTGGGGGCAAGGTTAGTTTCTTTAGGGAGCTGATCCAGAAAAGCGTCTTGAACGCCTGGTGGCGGCGACGCCTGCCACGCCTCCGCCGCAAGCGTCCGGCCGCCTGGGTCAGCGCCGCCTGCCTGATGGCCAGGCGCCGGGCCCTGGAGAAAGTCGGCGGGTTCGATGAGAAATTTTTCCTTTATTTCGAGGATATCGACCTCTGCTACCGGATCAGGGAGCAAGGCTTCCGGGTGGTTTTCCTCCCCGAGGCGAGGGTCTTCCATGCCAGCGGCGCCTCGACTGTCGAAGCTCCGTATTTCAGCCGCCTGGAATACCGGAAGAGCCAGCTTTATTTTTATGAAAAGCACAACTCGCGCTTGTCGCAGGGGCTGCTGAGGATCTATCTGCGGCTCTCGGCCCGGCTGGGCGGCGTTTTCGGTTCAAAGGGGGAGGAGGCCAGGGCTTTCCGGCGGGATTTGCTGGGTCTGCTCAGAGCGATGAGGCCGGGAAAGCGGTGAAGAGGGCCATGAGGAAGATCAGGGTCCTGGAAATGATCGACAAGCCCTTCCTGGGCGGCGGCCAGAGGACCGTGCTGCTCCTGGCCCGGAACCTCGACCGGCGCAAATTCGAAATCTCCGTCGCCTCGGCCCCGGCCGGCCCGCTGGTCGAGGAGCTCCGGAAGGCCGGCGTCCGCTATCATCCCCTCAAGCTCGAAAAGACGCTGAGCCTCAGGATCCTCGGCGACATCCGCCGGGTGCTCGAGGAGAACTCCGTCGAGATCCTCCACACCCACGGCGGTGTGGCCGGGCTGTACGGCCGGCTGGCCGCCCGCAAGAGCCGCATCAAGGTCATCCACACCGTCCACGGCCTCCATTATCTTCACTACCGGAACCCGATTTTGCGCCAGGCTTACATCGATCTGGAGAGGCGTCTAGGCCGCTCGACCGATGCCCTGGTTTTTGTCTGCCGGGCCGACCTGGAAAAAGGGAAGGGACTCCGGCTGGCCCCTGAATCGAAGATGCATGTCATCAGGAACGGAGTCGATCTTGGCCTATTGAAACCCGGAGGAGAGGCGAAAAAATTGAAGATGGAGCTCGGGCTTCAAACGGCCCGTCCCCTGATCGGGACGGTCGCCCGGCTGCACCGGCAGAAAGGCCTGACCTATCTCATCCAGGCCGCTCCGCAGATTCGCAGCTCTTTTCCGGGGGCCAAGATCGTTGTGGTCGGCGGCGGGCCTCTCCGTCAGGAGCTGGAGCAGGAGGCCGTCCGGCGCGGCGTCGGGGATGTCCTGCTCTTTCTGGGCGAGCGGTCGAATGTCCCTGACCTCCTCAACCTCTTTGATGTTTTCGTCCTTCCTTCTCTCTGGGAAGGCCTGCCCTATGTCCTGGTCGAGGCGGCCTACCTCCGCAAGCCCATCGTGGCCACGGCCGTGGACGGAAACCCGGAGGTCATCGAGGACGGGAAAACGGGGCTCCTCATCCCTCCGGCCGACCCGTCCGCTCTTGCGGCGACGGTCATCTTGCTTGTTCAAGACAAAACCCTGGCCGGGAGGCTGGCCAAAGCTGCCCGCTTCGCCATCCCCCCGCGCTTCGGCCTCAAGAAGATGATCGGTGAAACCCAGCAGCTATACCAGGATTTAGTGATGAATTTAATCGCTGGGCCCTGAGCCTGAAAAGGAAGAGGGAGTGGGAGCGATGTCAGGTCCTGCCGTTGGCAAACAAACGGAGAGAATAAAATCAGGAGTACTCAGCCGGCCGGACGTTGTGAGGCTGTTCTTCGTTTTGGGCCTATTCTGCCTGGCCTTGTCATGCCAGAACGCCGATCTCCGGGCCTCTACGGAGAGACGCCTCTTAGAATTCCTGGAAAGCGATTCCGCCAAGACGCTTTTGCTCCATGATCACCAGGAACTCCTGGCCTTTCTCAAGAATTTCCCCCGAGAACAATACAATCTCTGTTCGACAAAAAACGGCTTTTCTTTTTTTATCGAGAAGGAAGAACATCTGGACGGCATCAAGCAGATTGTGTCCGCGGGCCAAGTCTGGGAGGAAGATTTCATAGAGCTGATGGCCGAATACATCAGGCCCGGATCGGCCGTCGTTGATGCGGGGGCCTATATCGGCACCCATACGCTGGCCATGGCCAGGCTGGTCGGCCGCCAGGGCCGCGTCTATGCTTTTGAGCCCCAAAAAAAGGTTTTTCGCGAATTGGTCTTCAACCTGATCGAGAATGATATCCATAGCGTCACCCCCCTGAGGTTTGCTTTGGGCGAGGCCTGTCGCATTATTGAAATGGACAGTCCGGTGAACGGGCTTGAGGCGATTGTCAAGGTAGGGAAAGGAGGAGATCAAGCCGAACTCCGGACGCTTGACAGTTTCAAGCTTCGCAACGTTTCTTTCCTAAAGATTGACGTGGAAGGCTATGAGGACAATGTCTTGGAAGGGGCGCGCCAAACCATCGCCCGCAACCGCCGTCCGCCCATCCTCATCGAAATCATGGGGTCCGCGCATTATTTCTCCGGATCGCCGGAGACAAGGACCCGAGTTGATAAAACTCTCCATAAACTCGAAGCTTACGGCTACGCGGTCACTCCCCTCCAGCATCGAGATTATCTCGCCCTGCCGGCGCCCGATTATCCTTTGGGTTCGACTCTATCATTCGCCGATTCAGGCAATGCCCATCAATTCAAAAGCAGCTGGTGGTTGTCAGCCGAGCCTTGGGGTTGTTGGGCCAGGGGATATGCCGCTGACCTCGTGCTCCCGTTGCTCCGCCTCCCGAAAAAAGACTTGCTGCTGGTCGGCCTGGTGAAAGCTTATGTCGACGAAAAGAATCCGCAACAGGAGGTTGAGGTCATCATCAATGACCGGCCCATGGCCCGCTGGGTTATCCGAAATGGAGAGGCCCAACAAAAAAAGGCGGTTATCCCGGTTTCTCTTTGGCGGGAAATTACGGGAAAGCCCATCCTCCGCATAGCCTTTCAGACGAAAAATCCAAGGTCGCCGGCCGAGTCTAAATCGTCTGCCGATAAGCGGCTTCTGGGATTGGGCGTTTTTAAATTGGCCGTCCGGGAATTGGAGTCGTATTGACTTTCTTCGGCCGGGCATTTATATATGAGTCACTTCGTCGTTTCGGAATGTTCAAAAAGGAGGGTTCCATGACCGCCAAAATCTTCAAGTCTTCAGTCTTGGTCTTGTTCCTGGCCGTCTGCTTGTCGTGCCTTATCCCTGTTCCTCAGCCTCCTCAAGAGCCTCCGCCCGCCGGGGAGCCGGAGCCGCCCGTTCCCGAGCCCCCTCCTCCTCCGGCTGAGGCCGCTCAGGCGCAGCCGGAACGCTTCACCCTGAACTTTTCAGATGCCTACCTTGTCTATGTTCCCCAGAACGGAACGCTCCAGATCACGGCCCAGGGCAACGTCCTGTCCTACGGCGGAGACTGGGAAGTTCGAAAGGTGCACCCCTATCTCTTCCATATGCGCCTCCGCACCTGGCAGGGTTTCTTCTGGCAGGTCAACACCAGCCGCCGGGAGGTCTTTCGGGTCAGGGGCGGGACGTTCGGCTCGGTTGTGGGCGGGACCTCCGCCCGGCTCGACCTTACTGTGGACGTGGTCGGCGGGGCCGGGGCCTCAGAACCTGATCGGTTTGAAATCAGATTCCCCAAGTCCTACATGGTCTATTCCCCCGCTGACGATGTGTTCCAGCTCACCACCGAGGGCAATGTTCTTTCCTACTGCAGCGACTGGCAGCGCTGCAAGCTGCGGCCCAATATGTATCACTTCAAGCAGAATAACTGGGACAGGTTCTTCTGGAAGGTCAACACCGCCAGCAAGAGGGTCTGGCGCTGCCGAAATGGCGTTTTCTGCCAGCCGGGGGGCTCGGACGAGCTGCTTCATATCAAGGTGGGGGTGACCCTCTAGTTCCCCAATTTTCAACTCGAAAAACCAGGCAAAGGTATCCTTAGCGGGTGAAGGACTATGAAATCCCGCCGATGGAAAAACTTGGCTCTGATAGTTACGATAGCGGCCGGGTTGTTGTCCTCCGGCCTTCCGGTTTTTCCTTGTTCGACCTTCTTGCTCCGCAGCGGCGGCATCCTTCTGGTCGGCCATAATTTGGACGAACAGGATCATATCCCCGGGCTGGTCTTCATCAACAAGCGGAATGTGGCCAAGACCGCCCTGTCCTGGGCCTGGCTTCTTTCCGGAAAGACGGGCAGCACCCCGCCCCTGGCTTGGACGTCCAAGTACGCTTCCTTGACTTTCAACCCCTACGGCCGCGAATTTCCAGATGACGGCTTGAACGAAGCCGGCCTGTTCATCGGCGAGATGACCCTGAGGGAAACCCGGTATCCCTTTGACCCGGCCAAACCCAGGCTTTTCATGTCCCTGTGGATGCAGCACCTGCTTGACACCTGCCAGACCGTGGAGCAGGTGGTCGAAAGCGCCTCGGCGCTCAACATCGACGGCTGGGGATGGCATTTCTTCGCCGCCGACCGGTCGGGTCAGGCGGCCTCGGTCGAATTCGTAGAGGGGAAGCTTGTCGTCCACCGGGGCGACACGCTTCCCGTCCCGGTCCTGGGCAACAGCCTGTATGAAGAAGAAATGGCCCGCCTGGCCGAGTACAGCGGGTTTGGGGGAGACAAGCCGATCTCCTTGGAGGATATGAGCGCACCCCGCTTTGTCCAGGCCGCCCTCATGCTCCGGGCCTATACGCCGGCCCTCAAGCCGCCGGTGGACTACTGTTTCGACATCCTTCGGCAGATGGGCCGGGGGACGACACGCTGGTCCTTGGTCTGCGACCTTAAAAGCGTAGGAGCTTTTTTCCGGACGGATAAAGCCGGGGGCATCAAATCGGTCAGGCTCGGGGATTTCGACCTGGGTTGCGACCAGCCGGCCCGATTCCTGGACATCCACGCCGGCCTGGCGGGAGACGTCCGCCGGGAATTCGGCCAATACTCCCGGGAGGCCAACCGGGCTCATGTCCGGCAAGCCTGGGAGGCGATGCTGAAGATCTCCCCCGGCTTTGAATTGCTTTTGAAGATGAACAAGAGCACCCAGGATGAAGTGGTGGAGCGTTTCGCCTCCTATCCGGAAAAGACGCGATGCCGGAAATAGGCCGGTTTGACATTCCCGACCCCACCTTTTTATAATCCAGCCTAATGTTGCCCAATAAGATCGCCCTGGTCCACGACTGGCTGACCGGACAGCGGGGCGGGGAAAAGGTGCTGGAGGTCCTGGCCGAGCTTTTCCCCGAAGCGCCCATTTACACCCTGTTCCATGTGCGCGGCAGCCAGATTCCCGACATTGAAAAGAAGGACATCCGCACCAGTTTTCTTCAGCGCCTGCCGTGGGCCAAGCGCAAATACCGCTTCTACCTGCCTCTCTTTCCCCTGGCCGTGGAGCTTTTCGACCTCCAGGATTTCGACCTGGTCATCTCCAGCTCGCATTGCGCGGCCAAGGGCATCATCCCCCGGCCGGACGCCCTGCACCTCAGCTACATTCATTCGCCCATGCGCTATGCCTGGAACCAGTATTTCGCCTACTTTTCCCCCCGCCGGCTGGGGCCGTTTTCCCGATGGCTCATCCCGCCCCTCATCCATGCCCTCCGCGTCTGGGACGTGGCCTCCTCGGCCCGCACCGATACCTTTGTGGCCAATTCCAGGAACGTCGCCCGGCGCATCGAAAAGTACTACCGCCGCAAGGCGGAGGTCATCCCGCCTCCGGTGGATACGGGTTTTTTCCGGCCGGAAAAAGAGCCTGGAATATCCGCTCGGGGCTCTTACTTTCTTATCGTTTCCGCCCTGGTGCCCTACAAAATGATCGACCTGGCTGTGGAAGTTTTCAACCGCCGCGGGCAGGAGCTGTGGATCGTCGGCGGGGGGCCTGAGTACCGGAAGCTGCGCCGCGCGGCCAAATCGAATATCCGTTTTCTGGGCAGCCTCCCGGCCGAGGACCTGCGGCAGGCCTACCGGGGCGCCCGCGCCCTCCTCCAGCCCTGGGAGGAGGATTTCGGGATCGCCAGCCTGGAAGCCCAGGCCTGCGGCCTTCCCGTCATCGCCTACAGCCGGGGCGGCGCCCGGGAGACCGTCCTGCCCGGGAAGACGGGCCTGCTGTTTGATGACCTGAACGCCGCCGGCCTTTCCGCCGCCCTTGACAATTTCCAGGGGCTCGCCTTTAATAAAAGCACCGCCCGTAAGAACGCCATGAGATTCTCCCGGCCGCTTTTCAAGAAGAAGATCTCCGGATTCATCCGCCGGGCCTGGTCCGAGTTCGAGAGGCTGCGGTGATCACCCGGAAACGGGTCCGGCTCATCGGGCTGTTCCTGCTGAGCGATGTCCTGGGCGTCCTGGCCGCTTATTTCTACTCCTACGCCTTCCGCTTCTTCACCTATATCATCCCCGTGGACCCGGTCAAGGGCGTTCCGTCTTTGGCCTCTTATGCCGTTTTCCTGCCCCTTTTCCTGGGCTTCCACATCCTGATTTTTTATTTCCAGGGGTTCTACCGCAGCCGGCTGCGGCGGACCAAGATCGACGATTTTCTCCTCATCACCCTCAACGCCGGCCTGACCATTCTCCTGGTCCAGGCCATCCTGAACTACCTGTACGCTTACAGCACGGGCCCCTCGCCGCTCTTCCGCCTGACCTTCAAGCTGTCCCACGGTTTCCTGGCGGTGTACTTCGTGGCGGTCATCCTGCTCATTTCCATCCTGCGCAACCAGATTTATTTTTTCATGAAGCGGCGCTATGCCAGGGGGCTCAACCTGCAGAACGTCCTCATCATCGGCGCCGGGGAGATGGGCCGGACGGTGGCCCAGAAAATCGTCCAGTTCAAGGACCTGGGGTTTGTGCTTAAGGGTTTTTTGGACAACGAGCATAAGACGGGCGATACCATAGACATCGACGGCGGCATCAAGGTCTTGGGGCCGGTTGAGTCGCTCGGTTCGGTCCTGGAAGGGGGCGACATCCAAGAGGTGTACGTGGCCCTGGACCTGAGCAATTATGCCCAAATTTTGGAAACGCTCAAGATCGTCCACAAGTACGCCGTGCGGGTGCGTCTCATCCCAGACCTCTTCCAGCTCTTGACCCTCAAGTCTAATATTCAGGATTTGGGCGGCATCCCGGTCATATCCCTGGACGAGGTGTCCCTGCGCGGGGGAAAGCTGGCGGTCAAGCGACTGATGGACCTGCTGTCCTCGACCATCCTCCTGGTCCTGCTCTCGCCCCTGTTCCTGGCGGTGGGGATCATCATCAAGCTGACTTCCCGCGGGCCGGTCTTTTACAAGCAGGAACGAGTGGGGCTGGACGGCAAAGAATTCGAGGTCATCAAGTTCCGGACCATGCTCTGCGACGCGGAGAAGGACAGCGGGCCGGTGATGTGCCGTCCCGGCGATGTGCGGATCACCCGCTTCGGCCACTTTCTCCGCAAGTTCAGCATCGACGAGTTCCCCCAGCTGGTCAACGTGTTCCGCGGCAAGATGAGCCTCATCGGCCCCCGGCCGGAGAGGCCCTTCTTCGTCAAGGATTTCCGGGAGAAGATCCCCAAGTATATGCTCCGCCACCGGGTGAAGTCCGGGATCACCGGCTGGGCCCAGGTCCACGGCCTGCGCCAGGACACCTCCATCGAGAAGCGGCTGGAATACGATTTCTATTACATTCAGAACTGGTCGCTGGCCCTGGAGCTCAAAATCCTGTGGATGACCCTGCGCAAGGGGTTCATCGACAAGAGCGTCCAGTAGGCCGCCACCCCCGCCGGCCGGGCTAAGCTTTCTTTTTCTGGCGGCCCAGCCTTCCTAAAAAATCCCTCCAGAAATAATGCCCGCCCGAGATCAGAGTGGCGGCGAAGGTCAAAATGTACAGGACCGCCAGAAAGGCCGCCGGCCGGATGCCGAGGGCGTTGAAAAAAAGAACCAGGGTCAGGCAGCTCATCTGTAGGATCGTGCTGATTTTGCCCCATAGAGAAGGCCGGAAGTTTTTTCTGGAGGCCAGCCGCCGCAGGGCGAGCGCCCCGGCGGCGATGGCCACGTCCCGGCCGATGACCAGAATGACCAGCGCCGGGGGCAGGGCGTTGGGCGCGCTGATGGCGGGCAAGGCACAGGCCACGCAGGCGGCCGTCATGAGGAGCTTGTCCGCGGCCGGGTCGAGAGTCGCTCCCAGGGCCGACCTCTGACTCAGCGAGCGGGCGGCCAGGCCGTCGAGGAAGTCGGTCAGGCTGGCCGCCGCGAACAGGATCAGGGCGGCCAAGGGCCGACGGCCGATCATGGCCCACAGGAAGAAGGGGGTGAGAAGGATGCGCAGTAAGCTCAGGACGTTGGGCAAGGTCCACGGCCCGTCCCGTCCCGGCCTGCCGGCGGTGGGGGAGGGGGCGGCCATGACGGACAGTCGGCCTTATTTCAACAAGGCCGCTATCAAATCAAAGATCTTGATGGCTTCTTGTCCGGAGACCCCTTGCTCAGGCCGGAAAGATTTGTCCGGCCCGAGCTCCATGAGCTCGAGCGAGACGACGTCGGCGATGGTCTGGTAGAAAATGTTGTCGGCCGAGACGTCGCTGATGTGGATCATCTGAGTCGGGTACTGGCGGATGAACCGGGCGCCTTTCCGGCTCAGAACTTCAACCAGCTTCATCAGCACTTCGGCCATTTTGGCCCGGGTCATGGCCCGTTGGGGCTCGAAGGTGTGGTTAGGATAGACCTCCATCAACCCCAGGGAAGCGGCTTTAAGAATGAACTTGGAGGACCAGGAGGTGGCGATGTCGATGATGACCGGCGGCTTCTCCGAGGTTTCTTCGAGGTAATCCTTGAGCTTGACGCCGATGAGGGCGGCCGTTTCTTCGCGACTGACGGCGGCCGAGGAGGGGATCATGTCGTACTGGCTGGGCAGCTCGAATATGCCCAGGCGATTCTTCAGGTTTTCCACCCGGCTCTTGTAGTCCTTGTTGCGGGGGTCGAGCTCGGCCAGCTTCTCATAGGCCTCCAGGCTGCGTCCCCACTGGCCGGATTGGAAGGCCAGGTCGCCATACTCTTCCAGCACGGTCTTGTTCTTGGGGTCTATGGCCGAAGCCGCCTTGAGATGGATGAGGACATTCTCCGCCTGGTTCTCTTTTTTATAAATGCGGATCAGGTTCAGGTGGGCTTCCAGGGAGTTGGGCGAAAAGTGGAGGGCCTTGTTGAAAGCCGTCTTGCTCGGCTCCACCTGGCCCTGCTCGTAGAGGGCCACTCCTTCCCGAACCAGGGTTTCGGTCTGCCGCTGGCGGATGGCTTCGCTCTGCTCGATGACCCAGGCGTTCTCCGGGTCGGCCTTCAGGACTTCCATGTATTCATTGAAGGCCAACTCCTCCTGGCCCGTCTTCTGAAAGACCTGGGCCAGGCCGAGGTGACTGATGCTCATATCCGGATACTTCTGCAGGGATTCCTGGAAATAGTTTTCCGCCGTCGAATACTGATCCTGGAGGAAGGCCACATAGCCCAGCCCGGCGGTGGTAAAGGGGCTGGCCGGGCCGAGCCGGAGGAACAACCTCTCGGCGCCCTTGGCGTCCCCCTGTTTGACCCGAGCCCAGGCCTCCTCGAGCATAATCCGCTGCTCAAGGGTCAGCTCGGTCACCAGGCGGGGCGGCAGGCTTTCCATGTGGAAGGAAGGCGGCTTGAACGCGGTGAAGCAGGCCCAGCCGGCGGCCAAAACCAGACCCAGGGCAGCGATTTTTTTCAGCATGGCTCTTCTCCTTCAGCAGAGTCGGAAAGGAAGCTCCGGGCAAACTCCGGCCTGGCCACCAGGGTCAGGTCCACATATTCCGCGTCTTCATTGGCTTTGAGGATGACGCCTTGGCCGGCCAGCCGGTCGAGCAGGGCTTTTTGGCCGCGGGGCACTCGCAGATGATACAGCTTCAAGTCCCGGAAAAGCGTTTCCCGCAGCATCCTCTTCAGCTCCTCCTCGCCTTCTCCGGTCTTGGCCGAAAGATACACCCGGCGCTCTCCGGCGGCTCGCCCGTTGAGGGCCAGGAGTTCGTCCTTGTTGGGCAGAAGGTCGATCTTGTTGTAAACGCGGAAGAGGGGAATGTCCTCGGCTCCGATCTGGGCCAGGATGCGCTCCACGGCCTCGGCCTGCTCGTCGGCCCGGGCCGAGGTCAGGTCGATGATGTGGCAGACGCAGTCCGCCTCCCGGATCTCCTCCAGGGTGGCCTGGAAGGAGGTGATGAGCTCCACGGGCAGCTTGCGGATGAAACCGACCGTATCGCTCAGCAGGAAGTAGAGGCCGTCGGAAAAATAAACCCGGCGCAGGACGGGGTCCAGGGTGGCGAAAAGCATGGCCGAGGTGAAGACGTGCTCCCGGGTCAGCGTGTTGAATAGGGTGGACTTGCCGGCGCTGGTGTAGCCGACCAGGGAGACCACCGGCACGGGCGAGCGTTTGCGGCTCATCCTCTGGTTGGCCCGCCGGAGCTGGAGGCCCTTGATCTCCCGCTTGATTTTGGCGATTCGGTCCTGAATGCGGCGCCGGTCTTCCTCCAGCTTTTTCTCGCCGGGCCCCCGGGTCCCGATCCCGCCGCCCAGCCTGGAGAGGGCCTCACCCCGCCCCACCAGACGCGGCAGGAGGTAGCTCAACTGGGCCAGCTCGACCTGGAGCTTGCCCTCGTTGCTGCGGGCCCGCTGGGCGAAGATGTCCAGGATGAGCTGGGTCCGGTCGATGACTTTAAGCTCGAAGCTTTCCTCCAAGCTGCGCTGCTGAACCGGAGTCAGGTTGTGGTCGAAGATGATCAAATCGGCCCGGAGGTCCTCGGCCATCCGGGCCAGCTCCTCGACCTTGCCCTTGCCGATGAAATACCGGGGGCTGGCCTTGGGCCGGGACTGGCTGGTCCGCAGGACGACTTCCGCCCCGGCGGCCCGGGCCAGGCCGGCCAGCTCTTCGAGAGAGTCTTCGGCCTCGGCTTTTTCCCGGGCCGAAGTGGACAGGTTGACCAGGATGGTGCGTTCCATAGAGCTACAAGTGGTCCCGGACATAGCCGGCCGCCGCCCGGCCTTCTCCAGCCTCGAACCAGACGATGCCCGTCATCTTCCGGAACCAGGTCATCTGGCGCTTGGCGTATTGGCGGGTGTCCTGCTTGGTCAAGGCCACTGCCTGCGCCAGGGAAATCTCGTTATTAAGGTATCGCCGAACGTGCCGGTACCCTAAAGCCTGGAAAGGGGGAGCATCCGGAGAAACATTCCGGGCCAGGAGGTTCCGGACTTCCGCGACGAACCCTTGTTCGAACATTCTGTCCACCCTGTCTTCGATCCTCTTGACCAGTTCTTTTCTATCCAATTTTAAACCAATTTTGATAATCTGAACATCCTTGAGAGAGGGCTCGGTCCGGCTGAAGTGGGCCGACAGAGGAACCTGGGTCAGATAAAACACCTCCAGGGCGCGGATGATCCGCACCTTATCCCGCGGGCCGACCTTCCGGGCATAGGCCGGGTCCGTCTCTTCCAGCCGGCGATACAGGCTTTCCAAACCCTCGGCCTCGGCCCTTTCCCGCAGCCTGCCTCGCACTTCGGAATCGCGCCCCGGCCCGGGAAACAGACCGTCCAGCAGGGCTTTGAGGTAAAGCCCGGTGCCGCCGACGACGATGGGCAGCCGGCCCTTGTCCAGGATGGCGGCGATGGCCTCCACCGCCAGCCGCACGAAGTCCGCGGCGTTGAACTGCTCCTCCGGCTCGATGATGTCCAGCAGATGGTGGGGCACCTTCCGGCGCTCCTCGGCGGATGGCTTGGCCGTTCCTATGTCGAAGCCTCGATAGACCTGCATCGAGTCGCCGTTGATGACCTCCCCCGCGAGGCGGAGGGCCAATTCCACGGCCAGGGCGCTCTTGCCCACGCCGGTGGGGCCCAGGAGGATGAGGACTGATCTTTGTTCAGAGGGCAAGTTTCACCAGGAACCAGACGGCCAGCAGGGTCAGGAGGAGGAGCAGGCCCAGGAGCTGTCGCCGGGAGAAAGTCGACCCTTTCATCGTTCCAGCGCTCGAATGAGGGCGGCCTCATGCTCGTTGCCCAGCGTCCTCTTGACCATCAAGACCAGCGCGGCCAGGATCTCGTCCAGGATCCGGCTGAGGTTCCGGGCGTCGTCCTCCCGGAAAAGCCCGCTGTGGGCGCGGAGGAACGGCTTGAGCTCGGGGCAGCCGTCGGGGTTAAGGGTGATTCTGGGGAAATTCGGGCCGAGCCAGGCGTTGACCTCCTCCAGCCCCTTGTTCATGATGCTGGCGGCCACCGGGCCGACCTCTTTGGAGATGTAACGAAAAATGACGGCCGTCTTGTCTCGGAAAGCGGCCAGGATCTTGTCATAATCGATAAAGGAAAAATCCGTGGGCGTCTTGCTCCGGGTTCGGGGCAAAGCCGGGCCGGCCGCCCCGGTGCAAGCCAGACTGTAGAGGACCTTATGGGTTTGGCTCTCGACGAGCTGGCTGAGCTCACCGAGTTCCTCCAGGCTTCTTTCCCGAGCCAGGAGGCTCAGGATGTAGCGCTCGTGCGGCTCGAGTGCGGCCGGGCTGAGGTGGGATGGGTAAAAGGCCTGCCAGGATTCGGCCTTTCGGCCGAGCCACAGGTAGGCCGCCTCGAGCCTGGTCATGCGGCGGATGGCCTGCAGGACGGCGTCCGGGGTGAAAATCCCGGAAAGAAGCAGGTCGAGATCGAGCGTGGAGGCCGGGGAGAAATCGTATCCGCCGTCCGGCCATTCAAACAGCTCGGTCAGGCTTTCCAGGAAGAATAGCTCCATCTCGCGCCACACCAGAGGAGCCGGCAGCCGGCCTGTTTCGGGGAGGATCTTGAGGATCGTGTCGTCTTTCGATCGGGCCTGCACCTTGCACCGCCGCTGCAGGGCGGGGGTCAGCCGGCCCTGCCGGGTCAGAAACTTCAGGAACTCGTCCTCATCCAAGGCCTCTTTGGCCAGGGCCAGCAGCCCCTTGTGCAGGAAAAGCCTCCTGGCCTCCTTCCGGCCGTGGAGGACGAGACGGCCCGTTTTCTTTTGCTCCCAGAGACGATAGAGAACCAGGGGTAGGGGCGTGTCGAGGAGGCTGCCTTGGGCCGGGACTTCATCCATGCCTTAAATGTATTGAGGGCGCGGGCCGCTGTCAATCAGATATTGGAGCCTGGGTGAGTGCCTCGGCTCCCGGTCGCGGTTTTTAACGCCGCGGAATCTCCGGATTTCTCGGCGGCTGCGCAACTCGCCCTCCTTCGGAAGGCTCAAACATGCTCGCCGGCCGACAATAGATATGTCAGAATCCTTCGAAATCCATCGACGATCGGCGCCTAGCCGATCGTCAGGAGTTCCAAGGGGAGACGTCCCCTTGGTCGCAGGGCGCGGCTGGAGCCGCGCCCGAGAAAGGGAGGCAGGGAGCGTAGCTCCCGTTGGAAGGGGGAAACGCGAAGCGGGTTCCCCCTCCAAAGAGATTTCGTGGCTAAACCGCTCATGTCGCCTCCGGCACTCGCCCAGGCTCCTGAGGGAGAGCCTGTTGCTGTTTCCCCTAGACGTTCTTGTCTGGCTGTGCTCAGGCAGTGCGTTCCATTAATCGGGTTCCTTCGAAGTAGGAAGAGGGCAGAGCCCTTATCAGCGTTTCTTCTGAAGGGCCAGGCCCAGGCCGCTTAGGCCGGCAAAGATCAGAGTGAGAATGAACCAGGCCAAAAAGGAGATGAGCAGGGCCTTCTTCCTGTCCACTTTGAAGACGGCCGATAGGCCGAAGGCCATGATGATGACCGCCCACAGGCGGAAAAAGTCGAACTGGCTCAGAAGGACATAGGGGAAGGAGCGGACGGGGGTATCGGCGGGAAGCAGAAGGGCCAGGCTGGTGGACACACGGAAGGTTTTTTTCATCAAGACCAGGACCAAGCGGATAATGTTTCCCAGCAGGCTGTCCACCAGGCCGGCGTGCAGGTAAACGGCCAGGATCTTGCTGAAGTCTCCCTCCTGGGAAAAAAACCGCCCGATCAGGTAGATGGTCCCGCAGGACAAGAAGATGAAGAACATGATGCTGAAAAGCCCGGCCACCCCGCCGATGATCAGGATCCATTTGGGCATCTGGCTGAAGTCGGTTGGGGCGGTGCCTCCTTGGGCCTGATAGTTGGCCAGGGCGTCTTGCGTGGCGTAGGGCATGATGACAACGCTGAAGATGATCGTCGAGATCAGTGTGACGATGAGGACGTCCCACCAGACCGGTTTCTGGGCCACGGCCTCCAAGGCCGCCCGCGGGCTGAAAAAGACCCCCTCCACGCGCTGGAAGAATGTCATGGCCTTTCTACCTCCGTTCTTCTCTCTCGATCTGCCCATCCTTGATATGGATGATGCGCTGGGTCTGCAGGGACACATCCTTGTCGTGGGTGACGACGATGATGGTGTTGCCCTGGTCGTGGAGTTTGTGGAACAGGTTGAGAATTTCGCGTCCCGTCCGGGAGTCGAGGTTGCCGGTGGGCTCGTCGGCCAACAGAATGGATGGCTCGTTGACTAGGGCCCGGGCGATGGCCACCCGCTGGCGCTCTCCGCCGGACAGCTCGGTCGGCCGATGGTTCATGCGGTCCTTCATTTCCACCATTTCCAGCGCCCGACGGGTTCGCTCCTCGCGCTCTCTCTTGCGGGTTCCGCTGTAGATGAGGGGCAGCTCCACGTTGCGGAAAGCGGAGGCCCGGGGCAGGAGGTTGAACACCTGAAAAATGAAACCGATCTCCTTGTTGCGGATATCGGCCAGCTCGTTCTCGGTCATGGAGCTGGCCAGCTTGCCGTTGAGGTAGTACTCGCCCGCCGTAGGCGTGTCCAGGCAGCCGAGCAGGTTGAGCAGAGTGGATTTTCCCGAGCCCGAGGGTCCCATGATGGCCACGAACTCGTTGCGGGGAATAGTGAAGGTGAGCTCGCTCAGGGCCTTGACTTCCTGCTTGCCCAGCTGGTAGGTCTTGGACAGGCCTTCGGTCCGGATGATGACGTTGTCCTTGTTCCCGGTCCTGGTCATCGCTTGGTTTCCGGTTTAGGCGCTTCCTTTTTGATGAGCGTTCCATCCTTGAGCTGGCGCAGGGCGCTGTAGGGGCCGACCACCACCTCCTGGCCCTCTTCCAGGCCCGAAACGATCTCAATATTGAGGTCGCCGGTGATGCCTTTGGTCACGGGCTTGAAAGACACCCGGCCCTCCTTGTTGACGACGAAGACGCCCTCCTGCTCGCTCTTCTCCTGGCGGCTTTTATCCTGCCCTTGCTTCTCCTGGAGGACGAGGGCGGAAATGGGAATGGCCAGGGCCTTCTTTTTATTGGCGGTGATGATATCGGCCGAGGCGCTCAGCCCCGGCTTAAGGCTGGAGGGCGGGTTGTCCAGAGTCACCACTACCTTGAAGTCTTTGGATTCCTCGGTGCCGGCGGTCGCGCCTATTTTCTGCAAGGCTGAACTGCCGACCTCGGTCACCTGGCCGGCGATGGTCTGGTTGGGCAGGGCGTCCACATGGACCTCGGCCTTCTGGCCCAGCCGGACGTTGACCACGTCCGTCTCGTCCACTTCGACCTCGACTTCCATGATGGACAGGTCGGCGATGGTCATCAGCACCGTGCCCGGGTTGTTCATGGTGCCGATGATGGCCAC
>JBAVVA010000385.1:0-3366 GCA_049697055.1 Candidatus Aminicenantales bacterium
CGGATGAAGACGACCTCCTCCTCGCTGAGCCAGGCGCCCTCAAATTTATCCCGGTCGATGGGTTCCGGCGCCGAGGAGAGGGGCTGCTGGGTCGTAACAAAAGAGCAACCGGAAAGCAATAGTAAGAGGGGAATAAAAAAGAGCGAGAGGCAGATTTTCTTTATAATACTCATGGGCTCACTCCTATCCGATGATATCCAGACTGATATCCTCCTTCAATAGGCCCATCATTTTTCCCCCAGCTTTCGGCTCGATGAGGATCTTCAAAGAGTCGGGCTAAGGTCCATCCCGCCTGCCTCTTGACATGGGTGTTTTTCCATCTATAATAAAAACTATGAAAACTAGAAAAGTTTTATCAGTTTCCAGCCCGGCCTCTCCCGGCCAGGACGCTCTCCGGCTCCGCCTCCTTGATTCCGCCCGGGAGCTGTTCCTGAAAAACGGCTTCAGCCGGGTGACCACGGACGACGTCTCGGCCGCCCTGGGTATCAGCAAAGCGACTCTTTACAAGATATTTCCGAGCAAAAAGGATCTTCTGTCCGCCATCATGAAGCGGATGATGCAGACCATCCTGGCCCGCGTTGAAGAAATCATCCAGGACGAAAAGCGGGATTTTATCGAAAAGCTCGTCACCCTCATGACCTACCTGGGAGACCAGCTCTCCCGCCTGGGCCCGGTTTTCGCCCGCGACATCCAGAGGAGCGCCCCCGGGGTTTGGCAGCAGGTCGATGAATTCCGGAGGGACAAGATCATAGAGAATTTCGAGGCCCTCATCAGCGCCGGCATCAAAAAGGGAGTCTTCCAGGAAGGCCTCAACCAGAATCTTCTGGCCCTCATGTTTGTGGCCCTCATGCAGGAATTCATCAACCCGGAGACGCTCTACCGCCATTCGTACCGGGCTTCGGACATCTTCGAGACGATCATCGGCGTCTTTTTCGAGGGGATCTTGACCGATAAAGCCAGAAATACATTCCACAAAAAAAAGCTGTTTTCCGCCGTGCCCAAAAAGGAGGCATCCTCATGAGACATTCCGGAAATAATAGAATCCCCACGGCCTTCTGGCCGGTTGTCGTTCTATTGGGCGGCCTGATCCTCTGCGGGGCCTGCGCCGGGAACAAAAATAAATCCGAGATCCAGGCTTCGGGAACGATCGAAGCCACGGAGGTGAACGTCTCGGCCAGGGTGAGCGGACAAGTCCGGGAGATCCGCGTCGAGGAGGGGAGCCGGGTGAAAGCCGGCGACGTTCTCGTCCTTATCGACCATGAATCCCTCGACATCCAACTGCGTCAAGCCGAGGCCGGAGTGGCCCTGGCCGAAGCCCAGCTCCACTTGCTCCGTGCGGGAGCCAGGCCCGAGGACCTGGCGCAAGCCGGGGATGGCTTGCACCAGGCGGAATCGAATTTCAAGCTGGCTGAGGCGGATGCCAAGCGGATGCGGGAGCTGGCGGCCAAGGGCAGCGTGACTCCCAAACAGAGGGACGACGCCGAGGCCCGCTTGACCGTGGCCGCCGCCCAAAAGAACACGGCCGGCGAAGCCCTAAAAAAGCTCCAGCAGTTCGCCAGGCCGGAGGAGATCAGGGCGGGCCGGGCCCGTCTGGACCAGGCCGTGGCCCAGGCGGACCTGCTGAAAAAAGCGATCGCCGATTGCACCATAGCCGCACCCGTCGGCGGCGTGGTCACCCGCAAGCCGGTCGAAGCGGGCGAGCTGGTCCAGGCCGGCGCCACGGTCCTGACCGTCTCCGACCTCGACCGCGTGCATCTCATGATCTATGTCACCGAGAAAGAACTGGGGAGGGTCAAGCTGGGCCAGACCGCCCAAGTGACCATTGACTCGGCGCCGGGGCGGAAATTCTCGGGCAAGGTCACCTACATCTCCTCCGAGGCCGAATTCACGCCGAAAAACATCCAGACCAAAGAGGACCGCGCCAAGCTCGTCTTCCGGGTCAAGGTCGAGATCGACAATCCGGAGGGCGCCCTCAAGCCCGGCCTTCCGGCCGACGCCGTCATCCCCGTTCTCCAGAACGGGTGAAACCATCGAGTGCGCCATGGCCGAGCTTGCCGTCCAGACCTCAAACCTCGCCAAGAGCTTTGGGAAAATCCAGGCCGTGACGGGACTCGACCTGGCCGTGCCGCGGGGCGAGATGTTCAGCCTGGTCGGGCCCGACGGCGCGGGCAAGACCACGACCATCCGGATGCTGTGCGGCCTCCTCCCGCCCACTTCGGGGAAGGCCCGGGTCCTGGGCTACGACCTGGCCGGCCAGAGCGATAAGATCAAGCGTTCCATCGGCTATCTTCCCCAGAAGTTCAGCCTCTACGGGGATTTGACCATTGAGGAGAACATCGAGTTTTTCGCCGAGATCCATCGGGTCGATCGCTTCGGGGCCCGGCGCGATGAGCTCCTCGACTTCACCAGGCTCACCCCCTTCCGCAAGCGGCTGGCCGACAGGCTCTCGGGCGGGATGCGCCAGAAGCTGGCCCTGGTCTGCACCCTGATCCACACCCCCCGGCTGCTGTTCCTGGATGAACCCACGACCGGCGTCGACCCCGTCTCCCGGCGGGATTTCTGGAAGATCCTCTCCGACCTCCTCAAGACGGGGATCACCATTCTGATGACCACCCCTTACCTGGACGAGGCCGAGCGCTCGTCGCGGGTGGGGTTGATGAACGGGGGCCGGCTGATGACCGCCGCCCCGCCCGCAGAGGTCAAGGCCCTGATGAGGGGGACCGTCGTCGAGATTGTCTGCGGCGACACTTTCGGCGCGCGGGCCGCCCTCCGGGGCCTACCCGCAGCCAGGGAGGTTCACCTCTTCGGGGACAGGCTGCATATCGTCGTTGACGACATGGAAAAGGACCTTACCGCCGTAGAGGCCCGCCTCGGCCGGGCTGGCATCGCCGTCCTCGACCGCCGGGTCGTCCCGCCCTCCCTGGAGAATGTATTCATTTCCGTGACCAGACCCGCAGCAAAGGAGGTATCGTCATGAAACGGAATCCCCCGGCCTTCAACCTTTTCGTCATTGGGACGCTGGCCCTGGCCACGGCCGCCGGGGCGGCGGAAAAACGTACCTTGACCCTGGAGCAGTGCCTCGAACTGGGTCTGGCCAACAGCAAGGGGCTCCACGCCTCGCAGATGGCCGTGGAAGCCTCGGCCGAAAAGCTTAAAGAAGTGACCGCCTCGCGGCTTCCTTCGCTCAAGTTCAGCGCCAACTACACCCGCCTCAGCGAGGTGCCCCCCTTTGAGGTGAACCTGCCCTTTGCCGCCGCCCCTTCCGGGTCCAGCACCTTTGTCGTCTCGCCGTCCTATTTCAACAACTACACCCTCAAGCTCGGGTTCCAGCAGCCGCTCTTCACCGGGTTCCGGCTCCAGGCCGGC
>JBAVVA010000386.1:0-6670 GCA_049697055.1 Candidatus Aminicenantales bacterium
ACATAACAGCGTGTGCGTCATGGCACGAATAGAAGATTGGTTGCCAAACCGATGATAATAAAGAGGAACAATAAGATGGGCTAAAATATTGCTTGCATCACATCATCATAGAAGATGCTATCGAATACAGTTGCATCACCTTGGCATTTTTGGTAAAAAAGAAAAGCATGGATCTGAGGCGGAGGGAATTTCTTAAGCTGGCGGGGATGGGGCTGGCGGCCGCCAGTCTGGACCCCCGAAGGCTGCTGCCTTTTTCCGGCGAACAGGACGTCACCACCTCCCCCCTCTGGCCGCAGCTGGCCGACGATAGCTTTCCCTTTCCCTACGACGAGAATTTTTTCGCCTGCGCCGAGCGCATTTATAACCTGAGGCCCAACCGGGCAGGGGATAGCCTGGCCCGCTGGCGAGCTGACCTCAGCCTGTTGTTGAAAGAGGGCACCAGCCTGGACATCAAAGTGGCTTCGGCCGAGACCCGCGAAGGGCTGGCCACCTCCTCAGCCGTGCAGTCCTTCACCGGCGTCCAGGACAGCCTGACTCTTCAATTGCCGGGCAGCGACAGCGAGAGGCTCTACTATCAGGTGCAGTACCGGAGCGGCCAGGAGGCCTGGCGGGCTCTCAGCCCCAAGAGCTTCCGCCTGCCCAATACCCGCCTGGAGAGCGGAGGCCGGGTCAAAGTTCTGCTTATCAACGACGATCATAATTTCGACGACGCCGTCCACAATATGCCGAAATCCCACCAGCAGTTGATGCTCAGCGGTGATTACGTCAATGAGTTCCTTAAAGGTTTGCGCTTCAACCCCTCCTGGAGGCCCTCCCCGCCGCTCGACTCCCTGGACAACGGGTTCACCCTAGCCCAGGCCATGCGCTACATCCTGGCCGCCGAGGACCCGGACTTTCTCATCAACTTGGGCGATACAACCGGCATCGGCGCCAGCTACCGCTGGGAAAACATGGGGCTTCCCTATGAGTCGCTGACCGAAGCCGACAAAGATTATATTGCCCGGACGCTTTGGCTGAGGATGCGCAAGATCTTCTCCGCCCTGACCCCCAGCCTGCCCTTCTTCATCGCCCTGGGCAATCATGACGGCGAGGAGAGCTGGAATTCCCTGCGCGGCCAGGCCCGGAGCTGGCGCCAGAAATATTTCGCCCTGCCTACGGACCAAATCTATCCCGAGGGCGGCCACAGCCAGGGTAACTATTACGCCTTCACCTTGGGAGGAGATGAGGACGGCCACGGCGGGGCCGAATTCATCATCCTGGACTGCACGGCCTTCTGCGGCAGCCGGGAGCCGACCCGGATTGAGGACTGGACCCTGGGGACTCAGCAATTCGACTGGCTGAAGAAAGTCCTGCAGAATCGGGAGAAGCATTGGATTTTTGCTTGTTTCCATCATGTCCTGGGCGGCTGGCCCGCCGGCCCAGAGGAGACGCGTCTGGACCTGGCCTACGGCCGGGGCCCATTGTTCACTGCGCAGGACTATCAGGGTTTTGGCGACCCGGCCAATGTGGAGCAGGTCCGGATCACCCAGTTGGCGGCTGAAGCAGGGGTTTCTGCCTTTTTATACGGCCATGATCATATCCATTATTATCGGCGGCTGACGTCTGGCTGGAATCAAAGGCCGCTGTACGGCATCTGCTGCGGCTCGCCCAAGAAAATCGCCGAGGAATGGTGGTGGAAAGGCCCCTACTGGCGCCGGTTCTACGGCGACGGCTACACCCGGCCGCCGGGTTTCTTCGGCCCCCCGGGTTATACCCGTCTGACGATAGATGCCCAGCGCCTGACCGCCGATTATATCCTGGTTTCCTATTCGCCGCTTTCCAATACTCCCTCGGGCAGCCAGACCGGCGATATCTTCTCCCGCCTGGTCGTGGACAGTCCGAAACCCCGAATCGCCACGGACCAGACGGCCTTGGCGGCCAGCTTTGAAGAGGGACAGCCGGGCTTATTGAGTTTGAGCCTGCAGGTCAAGAACGGGGGGGCCGGCCCCCTGAATTTCTCCCTGTCTCCCTCCAAGTCTTGGATCGAACTTTTTCCCGCGGCCGGGAAATCTTGGGGCGAGTATGTAGAGGTGAAAGCCAAGATCCGGACCGCCTACTTGGTCGAAGGCCAATACGCAGGAAGCCTGACCATCATCAGTCCGGAGGCCGAGAACAGCCCTGTCCAAGTCCCGCTGACCCTCACTGTTTTGCCTCCGGTCATCAAGCCTCCGACGGACCTCCAGGGCCAGTGGCGGAGGGCTCAGGCCGGGCAGTATCTTGTCCTGTTGGCCTGGAAGCCCAATCGTGCTAATCGGCACATCAGCTGCTATAATGTCTATCTGGCAGCCGCCGGAAGCGGCCCGAAGCTTTTGGGCGTTGTCTCGCCTTCCTCCTGCAGCTATGTGTTTTCGGCCGGGGGGGGCCGCCGGGCCCGGTTGACCTTTTTGGTCTCGGCCGTCGACCTGCGCGGGCGGGAAGGCGAGCCGGCTGCCTGCACCGTGGAGTGAGGGATATGGTCGGCAAAAAGATTCTCATCGTGGATTTCGACAGTCAAAGCCTGGAAGCCATGATCCAGCTGCTCAAGCCCTACAAGTTTCAGCTGAGCCGGGCCGTTGACGGGCAGGAAGCCTATGACAAATTCAAGGAGGAGAGGCCCGATTTGGTCGTCATGGAGGCCATTCTGCCCAAGCTCCACGGTTTCGAGCTGACCGAGCGGATCACCCATGAGACCAAGGGCCACACCCCGGTCATCATCGTCACCGGCGCTTATCGAGGGCCGCAGTATCGCCACGAAGCCCTGACCACTTTCGGCGCCTCGGATTATTTCGAGAAACCCTTTGATAAGGAAAAGTTCATCAATTCCGTGCTGGGCTTGCTCAAGGAGGAAAGCGAGATATGGCTCGACCTTCCCGCCCCGGACGACATTGCTTCCTACTTGGCTAAAAAAGCCGGCCTGGCCGCCAAGGCGGGCAAACAGGCCTGATTGTTTTTTTCCTATTCCTGGGAAATATCCTCTTTTTTTTTAATGTGGAGGCGGCTGGGGCGGCCGCGGCGACCATCAGAGCGGGGGTAGCCTCGCCGAGCCTGCCTTAAAGGAACCCCGGCTGGCGAGGCGTTGACTTTACAGCCGATATCAGATTAGTATTTTCTGGCAGAATTTCCGGAGGGTCAAAAAAAATGGCTGAAGAAGGGTTGTGGACACGCTGCAATAGCTGCGGACGCATCCTCTATAAACAGGATATCCTGGACAACCTCTCGGTTTGCCCTTCCTGCAATTTCCACTTCCGCCTTTCGGCCGAGGAACGTTTGGACATGCTGCTGGATAAAGATTCCTGGGAGCGCTTCGATGAAAATATCCGTCCGGTTGACCGGCTTCAGTTCGAAGACACCCAGAAGTACAACCGCCGGCTCCAGGACAGCCAGAAGAAAACGGGTTTGGCCGATGCGGTGATCAACGCCACAGGGAGACTGGACGGCATCCCGGTCATCATCTCGGCCATGGACTTCTTCTTCATGGGCGGCAGCATGGGCTCGGTAGTGGGCGAGAAAATCACCAGGGCGGCTGAACGAGCCCTGGCCGAGCGCCTGCCCCTCATCATCGTCTCCTGCTCCGGCGGAGCCAGGATGCAGGAAGGGGTTCTGTCCCTGATGCAGCTGGCCAAGACGAGCGCCGCTCTGGCCCGGCTGGATGAGGCCGGGCTGCCCTACATCTCCGTCCTGACCGACCCGACCACGGGCGGCACCACGGCCTCCTACGCCATGCTGGGCGACATCAACATCGCCGAGCCCAACGCCCTGATCACCTTTGCCGGCCCGAGAGTCATTGAACAGACCATCCGGGAAAAGCTGCCCAAAGGGTTCCAGCGTTCCGAGTTCCTGCTCAAGAACGGCATGCTGGACGAGGTTGTGGAACGGCGGGTCCTGCGCGACTACATCATTCGCGCCCTGCGCCTTTTCCTCAACCGGCCTCGATGAATTTCGAGCAGTGCCGGGCCTACCTGGATTCGCTCCAGGTCATAGGCATCAAGCTCGGCTTGGACAGCGTCCGAACCTTGCTCAACGGCCTGGACAACCCCCAGCTTAGATATCCGAAGCTTCTGGTGGCCGGCACGAACGGCAAGGGCTCGGTGTGCGCCATGCTCACCCGCATTCTGAGCCTGCACGGATGGCGGGCGGGCCTGTACACTTCTCCCCACCTGGTCTCGGTCGAGGAAAGGATCCGCATTAACGATAGACAGATCTCCTCCCCGGAGTTCTGCCGGGTCCTGACCGCGGTCCGGCAGGTCGCGGACAAACTCCTGCGGGCCGGGAAGCTGCCCTCTCCGCCCACTCATTTTGAGGTCCTGACCTGCGCCGCTCTGAGCTATTTTCATGAAAAAAGGGTGGACATCGCTGTTCTGGAAGTAGGCCTGGGCGGCCGGTTTGACGCAACCAACGTCGTGACGCCGATTCTCTCCGTTATTACTTCCATCAGCCGCGATCACGAGAAATATCTGGGCCGGCGGCTGGCCCACATCGCCTTCGAAAAGGCCGGCATCATCAAACCGGGCCTGCCCGTGGTGAGCGGCGTGGATAAGCGGACAGCCGCCGCCGTAATCAGGAAAAGGGCTCAGGAGCTTGAGGCCCCGTTCACCGGAGTCTTTGACCCGCCCAACAGGTTTATCGCTTTAAAAGGAGAAAGAGATAGAGGCTATAAATTTATTTATAAAACGCCGGAGAAACGATTCGTCTATTCACCTCGGCTCCTCGGTTATCATCAGGGGAGAAATGCGGCCGTGGCCCTGTCCGCCGCCAACCTGCTCGGCCGAAGGTGGAAGCCTCTACAAGAGAAGCTCATTCTTCGGGGCATCGCCGAGGCCTTCTGGCCGGGCCGGCTGGAGACTGTCCGCCGCTTGCCCCGGGTCATTTTGGACGGCGCCCACAATCCGGACGGCGCTCTGGCCGTCCGGGCTTACATCAAGGATTTTATCCGGCAGCCCCTGGTCTTGCTTTTCGCCGTCATGGGGGACAAGGATATCGGCGGCCTCGCTCGCATCCTTTTTCCCCTGGCCGAAAAAATCATTCTGACAAAGTTTCCTTTCCACCGCGCAGCCGAACCGGCCGATATCCTGCGCCAAGCCCGGCCATTTGCCGGCCGCATTTTGATTGAGCCCGACCCAGGACGGGCCTACCGCTCGGCCCTGGCTGAAGCCCGCCGCCGAAAGGGATGCGTTTTAGTCACCGGTTCCCTGTTCCTGGTGGGGGCCATTAAAGAGCTCCTGGCCGGAAAAAGAGATATCGCCTAGAGAAGCGATGGGCCTGAGTAAGCATCTCCATTTGTGTGATCCTAGCTTCAAGAAGAGGAGGGGTCCTGTCACGGCTCCTCCCCATTCGTGCTCGCCAGGCTGCGCGCGGGTGGGGAGCCCCTCCGCCGTGCCACCCCTCCCCACATATCACAGGATTGGAGATGCATCCTGGGCCGGAAGCATCCTTGCATTTTGCGGGCAATCATGCTACCTTGAGCACTCATTTTTCATTCGTATCTGATTGAACTGATATGCTTTCCATAGACAGCTCTGCTCTTTTTGTCTTCCTTATCGTCTGGGTCCTGGTCTTCATCCTGACCAAGGTCTTTTTCAACCCGGTGCGCAAGGTCAGGGACGAACGGGAGCGGCGTGTTCGCCGGGGACTGGATGAATCGCGCCGAAGCCAGGAAGAATATGAACAGTCCCGGGAGAAGATCAATCGGGCTGTCCGCGAGGCCAAGCTCCAGGCTGAGCAGGTCCGGGAACGGTTGACGGCCGAGGCCAGCCGGGAGAAAAGCCGTATGGTGGCGGAGATGAACGCTGAATATCGCCGCCGGGTGGAGGCGGCCAAATCCGAGGTCGCCGCCCAGGTGGGGGCTTTAATAAAAGATGCGGACTTCCGGGCCGACGATCTGGCCGAAAGGATCGAACGGAGGCTTCTGGATTGAGAGGCCGGGTTCTTGTTTTACTGCTCGTCTTTTTCCTCACCGCCCTGTGGCTGTGGGGAGCGGAAAAAGGCGCGGGGCATTCCGGGGGCAGCCTGGACATGATCGGCAAGGTCGTAAACTTTCTCATCCTTTTCGGCGGGTTGGGTTTCATTATGTACAAACCGGTCCGGGCTATTCTGGCTGGCCGCCAGACGGAGGCCCGGCGGAAGCTCGATGACGCTCAGGAGAAAGCCCGTCAGGCCGAAGAGCGGCTGAGGCAGGCCCAGGAACGGTTGTCCGGACTGGACGCCGAGCTAGAAGCGCTCCAAACGGCGGCCGAGGAAGAAGGACGGGCCGAACAGGAACGGATCCGGGAGGTGGCCCGCCAGGAGGCGGACAGGATCAAGCGTCTGACCGAGCAGGACATCGAGGCCCAAGTCCGGGCCGGCGTTCGGGAGCTTAAACGGTATGCGGCCGGGCTGGCCGCCGAGCGCGCTCTGGTTCGGATCAAGGCGCGGTTGACGCCGGAGATTCAGGCGGGGCTCATCGACCGCGCCATAGAAGAGTTGTCCAAAAATGATCAAACAGGTTCTGATTCGAAGGTACGGCCAAGGGCTCATTAACGTCCTGCAGGACGAAGCCGACTTCCGGAAGGTCCGGGAGGAGCTGAGGGAGCTCACCGGTCTGTTCTTCGAACATAAAAAGTTTCGCCAGGCCTTGGCCAGCCCCTTTATGTCCAAGACGAAGAAGACCGGCCTG
>JBAVVA010000387.1:0-18049 GCA_049697055.1 Candidatus Aminicenantales bacterium
TCAGCTACCCACAGTAAATGGAAGAGAACCATAAATCTTAATAGAGATGAAGGCGTTTTTGATTCGAGACACCTTCCTTTGTCCCCCTTGTTTCACCGAGGGGGGGTAAATATGGCTATAAGAAAAGGCTGGAGTATAATGGCCTTGATGAAGAAGACGCGTTCAACGACGCGCGTCCGGCAGACTTTCCTGCGGACGATCAAGAAATATCATCTGCTCGAGCCCGGCCAAAGGGTGCTGGCCGCCTATTCGGGCGGTCCGGATTCCACGGCCCTGCTCCACCTCCTGCTCGAAATCAAGAAGAACTGGGACCTGGAGATCGTGCTGGCCCATTTCAATCATCGCCTGCGGCGATCGGCCTCCCGGGATGAAGCTTTTTGCCGCAAAACGGCCGGCCGTCTGGAGATCCCCATCCTCATCGGTTCGGCTGAGGTGCGGGCTGTGGCCCGGAGCCGGGGGGTCGGCCTGGAGGAAGCGGCCCGGGAGCTTCGCTACGAGTTCTTGAATAAAACCGCTCTCGAGGTCGGCGCTTCACGGATCGCCACCGGCCACACCATGAACGACCAAGCCGAAACCCTTCTCCTCCGGCTCCTCCAGGGCTCCGGCCCTCAGGGGTTGGCCGGCATCCACCCGGCAGTCGAAGGCCGGATCGTGCGGCCTCTCCTGGAAGTCACCCGGGAAGACCTGGAAGAGTATCTCCGGGAGCGCGGAGGCGAATATGTCACGGACGAATCCAACTTGGACCCCCGTTTCCTCCGCAACCGCATACGGCTGGACCTCATTCCGCTGCTGGTCGAGGAGTTCAACCCCGAGATCGTCCGGCTCCTGGCCCGCACCGCGGACATTCTCCGGGAGGAGGATGCCTATCTCAACAGTATCGCCGCGGACAGGACAGAGAAGGCCGTCCTGTCCGGCAGGCGGAGGCCCGGCCTCGACGCCGGATATCTGGCGCGCCTGCCCCGCGCCCTGGCCCGGCGCGTCGTCAGAAACTTCATCCGCCAGGAAAAGGGGCATCTCCGGAGCGTCTCGTTTGATGATGTCGAAGATGTCCTGTCGCTCCAGGAATTCAAGGAGAAAATTCTAAGCAGCGATGTGGCCTTGAGAAGGGAAGGCGGGATTGTCTTCCGTAAAGAAAGGAACCGCAGCCCTTCACCCTTTCAATACCAGTGGGACGGCCGGAAGCCTTTGGAGGTCAGTGAGGCCGGGGTGATCCTTGGGGGCCGCCGCCTCACGCCCGCCGGGGGCCGAACGTTCGTCTTCAACGACAATCGTCGTGCTTTCCTGGACCTGGACAAACTCAGCTTCCCCCTTGAGGTCCGGCCCAGACGGCCGGGCGACCGCTACCGTCCTCTGGGCGCGCCGGGCTCCAAGAAGCTCAAGGAGGCTCTGAGGTCCAAGGGGATCGCTCTTCCCGACCGGGACCGGCTGCCCGTAATCTTATCCCGAGGCCAGATCGTCTGGATTCCCGGGCTGCCCGTGGCGGAGGGTTTTAAAATAGACAGAAAAACAAAAAATATTTTATTAATTGAGCGGTTATAGGAAATTCTCTTTCCAGATCTCAAACACCAGCAGGGCCCACAGCTGGTGGCTGTAGTTCTCCCGGCCGGCCAGGTGGGAGTCGATAAGGCGCTTGACGGCCGGATAGTGGAAGAGGCCCTCCCGGACGATCCTTTCCTCGTTCAGATGGTCGAGGAGCATGTCCCGGAGGTCCACCCTCAACCACTGCTTGATGGGAATGCTGAAACCCTCTTTGGGCCGGTAAATGTTCTCCGGGGGGAGAAGGCGTTCCATTGTTTTCTTGAAGATCCATTTGCTTGTTCCGTCGCGCAGCTTCCAGCTTCCGGGAAGGCGGAAAGCGTACTCCACCACCTTGTGGTCGAGGAGCGGTACGCGCGCTTCGAGCGACACGGCCATGCTCATCCGGTCCACCTTGACCAGGATGTCGTCGGCCAGGTAGGTCTTGAGGTCGAGGAAGAGTTCGGCGTTGAGGGGGTCGAAAGCCCCCAGCCGGCTGAAAAGCCCCTCCCACGGCTCCTCCTCCAGGATTTCTTTTTTCCGCTCGGCCGCGTTCCACAAGCCCGGCGCGTAGAGCATTTTTTTCTGCTCGGGCGAAAGGAACATCATCCAGCGCAGGTGCCGCGCCGCCGGCGGCATGTCCAGCCCCTGGACAAACCTGCGGAGTTTGTTCCACAAACCTTTCTTTTTGGAGGAGGGCGGCAGGCGCCGCAGGATCGGCCGGAGGGCCCGGGCCGCAGCCCGGAAGGCCGGGCTTCCGGCCAGGGCCTGGGCCTGGTAGTGCTCGTAGCCGCCGAAGATCTCGTCCCCGCCGTCTCCGGAGAGAATGACCTTGACCTGCTGGCGCGCCATTTTGGATACAAGATAAGTTGGAAAGATGGAAAAATCGCCGAAGGGCTCGTCCAAATGCTTAATGAGTTTTTCGGTCAGCTCCAGGGCCTGGGGCTGGATGACGAACTCCTGGTGGTCGGTGGAGAATTTTTGGGCGATCCGGCGGGCGTAAGCCAGCTCGTTGTAAGTCCTGTCCTCAAAGCCGATGGAGAACGTTTTGAGCGGCGAGGCGCCCAGCTCGCGCATCAGGCCGACGATGGCGGAGGAGTCGAGGCCGCCGCTGAGGAAGGCGCCCAGCGGCACATCGCTGATGAGCCGCAGTTTGACCGACTCTTTGAGCAGGCTGTAGAGCCTGTCGGCCGCCTCCTCCGGGTTTAGGGGCTGCCCGGGCTCTTCCTCGGCCTCTTTTTTCTTCTCCTCGATATCCCAGTATTTCCTGATATCGACCCGGCCGTCCTGGTACTGGAGCAGATGGCCGGCCGGGAGTTTGCGGACGCCCTGGAGGATGGAATGGGGGGCCGGGATGTACTCCAGGGTCAAGAACAGGTCGAGCGCCCTCAGGTCGAGCTTTCGTTCGACGAGGGGATGAACGATGAGGGACTTCAGCTCCGAGCCGAAGACGAGCGTGCCGTCCGGGAGGAGCGTGTAGTAGAGCGGCTTGATGCCGATTCGGTCCCGCCCCAGCAGCAACTGCTTCTTCCGGCCGTCCCACAGGGCAAAGGCGAACATGCCCCGGAAATGTTCCAGGAAATCTTGGTCCCATTCCTCATAGGCGTGGAGGAAGGTCTCGGTGTCGGTGCGGGTCTTGAAGCGGTGGCCCCGGCCGGCCAACTCACCCCTGACCTCGGGAAAATTGAAGGCCTCGCCGTTGTAGGTAATCCAGATCGAGCCGTCTTCGTTGGAAAGGGGCTGGTGGCCGCCTTCCAGGTCAATGATGCTCAGGCGCCTCGCGCCCAGGGCCACCTCGTCCGCCAGATAAGTCCCCTCATCGTCCGGCCCGCGGTGGATTATGGTCTGCAGCATGGCCAGCAGAAGACGGGAGTCGGGCCTTTGCCGGCCTGCCCTTTGGACGAATCCGCAGATTCCGCACATGGGTCAGTTAGGTCAGCGGGGGATGAGTTCCAGGCTAAAGAAGACGCCCAAGTTGCGCCGCTCATCGCTCGTTTTCGTTTCAAAATAGGGGATAGCCGATTTGGAGGATTTGATGCTGAGTTTGTAGATATGGATGGCCCGGAAGGAGAATCCGTTGCCCGCCGGAAACTCGAGCGAGGCGTGCTGCTTCTCGGGCAGGGTGACCTTCTGGCTGCGGCCCTCGACTTGGACCGTGATCTCATTCTTCAGGCGCGGGTTGTTCAGCAAGTGGACGATGATCTTGTGCACCGGGAAGTAGGTCTTGAGGATGATCTCGGCCGGTTTGTCACCCCGGGTCCAGACGCCGTCCTCGGTGGGGTGCTTGGGATAGAAGTTATCGTCCAGAAAATGGAGGTAGCCGTCATAGGGCGGCTGGCCGGCCGGGACGCGGAAGGCGTTGGGGTTGGTGTTGGTGGGAAATTCGTTGACCTGGCTCAGTTCGACCGGGATGATCTTGAAGGGAAAGCGCTTGGCGTGGGCCGCCGGCGCGTGAGAGGCGCTGAAAGGGTTGAGCAGGAGCTGGGAGATGAAGACCGCGGCCATGATCCAGCATAAGACGATCTCCCTTCCCCTGCGCGGCAAGGGCGGCAGGAAGAAGAAAAGCGGATAGATGTTCAAGAAGTAGCGGTTGGCCAGCGTTCCGCCGCCGCCGCCGTAGTTGTCGGGCATGAGCACGAGGTAGATGAGTATCTCCAGGGCGGCCGTCCCCAGCAGGAGCCAAGGCAGGAGCGGCCGCCGCCGGCCGAAGAACAGGACAAGGAAAAGAAGAGCCGGAAAAAAGTACCAGGCCACGCCGGTATATCGGCCGAAGAAATACCAAAAGCAGTTGGGCAGGACGAGCCATAGCGGGAAGAGCCTAACCTTATCCAAATAGCCTTCGGCGGTCATGGTATAGCCCACCGAATCAAAGGTCACTCCCTCTTTTTCCAGGGGGAATTCTCCAATGAACGACTTGCGCTCTCCGCCCTGATAGTTCCAATCGCCGGTGAACAGGCAGGTGGCTCCAAACAGGACGGCCAGCACGGCGGCGAAACACAGGACCAGGAGAGCCGCTTTAATAATTTTTTTGCGGGATAAGGTCCATAACACCAACGGCGCCAGGAGGACGATGTTGGGAGGCTTGGAGAAGACGGCCAGGCCGGCCAAGCCGGCGGCCAGGTAGTCTGAAGCGTTTGAGCGGAAAAAACGCTCCAGGAGGCCCGCCCCGGCCGGGACGGAGCCGTTTTCTCCAGGGGGAGCGGTTTTATACAGCCATAAAAATAGGATGATGAAGACTAGGGCCAGGTTGAAAAAGTCGGGCGTCAACCAGAAAAAATAGACGGCGGCCACCGAGGCAAAGAGGAAGGTCAGAACCAGGAGGAGAGCCGGGCCGGGCTTGCTGGCCAGGGAAGCATAGCGGAAGCCCAGGGCCAGGAGGAGGGCTAGGAGGAGAGTGTGAAAGACCAAGAAACCGTTGGGCCCGAAGACCCGAACAAAAGGCGCGGCCAGCAGGGAGTAGGCCCAGGACTTGGCGAAGAAAAGCCTGCCTTCACGGCCGCGCTTGAGGAAGATGCCCTGCGGTCCGGCCTCGAAGTTCCGGTAATAGCGGGTGAGGTCCTGGCGCGTGTATTCCAGGTCTAGGTCCTGGGCCAGGCTTTCGGTCAGAGCGAAATAGACGGCCTGGTCAGCCGTCAGGAAATTGTTGTGGACCGTGGGCAGGTTGACCGATAGGGAAAAACCAAGGAAAAAAACAAGGATCAGGGCCAGGAAGACGAGCGCTGATTTTTTTTCCTTGTCCATTGATACATCAATTATCACAAAGCCGGAGCGGAAAGCAATTGAGCCTGACCTCGGCCGGCAGCTTAGGAGTTTGGCTCGGCGTTGTCCTTTTTTGGCGCCGGTCTGTCCCGGCGCGCAGGGTCCGCCTCACCTGAAAGTCGCCAGGAATAACTGCTGATAAGAAGCGGCTGTTTTAAGGATTGGAGAGATGTCCGGCTTTTCGGCCGCGCCTTGGTTTCCCCGCAGGAGCTTCAGGAGTTCATTGTTTTGGATATAATATCGAGCCTCTTCCTGCGGTTCTTTCCCCGCCCGGGACTGTTGATAGTAAAAGACCAAGCCGCCGTCCTGAAAGAGGAATTCTTCATACTCCGACCGGACGGCAGCCGTGGTCTTGACCTCGACCTTGCCCAGGACGGACGTTTCGCTTTTGTTATCGGTGGAGGCGAACTCCGGCTGGTCGGTGTACCAGAACACGATTTTCTTGGAATAGTTTCCCACCGCACGCCAGGGGAGGTTGTGGCTGTTGATCAGGATTTCGGTGCTGTACAGGCCGCCCCCCTCGCCCTTCCGGCCGAGCTCGATGGCGGCGGACGTGTCCGCATAGAATTTCTTTATTGAGGCGAGAGGGTCCTCGGCGGCAACGGCGAAATACATTATTCCCAGGACAAAGAACAGGAAGCCGAGAGCTTTAGCTAAAGGCGATTGTTTCATGACTCATATTCTAGGCGAAACCGGTCGCCATAAAAAGATTGACGAGTTCTGGCGCAAGGGGCGGGTGGGGCTCCGCTGTGCCGCGTCAACCTGAAACAACGGCATCAAGGAAACGGTGCTGCCCAAAGCCCTTGCTAAGGGCAGGCTTCCTAATAAATAATATCGCGCGGTATCCATAACAATATTCAAGGAGGAATAATGAACAAAATCAAGCTCATGCCCATTTTATGTATGATGATGCTTATTTGGGGCGCCTGGGGTTGCGGCGGCCAGAAGCAAACGGAATCCGGCCAGACGCCGGCCGCCGCGGCCGGGGAGACGACCGCGGTCGGAACAGCGCAGCCCGCTCCTGCTTCTCCTGCTGAGCTGGGCCAGGCTATCGGCGCTGTCTACCTCGAAGGCTTGAACAAGGTGACGGAGATGCTTAAGGACAAGCCTGAGCCGGCGGACGTTAAGCCCAGGGTCCAGGAACTCAAGGAGAGCACCATCCAGAAGCTGGTCGATCTTGGCCGGAAGCGAGAGGCGATGAGCGAAGCCGACCGGACGGCTGTTGAGGCCGCCGGCCGCTTGGCCCTCAACACGGTCCCCGCCGACCTGTTCAAAGCCTACCAGGACGCCCAGGGCTATTACCTCTCCAAGGACAATGAGCTGTTCAACCTGATCGCCGACTTCAACATCATCACTCAGTACGCCTTTTTCGACCTGCTCAAGAAACAGGCGCCCAAGGAAGCCGAGCGCCTGGGCATCAAATAAAAGAATGACCCGCCAGCGGATCTGGATACTTTGCCTGGCTGCCCTGGTCCTGGCCGCCCGGCCTTGGTTTCCTCTGCTGCCTGCCCAAACGGCCGAAAAGCGCCATCCCATTGATATGCGGCTGGACGAGTGCCTGAAGAAGGACCCCTCCACGGCCGGGACTCTCGAATGCCTGGGGAAAGCTTACACGAGCTGGGATGCCGAGCTGAACGCGATTTATAAGAAGCTCCTGGCCAGCCTTCCGGCCGAAGGCCAGAACGCCCTCCGCGAATCCCAGCGCGCCTGGCTCAAGTATCGGGATCAGGAATTCCTGCTCCTCCAGAAGCTGTACGGCCTGATGGAGGGTTCGATGTACCGGACCATGCAGGCCGCCGACCGGGTGGACTTCGTCCGCAAGCGGGCGCTCGAGATCAGCTCCTATCTCGATGTACTGGAGAAATGAAACTCTAGTCGCCTATGACTTTTTTATCGCTTCGGCGATCTTGTCCACGCTGAGCATACCGTAGTCGAAGGCATGCACATCGCCGTTGTCGAGGGTGACCTTCACCTGCTTTTTCATGAGGGACTTAGCGACCTCAACTCCCTTGATCCGGTTTTTGGGGATGGAGACGACGCCGTGCGTCCCGCTGATGATAATAAGTTCCCGGAGGGCGCCGCCGACGGACGTATCGAACTGGGCGTCGAAGATGAGCCTTTTGTTGGTGACGACCAAAGGCCCCGTGTAGCGGCCTCCGCCGGGCGGCAGATAGTTCAAGGTCCACTTGCCGAGTTCGTTCTCGTTGGGTTGGAGCTCGTAATGGGCCATGATTCCTCCTTGAAAAGATTAAAATTAATAACCGCTCTCAGCGGCGGTAAAGGCTCAGGTACCAGGCGATGAGCCGCTCGCCCCAAAGCAGGGCGGCGAAAGCGGCCGGGGCCAAGAAGGAGCCGAAGGGCAGGGCCTGCTGCAGGCCTTTCTTCCCGGCCAAGATGAGGGCCAGGCCGACCAGCGCTCCGCTGAAGGCGGCCAGGAGAAGAGTCAGCACGGCCAGGCGCCAGCCCAAAAAAGCGCCCACCATGAGCATCATGGTCACGTCGCCCAGGCCCATTCCTTCCCGCTTGCGCAGCAAGTAATATACCCCGTAGATAAGCAGGATCGCCCCACCGCCCGCGGCCGCCCCGAGCAGAGCCTGGGTCCATTTCAGGCCTTCCCGGAAGAAGGAATAGACGAGGGCCAGGGCCAGGCCCGGCAGAGTGATGGCGTCCGGCAGGACCTGATGGAAAAAGTCGATAAACGCCAGGATGATGAGGCCGGAGGCGAATAGGCCGCAGGCGAAGAAATGGAGCGTCAGGCCGAAGGTCAGGTACAAGATCAATAGACAGCCGGCGGTCAGCAGCTCCACCAGGGGGTATACCAGGGGGATGCGCTTCCGGCAGCTCCGGCATCTGCCGCCCAGCCAGAGGTAGGACAACAGGGGGATGTTGTCGTAAGGTTTGATCGGCCTTCCACATTGCGGACAGGAGGAGCGGGGCCGGAGCAGGCTTTTCCCGGCCGGCAGCCGGTAGATCACGACGTTGAGGAAACTGCCCCAAATAAGGCCGAAGAGAATGACAAAGACGAGGTCTATCGCTTCCATGGGATTACGGCCGTGGTCACCGCGCCGGTCTGGGGGTTGTAGACGTAGTCCTGGCCGTCGAGGTCTCGGGGGACAGACTGCAGCAGCCCGGCCCGGACGAGCTGCTGGAGGTTCATCGGACGGCGGCGGAACCTTTCCAGGAACCCGGCAATGGCCTGGCTAATCCGTTTGATGTCCACGGCCGACTTGACTTGATAGAGATGGTTGGAAGCGATTTTCCGGATGCGGTCGTCGGGAGAGGTCTGGTAGACCTCCAGCCAGGTCTTCATGGCCGTGTCATAATCGTCGCTGCGGAAGGCGGCGTTGGCATAAAGCCTTTTAGCGATATCCGGGGCGCCCTTGATGTCCATGGCCCGCTTGAAATATTTTTGGGCAATTTCGTAGTCTTTGAGGAGCATCTGGGCGTAGTGGCCGGCTTCGAAAGGATAGAGCCAGTCGCCCGGGTTCTTGGCCATGGCCCGGTCCAGGATCTTGAGGGCCAGCCGGGGGTTGCGGGCTTCGTAGGCCGCGATCAGGGCGCCGATGAGGTAGGGCTCGGAATAGCGGGGGTCGAGTTCGGCGATGACGCCGAAGATGTGGTCCAGGTGGTCGAACCGGTCGGAAATGGCCGGGTCGGAGTAGTATTGGATGGCCCACACGTAGATGACGTCGGCCAGGAGCGAGGAATAGCCCAGGGAGGTGTACTTCAGATAGCGTCCGGAGGGCAGATATTTGATGGATGAGCCGGGAACGCGGGAGCGGGCCACCGCCTCATTTTCCAGCTTGAGGGCTACCACTGCGGAGCCCGAGGCGATGAACAGGAAGGCCAGGAAGAGAGTGCTGAACCCTCTCTCTCGGACCGTCCGGCCGATCATTGGAAATCCCTCCGCCTGAAGATCAGGACAGCCAGGACCAGGATGAACAGTATATAGAACAGCCCGTAAGCCGCCGCGCTCAGCTGGAGGGAAGCGGGGATGGGCAGATGGTGGACGACTTCGGTTTTGAAGTTGAAATTCTCCAGGTCGGGCAGGAGGAGATAAAGGGAACGGAGAATCGTTCGTCCGGCGCCGGCCGGCATCTTGCCTATGAGAGTCAGCAGGCCGCGCGAAAAATGTCCGATGAAGAAGAAGGACAGGGAGAAGAGAGAGGACAGGATGGGCGTGGAGAAGCTGGAGAAGAGGATGGCCACCGCGGTCAGCAGGATGAGCTCGATGAAGATGTACAGGGCGGCCAGGAAGGCCGGCCCGTTCAGTTTTAAGGTGTGGATGAAGAGAAAGGCCTGGAAAAAGATTGTCATCAGAAGCAAGATGACCAGTTGGGTGAAGGCCAGGCCGAAGAACTTCCCCAGCAGGAATTCATGGCGGTGGATGGGCTTGGCCAACAGGGTGTAGATGGTCTTTTTATCAATCTCCTTGTAGACCAGTCCCGTCCCGATGAGGATAGCCGTCAGAGCCCCGAACAGGGACAAGGAGGCCAGGCCGACGTCCATAATGATCTTGACCCGGTCGCCCACCGCCAACAGGGCCAGCAGCCGTGACAGGATGATGGTCGAGCCGGCGAAAAACAGCAGAAGGTACAACACCCGGTCGCGGACAGCTTCGCGGAAGGTATTGCCGGCGATGACCAGGATTCGTCTCATGGCTGCTTGACCATCCCCATGAACAGATCCTCCAGCGTCTGGGTCCGGGGCAGCAGGGAATGGAGGCGGCCCCGGCGGTCCCGGACCAGGTCCAGGACGACTTCGACCCAGTCCTGGTCGAAGACCTTGAGCAGAAACCGGCCGTCACGGCCGGTCAGGCATTCCCCGAACTTCTCCAGCTCCCCCCGGCTCACGCCCTCAATTTCCAGCTCGGTGAAAAGAACTTTCTCCGAGATGAGGTCGCGCAGCCGGCCCGCTTTCATGATTCGGCCGGCCACCAGGATGGCCACCCGATCGCAGATCATTTCGATATCCTGGAGGATATGCGAGCAGAGAAAGACAGTCCGGCCCTCTTGCTTGAGCTGGAGGATGATGTCCCTCATCTCCTTGCGGCCGACCGGGTCCAGCCCGCCCAGCGGCTCGTCCAGGAAAAGGAGGTCGGGCCGGTTGATCAGGGCCTGAGCCAGGCCGACGCGCTGCAACATGCCGCGGGAGAACTTGCGCAACCGGAGATCAGCCGCCTGCTCCAGGCCGACCAGCCGCAGAAGGCCGGCGATGCGTTCGGCCCGCGCGGCCTGGCCCAGGGCGAAGAGCCTTCCGTAGAAATCCAAGAATTCAGCCGCGGTCAGGTGGTCGTAGAAATAGGGGCTCTCCGGCAGGTAGCCGATCCGTTCCTTGGCCTTGAGCGAGTGGTACGGCTGGCCGAACAGGCTGATCGTCCCGCTGTCGGGAAAGGACACGCCCAACAGGCATTTGAGGGTGGTTGTCTTGCCGGCGCCGTTGGGGCCGAGGTAGCCGAAAATCTCGCCCGCCTCAACCTCCAGGGAGACATCTTTAAGAATTTCTTTTTTATGGGGGATGAATCCGGGAGAGTAAGACTTACGCAGGTGTTCGATCTTCAGAACGGTGGCCATGGCTGGTTCATCCCATTATATTCATCTAGGCCCTCAAAAAAAAGTGGCCGGTTGTTTTTAGCTGTCATTTTCCGGCAAAATGGGCCGTCCTAGACCAGCCCCTTCACTGTCCGGGCGTTCTTAAGCAGCCACTCCTGGGTGAACAGGTGCTCCCGGTTCTGCATAAGATGGAATTTGAGCTGGTCTTTGTTCTCGCCGTCGGTGAAGAGCCGGATGATCTCCTCGTAGCGGGCCATGAGCCGCTCCTCGGCGGGGCTGAGGGTTTCCAGGGCCGACAGGCGGTCCTCTCCGGGATAGATGTCCGGCATGGACTTGAGGCTGCGCTCGCTGCCGTCGGGCCGGCGCTCAGCGTTCTCCAGCCGCAGCAGGCTGCCCAGCTTGAGGAGAAGGCCCGAGTTCTTGTCCCAATGCCTCATGTGGTCGATCGAGTTTTTGAACAGCCGCCAGCCGAGATCCTGGTGTTCGCTGAAGAGCAGGACATAGTACAGATAGCGGTGCATCAGCTCGTTCTCGGAACCGGTCACTTGGTGGAGCAGCCGGACCTCTTCCTTTTCTTCAGCCTTCGGGTCGGGCTGGAAGCAGAGCGCTTCCGCCTGTCCGGAGCTCTTCAGCGTCTCGACCATGGCCTGGAACTGGCGCGAGTGGCGGACCTCGTCGGCGGCAATGTTCCAGAACATGTTCTGGACTTGGGGGAAGGCTCCCTCCCGGATCTTTGATTTCTGATAGAGGGCGGTTACCAAGTCCTCGGTCATCCGGTTGCGCTGGAGGTTGTCCACGATCCGGGGATAGCGGATGACTTCGTCGGTCTCGAAGGTGGGGAAGACGCCCATCTGCCGGATGACGAGACCCATTTGGAGGGCATGGTACATTTCGTCGATGCCGATCTGAATGGTCTGGGCCCGCATATCCAAAGCGGCGTCCACCACCGGGTCGGAGTAGAAATACTTGCCCTTGGGCATGGAATAAGCATGGATGATGTATTCCAGGGAGACAGCCCATTCGTGCTTCAAGGATACGGTCAGGAGCTCGAGAACCTCCTTCTCGTTGTCGACGTGCTGGAATGGCTCCATATTTCCTCCGCAAATCTCATTGATTATAACGCGATTTGCATTTTTCCGATATTTCGTTATACAAGGTGACCGTGACCGAGAAGAAGGAAGGCCGCGTCCCTCGCCTTAGGCTGGACCTGGAATACATCCCTGTCTCCTATCAAGGCCGGAAGGCGCTCTTGATCCGCGACCCGCTGGAGATCATTAAAGAACCGGTCCTTCTCCAGGGCGAGGCGCTGAACTTGCTCGGGCTGATCGACGGCCAGCGAGAAGTTCAGGGGATCCAGGCGGGAATGATTCGACGCCAGAACGGACTCTATATCTCCATGGAGTCCGTCGACCATATTCTGGACGAATTGGAAAAGGCATCCATCCTGGAGAGTTTGCCCTTGCAGGAAAAAAGAGAGCGCCTGATCCAAGACTATGCTGCTCTGCCGGTCCGGACGGCCTCCCAGGCCGGCCGGGTCTACCCGGCTGACCGAAAAGCCTTGGAGCAACTGATCGACCAAATCCTGGACCAGGCCCTTCCCTCGGGCCGGGCCGTCGGCCGGCTGAGGGCCCTGGTGGCCCCCCACATCGACCTCCAATCCGGCCAGCGGACCTACGGCCGGACCTATGGGATCTTGCGCCAATGCCCGGCGCCGCGCACGGTCGTGCTGTTGGGCACGGGTCACAGCCTGGGCCCGGAATTATTCTCCCTGACCGTCAAGGATTTCGAGACGCCGCTGGGCCTGGTCAAGACGGACAAGGAAGCGGTCCGCCGCCTGGCTCTCTGTGCCGGACGGGCTGCCGCGCCGAACGACTTCGGCCACCGCAGCGAACACTCCTTGGAGCTCCAATTGATCTTTCTCCAGCGCCTGTTCGGGTCCAACTTCCGCCTTGTCCCGCTATTGTGCGGTCCGTTCCAAGATCATATGGCCGCGGTCAGCCGGGCCTCTGAAATCCCGGCCGTCGCTCCGGTGCTGGACTTTTTGGGGGAGCTCCTGGATAGCGCCGGGCCGGAGACGTTGGCCGTGGCCGGCGTTGACCTGTCCCACGTCGGCCCCAAGTTCGGTCATGACCGCAGCGCCGCGGCCATGCTGGCCGAAACCAGGCAGCATGACCAAGGCCTTATTGAAGCGCTGTGCCGCCGGGATGCCTCCGCTTTCTGGCTCAAGGTCCGCGAGGTCAACGACACATTCAACGTCTGCGGGTTCTCGGCCCTGGCCTGTCTGCTGGAGGCCTCCCCGCCTGATTGGCCGGAGGGCCGGCTGCTCGACTATGACATCTGGCGGGAAGAGGCCACCCACTCGGCGGTGAGCTTTGCGGGCCTTGGCTATTTTTCGGAGGTTTAGAATGACGGATTTCGGTGGAGCTATCCGGCAGAGCGAGGAGTTCGAGATCGCCATCCTGGGCATCCCCTACGACGCCAAATCATCTTATCTGCGCGGCGCGGCCGGAGGACCGGCGGCCATCCGGGCCGCCTCCACCGGCCTCTCCACCAACGAGTTTACGGAGAAGGCCGTCAACCTGGAGATGGATACGGTGATGGTGGATTTGGGCGACGTGGACGTTTCGGGAGAGTATCTTCAGGTGGCGGACAGGATCGGGAGCGCCGTGGAGCGCATCCTGGACAAGGAAGCCGTGCCTATCATCCTGGGGGGCGACCACTCCGTCACCTATCCCATCGTCCGCGCCCTGTCCCGCCGCTATCGGGCCCTGGACATCCTGCACTTTGATTCTCATCCCGACCTGTATGACGAGCTCTACGGCGACCCTCATTCCCATGCCTGTTCCTTCGCCAGGATTATGGAGGATGGCCTGGCCCGTACCCTGGTTCAGGTCGGAATCAGGGCGGCCTCCCCTCCCCAAAGAGCCAAGGCCCGAAAGTACGGCGTGCGGATGTTGGAAATGAAGGACATTACCGGCATCCCCGTTCTGGAGTTCGCCAACCCCCTTTATATCTCCTTCGACCTGGACGCGCTGGACCCGGCCTATGCCCCGGGCGTCTCGCATCATGAGGCCGGGGGGCTGTCCACCCGTCAGGCCATCGATTTTATTCACAGCCTGAAGGCCGGGATCGTGGGCCTGGATGTGGTCGAGCTCAACCCGAAGCGCGACCCGGTGGGCATCACCGCCGCGGCGGCGGTCAAGATCATCAAGGAAACGGCAGCCGAGGTCGTCCTGGGCCGCCATGGAGGACACCAATGAAACAGCCATGGGCTTGGTTCATCCTGGGGCTGGCTGTCCTGAGCCCGGCCGCGGCCGGGTCGGACGATTTCGACCGCTATTTCCTGGATAAGACCATGCGGCTGGACACCACCCATATTGGAAACGCCCAGCAGGAGTTCATCACCCTGGACCGCATCCTGGAGCAGGGCTCCTGGGCCGGCAGCCGGCTCAACCTCATCGATACCCTGGACAACGGCCGCTATCAAGCCAAGGTCTATGACGCCGCTTCGGACCGGTTGATTTTCTCCACAGGGTTTGATTCTTACTTCGGCGAGTACAAGACCACGACCCCGGCCGGACTGGGAGTGATGAAGGCCTACCAGGAGTCTGTCCTGCTTCCCTTTCCCAAAGCTAAAGTAAAGCTGGTCATCGAGGTCTTCGACCGCCGGAACCAACCCCGCTCCATTTTCAGCCAGGAGATCGACCCGGCCTCTTCCTCCATTATCAAAGAATTGCTCTCCAGCGACGTCAAGGTCTTCGACCTTCTCATCAACGGAGACCCGCATCTCAAAGTGGACGTCGCTTTGGTGGCCGAAGGCTATACCTCCGCCGAGGAGGCCAAGCTCAAGGCCGACCTGGATCGTTTTGTCCGCATCCTGTTCAGCCAAGAGCCCTACCGCACTAGGCGGCAGTCCTTTAACGTCCGCGGCGTCTGGCGGCCCTCTCCGGAGAGCGGCTGTGACGAACCTTCCTACGGCTCGTTCAAGAATACGGCTCTGGGTGCCACCTTTGATTCCTTGGGCCTGGAGCGCTACCTCCTGACCGAGGACAACCGCTCCCTGCGTGATATCGCCGCGCACGTGCCCTACGACACTCTGCTCCTGATGGTCAACCACCGACGCTATGGCGGCGGCGGCATCTACAAGCTTTTTTGCGTCTTCACCACGGACAATCAATGGCAGGAGTACCTCATGCTCCACGAGTTTGGCCATTCCTTCGCCGGCCTGGCCGATGAGTACTATGCCTCGGCGGTGGCCTACAACGAGTTTTATCCGCAAGGAGTGGAGCCTCGCGAGCCCAACCTGACGGCGCTGCTCGACCCGGCCCGCCTCAAATGGAAAACCCTCCTCACTCCGGGCCTGGCCGTCCCGACTCCCTGGGAAAAGGAAGAGTTCGACGCCCTGGACGGCGCCCAGCAAAAAATTCGGGCGGAGGTCAATGCGCGGTTGGCCCGCTTGAAAAGAGAGGGAGCGCCTCGGGAGCAGATTGAAAAAACAGAACAAGAAGCGGAAGCCCTGTCCCGGGAGCATGCCCAGAAGATCGATGATTATCTGGCCCACAGCCGTTTTGCCGGCCAGGTGGGCGCCTTCGAGGGGGCCGGCTACGCTTCGCGAGGGCTGTTCAGGCCCATGGTGGACTGCCTGATGTTCAGCAAGGGGGCGAAGCCGCTGTGCAAGGTGTGCCAACAGGCCGTGATCCGCGTTATCCGTTTTTATGCTCAATAGCCCCGGCCCAAGACCCTTCCTCTATTAAATGTTGCATCACAGAAGTGGGGTGCGTTCTCGAAGGCCTTGATTTCTTGGGAACGGCGGCCTAATATCTTTAGCCAGAGGACAGGTGGGGGAAAGTGAAGAAGCCGATTCCCGGGAGGCAGCCTTCCGCCGCCGCTAGCCGTCGAATCAAGTCCGTTCCTCGGCCGGGCCGAAATAGGCTTCCCCACCGCGAAGTCATCCTGGAGGCGGTCAGTTTTGCCGCCGAAAAATTCCTCAAGGCTGCTTCCTGGGAGTCCAACATCAAGGAAGTCATCAGGCGGCTGGGCCGGGCCGCCGATGTCAGCCGGGTCTATATTTTCAAAAAACATCTTTCTCCCCAGGGAAGCCCTTTGATCAGCCAGGTTTACGAATGGGCGGCTCCGGGGGTCGCCCCCCAGATCGGCAACCCCAGCCTCCAGTCAATGTCCCTTGAAGCCGGCGGCTTCAGCCGCTGGCTGAGGGTTCTCAGCCAGGGCCGGCCCGTTTACGGCCATACCAGGAATTTTCCCCGCGGCGAACGAGGTCTTCTGGAACAACAAGCCGTCAAGTCTATTGTCGTCGTTCCGGTGTTTGCCCAGAAGCAGGCCTGGGGGTTTATGGGTTTCGACGAGTGCCGCCGGGAGCGGCCTTGGTCGGCAGCCGAGATTGACGCTCTCAAAGCGGCGGCCAGTATCCTGGGCGGAGCCATCGAGAACGAGGGGGTCCGCACCTGCCTGGCCTCCTCGGAGCGCGAACTGCGCGGCCTGTTCGAGAACATGATCGAGGGCGTTTACCAGACCACGCCGGACGGCAGGATCCTGGCCGCCAATCCGGCCCTGGTGCGCTTGCTGGGCTATGACTCCCTGGAGGAATTGCGGGCCGTCAAGGCTGAGGAGTTCTACGCCAGTCCCCAGCAGCGGGAGGCCTGGGTGGAGCGGATGGCTCGCCACGGCGAGATTCGCAATTTTGAGTCCCGCTTCAAGCGTAAAGACGGGAGCCTTATTGTGGTCCAGGACAACGCTCGGGTCATCCGCGACGCACAGGGCCGGGTCCTGTGCTATGAAGGCACCTTGACCGACATCACCGACCGCAAGCGGCTGGAGGACCAGCTCCACTGGCTGGCCAACCGCGACCCCTTGACCAATCTCTTCAACCGGCGCCGCTTTCATGAGGAGCTGCAGCACCATCTCCACCAGACCCAGCGCTACCAGAATCCGTTGGCCTTGTTGTGGCTGGATGTGGACCGGTTTAAAGACATCAACGACCGCCTAGGCCATCGGGCCGGGGACGAGTTGCTGATCGAGATAGCCCTGCTCCTGCAGGACCAGGTCCGCAAGGCGGACCTCCTGGCCCGGCTGGGCGGTGATGAGTTCGCCATCCTCATGCCTCACAGCGACTTGCCGAGCGCCGAATCGGCCGCGGCCCGGATTCTGGGAACTATCCGGCAGCGGACCTTTCGCCTGGAAGAACAGCCCGTCCGCATCACGGCCAGCATAGGGATCGCCCTCTATCCGGAACACGGCCATTCGGCCGACAAGCTGCTGGGCCATGCCGACCTGGCCATGTACCGGGCCAAGGAACAGGGGCGCGACCGGTCAAGCCTGGAGACTTCGAGCAAGTTGAGGACAGAGTCTCAGGAATACCGGGCTGCTTGGGCCTGGCTGGCCGAGAGGGCTTTCGATGAGAAACGGTTTCTCCTTTACGCCCAACCCATTTTTGACCTCGGCCGCGGGGCAATCAGCCAGTATGAGCTGCTGCCGCGCTGGATCACCGATAGCGGCCTGGTTGTTTCGGCCGAATCGTTCCTGAATGTCGGACATCAGTTTAACCTGGCCAAGGAAATCGACCACTGGATGTTTCGTCAGGCGGTTCAACTCCTTCGACAGCAGAAGTCCGGGCCGAAGAAGGTTCTGGAGTTCAGTCTTTCCTGCGGGTCTTTTGTCGACAGGGAGCTGGCCGCCATGTTCGAGAGAGAACGGTCCACCCTGGACCCGTCATTTCTGGTGGTGGACGTTTCGGAATTGGCTATGGTCTCTGAGTTTCCCCGGGCCCAGGAATTTATCGGGTTTCTGAAGAATCTTGGCTACCGTTGTGCTCTAGCTGATTTCGGCGCCGGCCTGACCTCCCTCCAGCATCTTAGGCTGCTCAACCTGGATTTTTTGAAGATCGATAACAGCCTTGTCCAGGATCTTCCCGGCCACCGCTTTCATCGAGACCTGTTCAAGGCCATCGTCCAGCTGGCCCACAGCCTGGGTTTGCAGACCGTGGCAGACGGCGTGGACGAGGAAAAAACCCTGGATCTGCTGCGCGAGCTTGAAGTGGACCTGGCCCAAGGCTATCTTCTAGGATTGCCTCAACCGCTGGACAAGGTCTTTACTTGAGGCTCGGCTCTCGCCTTTTTTTGGTTCTGAACGGCCCTCCCTCCGGGGGAGAGGTGCGGGCTGTTGTCAGCAAAAGGGGGGTTGATGATGGGAACCAAAAAGGTGGGGAC
>JBAVVA010000388.1:0-21882 GCA_049697055.1 Candidatus Aminicenantales bacterium
GGGACATTGTTCCTCGAACTGATGACCGTGTTTTTTATATGGTCGAGCGTTTCGATCCGGCCCAGGCCTTTGATCAAGACCTCCTGGGCTCCTTTGCTGATGATGCCTCCGCTGAAATTCCTGTTCGAGTTCTCGATGGCCTCTTTGACCTCGGCGATGGTGATGTTGTAGTTTTTGAGCATCTCCGGCTTGAGGAAGACCTGGAACTGCTTGACGAAACCGCCCAGGTTGATGATGAAAGAGACGCCGGGGACGCCCTGCAGCCGATAGCGGATCGTCCAGTCGGCCACCGACCGCAGCTCCATCGGGTCGACGTCTTCTCCGGTGACGGCAAACTCAAAAACCTCGCCCATTCTTGAGGATACCGGACCCAGGATGGGCTGGGAAGTGCCGAGGGGAAGCCGGCCGGTGATAAGCTCCAGCTTGCTCGAAACAATCTGGCGGGCGTGGTAGATGTCCGTCCCCCAGTCGAATTCAACAGTGACCACGGAATCTCCAGTCGTGGATTCTGACCTGACTCTGGCTACATGGGGGGCGCCGGAAAGAAGACTTTCCAGAGGAAAAGAGATCAACCTTTCGACGTCTTCAGAGGCCATGCCCGGATTTTCGGTGATAATGGTGACCAGAGGGGCGTTGAGGTCGGGGTAGATATCCTTGGGCATCTGGACGTAGACGATGACGCCTAAAATGGAAACGAGGCCGATGAGCAGGATGGTTAAGAGCCTGTGTTTTAAAGAGAAATCAATAATTTTATCAATCATGGGACTTTCTCCGCGAATAGGCTACCTTGAGGCGGGCCTCAGTGCACCCCAGCTTTTTTCAGAATCTCTTGGTAGAGCTTGGATTTCAACTGATAATTCCCCTCGGTAACAACTTCATCACCTTCCTGGAGTCCGGCCGTTATCTCCACATATCCATTTTGTTTTGACCCCGTCTCGATCAGCCGAGGAAAGAATTGATTTCCCCGCCGAACAAAAACCATCCTGTCTTCTTTATCGTCGAGAATGGCTTCCTGGGGCAGGACCAGTGCCCGGGTCTGATGGTTGATCAAGATCGTTATGTTGGCGAACATGCCGGGCTTAAGCTTATAACTCCTGTTTTCGACCTCGGTCCGGACGGTGATGGTCCTTGTTTCTTCTTTCAAGACATCGCCGATATAACAGATTTTTCCCTGGAATTTATCATCGGGATAGGCCGGGACAGAAACGTCGACTTTCTGGCCGTTTTTTATCTTGGCGATGTCCCGTTCATAGATTTCCGCATCGACGCAGAGAAGACTGGGATCCATGATGGTCAAGATCTCGAAGGATTGGTCGATCATGCCGCCCAGGACGGCGTTGTTCTGGACGACCTTACCGGTGATCGGAGCAAAAAGAGTGATGACGGGGTTGACCTGATGGCTCTCGGAGATGGCCTTGACCTGAGCTTCCGTGAAGCCCAGGACATGCAGCTTTTTTTCGGCAGCGTTGAGGCTGGCCTCGGCCACCTTGAACTCGGCCTCGGTGACCAGCATGTTTTTCTGGGCTCCGACGCCCCGGTCGAAAAGCCTTTTTTCCCGTTCGTAATTTTGCCGGGCCAATTCGTGATCGGCGATCGCTTTATAGTATTCGGACTTTGCCTTGCCCACTTCCTCGCTCTGAAGAGTGACCACCTCTTGGCCCTCCTTGACCCAGTCCCCCGGCAGGACATGGATCTGAGCGATTCGGGCGGGAAAGGCATAGCTGACAATGGCTTTTCTGAAGGGATGGGCCAGAACCTTCCCCATGGCCTGAAGCTGAGAGGCAATGGGTTTGTAGCTGGCCATGACCGTCTTTATTTCTATGGCTTGTTCCTCTTCACGAGAAAGCTCGATGGCCGTGCCCATCTGCCAGCCTCTCCCCAAGCCGCGTCCCCCTGCCTGTCTTCCCAGCTCCAGTTCCGGAGGATGGAGATTCTGCCCTGAGAGTTGGTCCTTCCCTGCCGGGGCAGCAGTCTTATCCAGTCCGGCTGATGGGGGAGAGGTTGTTTCTTCTTCCGTCTGACGGCCATGGCGGCTGGTTCTGGAGCAGCAAATGGAAAAAAAGAAGAAGAACAGAGTTATAAACAAAATCCAAGATTTTCTGCTCATTATTTTTCTCCTTCAAGGGACTGGCCCACTGATTTTTCGAGAGCGGCCAGGGTGAGGTCATAATTATAGAGAGCGTCGGCGTAGGATTTTCTGGCTTCGACAAGCGTCCGGCGGGCTTCGATGAGTTCGATGCCGCCGATCTCTCCCTCCTGAAAGCTGAAGAGGAACATGTTGTAGACTTCCTCAGCCTGAGTCAGGATTTGCTCTTCGAAGAGCGCAATCTGATGGCTGGCGGTCAAAGCATTCAAGTAGGCTTCTTCAACCTCCAAAGATATGACCTCGCGGAGATATTCCGTTTCATTATGGAGGGATTTCATAATGGCTTCTGCTTCAGCGATCTCGCCTCTCTTGGGCTGCCAGAAAAAGAGGGGGATGGGAAAGGAAAGGGTAAAATCCCAAGTCGTCTTTTCCCCTTCGATCCGGTGCCGGGAAACACTGAGGTCAAAATCGGGAAGATAGCTGACGGTTGCCTGTTTTTTCCTTAACGATTCCTTTTCCAGTGAAAGCATGATCCTTTTCATCTCCGGCCGGGAGGCCAGGGCCCGTTCTTTGAACTGATCAAGGTCGAGCGAGACAAACGGCCTCTTGATCTGTCCTTTAATATCCAGGGGCTCGTATTTTTTTCGGGCCAGCAGAAAGTTCAATTGGGCTTTCGCCAGCCGCACCTCGTTGCCGGCCACTCGAAGGGCATTAGCGGCCTTGGAGGCTTCAAGGCGCGCCCTTAAAACTTCCACCAGAGCCACATCCCCGGCGGCATGCTTGAGCTCCGCCTTATTGAGAAAATCTCGGACCAGCTCGAGATCCTGTTCGGTATACTTAAATTTCTCCTGGGCCAGAAGAAGGCCGTAGAAGGCCTGTTTCACCTGGAAGGCGAGGTCGAGCTTCAGGAGGTCGATATCGGCGAGAATCTCCTCAGACTCTTTCATAGCGATTTTTCCGCGCAGTCCTACTTTGCCGGGAAATTCAATCGTCTGGCTCAGCCCGAAATAGGATTCTTGGGAGCCTTTGAAATCGAAGAGCTTGGGCTGGAGGTCCGAATCGAAAACCAGCGATGGCTGGGACCAGGCTTTGGCTTGATTGATTCGAGCCAGGGAGGCCTGGTATTGGTTGAGAGAGGAGAGGACGAGCTGGTTTTGCTCCAGAGCCAGGGTGATGCACTGGTCCAAGGTCAAAGCACTTTTTGGGATTTCCTGAGCCGAAAGGACTCCTGCGACAAAGATCATAGCCAGGCATAGGGCAGCAGTTTTACGCGATACCATTGAACCTCCTCCGAATTGGCATGAAATGCCTGTTGGTTGAAGCCGAGGGTGAAGAAGAGGGGAAAGATCAGGCCTGGGGGGGGCCACGCGTCAGAGGAGAGAGATGAAAAGCCTCCTTAATGGACGGCGAGACCTGGGAAATGATCATGGCCTGGAAAAGAAGCCGGGGGAGAGAGAAGAAATGGATATGTCCGGTCGTTAGAGAGGATGCTAGAAAATGGCAGGCGGGACAGGCGCAGTCAGTTTTGACCGTTTTTTCCGTGTGTAAAAAATTGATACACAGGGAGATAAAAAGGAATCCGACCAGGAAGGCCAGGTTCAGGATTCTCTTATCGTTTCCCATAATGGCTCTTTTGCTTTAAATGTATATATGATGCTCGTGCCGAAAGTCAAATATATTATTTGAGCCTGTGACTTCTACCGTGTTGGAGGCCGCGCCGGAAGCGGCGGGGCGGAAAATGAGGGAAATTCCTTATAGCTGTAGCGTGCAGAAGAAGGGCGCGCTGGACAAGGTGACAGCGAACCTTTGCGTCCGCGTACCGGGGCACATCGTCCACGATCGGAACGCTAGAAGAAATTGCTAATGACCTCTCGCTTAGGGCCGGCGGGCCCAAGGTCGCGCTCAGGCTTTGGTCGCCCGGACGCGGTCCTCCTGGGACATGGCGGCGAGCTGCTTGATTTCGTCGACCTTGAGCCCCAGTCCCTTAGCCACGCGCTCGCCGTATTCCGCGTCCGCCTTGTAGAACAGGGCGGCTTGGCGGAGCTGGAGCCGCTTCTGCGCGTTCTTGAGGTGCCCGACGATGTTTCCGACCAAGTGGGCGCGGTCCTCTTCGGTCATGACCTTGCGGTAGAGAGCGCCCGCCTGGACAAAGTCCACATCGCCCAGTTCGTAGGCGTGGCGAGCGGCCATCCCGGCAATGTCGATGGCCGGGGAGGCCATTTCGGGGTCCGGCTCCGGGCCGCCGAAGCTATTGGGCCAGTAGTTAGGGCCGCCCCCGCCGTTGTCGTCTAAGCGCATGGCGCCGTCGCGCTGATAGCTGTTCATCCGGACGGCCTTGGGGGCGTTGACCGGCAGGAGGTGGTAGTTGGGGCCGAGCCGGTGGCGGTGCGTGTCATGGTAGCTGAAGAGACGGCCCTGGAGCATCTTGTCCGGCGAGGGGCCGATGCCCGGGACGAAATTGCCCGGCGAGAAGGCCGCCTGCTCCACCTCGGCGAAGTAGTTCTCCGGGTTGCGGTTGAGGACCAACCGGCCGATGGTCAGGGGCGGGAAGTCGGCGTGCGGCCAGACTTTGGTGATGTCGAAGGGGTCGAAGCGGTACGTCTTGGCCTGCTCGGGGGTCATGATCTGGACTTCAAGTCGCCAGGAGGGGAACTCTCCCCTGGCGATGGCTTCCTGCAGGTCGCGGGTGGCGCAGTCGGGGTCGATGCCGCGCATCCGCCCCGCTTCCTCTGCCGTGAAGTTCTGGATTCCCTGCTCCGTCTTGAAGTGGTATTGGACCCAAACATACTCGCCCTTTTTGTTGTACCACATGTAGGTGTGGCTGCTGTAACCGTTCATGTGGCGGAAGGTTCGGGGCGTGCCCCGGTCGGAGAAAAGAACGGTGACCTGGTGGATGGATTCGGGCGTCAGGGACAGGAAATCCCAGAACATGTCCGGGTCCTTGAGGTTGGTGGCCGGGTTGCGCTTTTGGGTGTGAATGAAGTCGGGAAACTTTAGCGGGTCGCGGATGAAGAAGACCGGGGTGTTGTTGCCCACCATGTCGTAGTTGCCTTCTTCCGTATAGAATTTGATGGCGAACCCGCGGGGGTCCCGCTCCGAGTCGGCCGAGCCCTTCTCGCCGCCGACCGTGGAGAACCGCAGGAAGACCTCCGTCCGCTTCCCCACCTCGGAGAGGAACTTGGCCCGGGTGAACTTGGTGACGTCGTGGGTGACCTCGAAAGTGCCGTGGGCTCCCGCTCCCTTGGCATGGACGACGCGTTCAGGAATCCGCTCGCGGTCGAAATGGGCCAGCTTCTCAATCAGGTGAACGTCCTGGACAAGCACCGGCCCGTTCGGTCCGGCGGTCAGCGTGTTCAAATCGTTGTCCACCGGCATCCCGAAACCCGTGGTCAGGATTTTTTTGTCTTTAGTCATATCGGAATCTCCTTCTTCAAAATTTATTTTTAGGGGATTGGTCCCCTTGTTTCTCCCGGCATTGGGCGCATAACCCCTTGAATTCGACATGCGTTCTTTCCACGCTTCCCCAATCCTTCACCTCGCTCGGGACAATGAGCTCATCGAACTCCCGGCTGGTAAAGTCGAACACTCGGCTGCATTTCTTGCAGATAAAATGATGGTGGGGACGGATGTTGCCGTCAAAACGCAGCCGGTTCTGGGACGGCCCCAGCGTGTCGATCAGCCCTCTTTGTAGAAAAAGCCAGAGGGTCCGGTAAACGGTATCCAGGGATACACTGGGGATTCTCCGCCTGACTCCCCGGTAGACCGTCTCCACGTCGGGGTGCTCGCCGGACCGGATCACTTCGCGGAAGATCTCCAGGCGCTGATGAGTCGCCTTCACTCCACTCTGTTTGAGCTCCTCCTTGAAGCGAGCCAGGCGCTGCTTTATCTCTTGGCGAGCCTGCATCATAATCTCTAATTATTTTTAAATAGTAACAAATCCTAAATAAGAATATATCTTATCAACTTCCATTGTCAAGCCCCCCCTGCATAGGAACCGATGCCGGGAGCCTCACGACAAAGCAGGAATGATTTATTTGGGAAAAGATAGAGAGGGAGCTCGGCGGCTCCCTCTCCGAAGAAGTTCAGGGCAGAGTTTTACTTTTCTACGGCTTTGCGCGTGTTCTCTTCGATGGCTATAACGACCAAAATTCCTTCGGCGGCCGCGTAGAGGAGCAGAAAGTACAAAGCGCCGGCCAGCAGGATGCCTATGCCCACCAGGATCTTGGCCGTCCCCTGGAACTGGGTCTGCTGGAATTGGTCGGTAAAGGCAAACAGGATAAAAGCGACGACACACATGACCGCTACGACCCAGGCGAAGATCCTCAGGATCCAGGCGATCGTTTTCAAAGCCGGGAATCTGTGTTGCGACATAGAATACCTCCCCTCCGAGTTATCCCTTCTGAGCCCGTCAGGGCGGGCCCTCGATCTCTGTTACAGCCCTACCACTCCAAAGCCGACATGGAAGAAGATAGCCCAGGCGATAGTCCGGACCAGCCAAATGCCCACGCCGACGACGACCAAGGTGATGATGAAATAGGTCAGCTGCTTGTCTTTGGGCGTGTCCATCATCGGAGCGGCGAAGCCCAGATAGAGAAGGTACAGGCCATACAGGCCGAAGAGCCACATCACCCAGGCATAGATGAACCAGGCGGGGATGAGGTACAGGATGCCGCCCACCCAGGCGGGGGTCATGCTGTACACGGCCAGGGCCATGGCATGCTCCAGGCTCTGCTTAGAGCCGAAATTAGGACCCAGGGCGTTGATGACGAAGCCTACGCCGAAGGTCACGGCCAGGGTCAGGATGTAGCTGACGATGACGAAACCCAGCACCCGGCCGGCGATCCAGCGGGAGAACACTCCCCAGCCGATGAACTGGCACACCGCCGGAATGGCCGCCAAGGGGACGGCATAGCCCAGGAACAGGTTCTGGACCGACGTCTTCTCGGTTTTGATGACGGGCCATTCCTGGCTTGGCTTGATCAAAATGTTCTGCACTCTCTGAACTAGATTCATTCAGTCCTCCTTCCAAGCTTAATTTATCGTCTCTTAATATATTTCATCGCCGCCAAACTGTCAACGCCGGTCCGGGCCGCCGGCAAAATCGCGGGTTGAAACATATGGGGCGTCTGTGTGGAGGCGCGGGTCGGACTCGAACCGACGAATCGAGGTTTTGCAGACCTCTCCCTTAGCCTCTTGGGTACCGCGCCTCATGATCATTGGGAAACGATGCTGGTGAAGCCGCTGGAGCGGGCGATGGGACTTGAACCCACGACCTTCTGCATGGCAAGCAGACGTTCTACCACTGAACTACGCCCGCTCAATCTCATTTCTGAAACGCCGTTTAACCCTAGCAGAACGATAAATATCTGTCAATAAGGGCGGGGAGCCCCTCCTCTACAGATTACTTATTATTGCTTGATCTCGACGCCGTCGCCCAGCCGGACGATGTCGTCCGTGGCTAGGAGCTTCAGGGTGGAGGTTTTGGACTGGACATCAGCCACGATTCCGTTGCCGACAGACCGGCGGAGCATCCCTTTCTCGGCCGGCCGGAAGATGGTCAATTGCTGGCCGACCCGGAGGCCGGCCTCGCGGCCGAGATCAATCAGGACCCAGTCGCCATAGCTGTTTTGGTTGAGTTCGCCGGCCAGATAAATGATTGTCCCGGACAGGACTTTCCGGGGCGCCTGGTAGGGAACGTACCCTTGGTCCTTGCCTTCGAGTTGCTTCTTGATCTCAAAGGGGACCAGGAGGTCGTCCACCCGGACGGGGCCGCAGGACTTTTCAATCCGGGCCGCGGCTTTTTTCTCGTCGGCGTAGAGAATCTTCACCCGTCCCCGCCGGAAAAATAAAGGGCCGTAGGACTGGAGCTTCAAGGGGTGGTTCACCCTGCCCCCGGGCTCGAGAACGAGCAGGACCTGGTCCTTGGCCAGGCCCTGAGCCTGTCCGCCCGAGAGGTAGACGACTTCGCCGTCGGTGTGCAAGTCAATCTCCTCCCTTTCGGCGCCCACGATCTTGAGCTTAGGCAGCGGGCCATCCAGGATGAAGAAGGAACAGAAGAGGTCTGTATCAGTCAGGAGAGGATAGGTCTCTAGGAAGATTTTGGCCTTCTGGATCTCGGTTTCCTGGCCGCAGGGAAGGCCGGCGAACCCGCAGGCCAGAAAGGCCGCGGCGGTAATCAAGCCAAGGCGGATTGTTTTTCTCATATCGTCACCTCTGCCCCATACAAACTTTCTTCTTATTATAAGTGCGCCCAGTCAAGCCTGTCAATCAGCCAAGGCCTGTTTCATACGGCTCAGGAATTCTTTTTTATCAATATACCCGGCGGCCCTGAGGCGGGCCCTCTCCCGGCCGTCGGCGCCCAGGAAGACAAGGGTGGGCACTCCCGGAACTCCGTATTGCTTCCTGAGTTTCCTGGTCTGCGGGCTGGTGGAGGAAGTCAAATCGGCCTTGACCATGAGGAATTGCCTGGAAAGGGCGGCCACCTCGGGGTCGGAAAAGGTTTTTTTATCCAGCTCATGACAGGGGATGCACCAGTCGGCATAGAAATCGATAAACACCGGCCGGCCTTCTTTGGCCGCCTCCAGAAGCCTGGTCTCATTATAGGCCAGCCATTGGATGGAGCCCGGACTCGGGACTCCTCCCGGCTGGGAGGCCAGCTCCGAGATCCGGCGGTCCATGGAATCCTTGATGCCTCCCTGGGCGAACAGCAGGGCGACGACGAAAAAGCCGATTCCGACCAGGTTGCGGAGCACGGGAAAAAGTTTCCCTTCCGTCCGGGTAGGCTCGACCCAAGCCAGGTAAATGCCGGCCACGGCAAGCAGGAGGGCCATGGCCAAGCTGTAAAGCAGAGGGTCGGGAAAAAGCGGCTGCAGGAAATACAGGGCCATGGCCAGCAGGATGAACCCGAAGATCTTGCGGACCCAGACCATCCAGGCCCCGGAGCGGGGCAGCCGGTTGACGCTGCCCGAGAAAACGGCCAGGACCAGGAACGGCAGGCCCAAGCCCAGGGCCAAGACAAAAAACATCCAGAACCCAAGCAGCACGCTCCCCCGGTCGCCGACATAGGTCAGCAGCCCGAGGACGAACGGGCCGATGCAGGGCGCGGCCACCACACCCACGGTCAGCCCCATGAACAACGTCCCGATAAAGCCCCGGCGTGATGTGCCGGCCAACTTGTTCAAGAATCCCGGCAGGCGGAACTCATACAGGTCGAACATGCTCAAGGCCAAGGCAATCATGATGGCGGCGATGGCCGCCAGCACAATCGGAATCTGCAGGGCCGCGCCGAACAGCCCGCCGGTGAAAGCCGCCACCGAGCCGAGCACGGAATAGGCCACGGCCATGCCCAGGATATAGAACAGGGCGTGAGCGATGAGGTTTCCTTTTTTTCCGCCGGCTTGTCCGCCGAAATAACTGATGGTGATGGGGATGAGCGGATAGACGCAGGGCGTCAGGTTGAGGGCCAGCCCGCCCAGAAAAACCAGCAGGAAAGTCAGCGGCAATCCCCGTTCTCGGACAGTCCTGGCCAGGTCATCTGAGCTTCCGGATTGGCCGGTCGCCTTTGACGGAGCAGCGGCAGGCGAAGCCATAGGCCGGCGGCCGCCCTCAGGCTCTTTAGCCGGCGGAGCTGTTGGAATGCCTTCGGGTTGCTCTTTGACAAGCTCTTTTGTCGGCCCGATGGACGCGCCTTCGGCCGAAACCGGGAAGACGGCCCTGAACTTGACTTCCTCCGGCGCCAGGCAGGAATTATCGTCGCAGGCCTGATAGCCCACCGATCCTTCAATAGCGATCTCGCTTCCCTTAAACTCCTTGGCCAGGGTAACCGGGACTTTGACCTTGACCGTGCCCTCAAAGACAGCCAGGGGCTTGTCCGTAAAGCTGAACATCTTCATCTCGGCCGCGGGAAAAACGGCGGGCCCGAATTTCACTCCCCCGGCCGGCTTAAAGACCGCCGCGGTGGGCACAAGATTTTCCCCGGCCGGCTGGTCGGAGTTGACATGAAAGCCCGGAGCGATGCGCAGCTCGAGAGTCATCTCCACGGTTTTGCCCGGGGCGAATGCGGCCGGCGGCGCCTGGACTCGGACAGCCAGGACTTGCTCCCCGGCCTGTCCGGCGGCCAGGGCTACGACAGAAATCAGCAAACCGAAGACAATCAACCAATGGTTCTTCGCGCTAGGCTTCATCTCGTCTACCCAAGGAAGCATCTCAATTTCTGTGATGCGTCATGATCTTCAAGGGGTGGCGCGGCGGAGGGGCTCCCGCACCCGCTCCCTGCCTCCCCTTCTCGGACTTCGTCCTGCGACCAAGGGGTCATACCCCCTTGGAACCCCCCGTCCGGCCAAGGCCGGACGCGCAGCCTGGCGAGCACAGCCGGGGAGGAGCCGCGACAGGACCCCACGTATATCTTTTTTCATCACAGAAATTGAGATGCTTACCACATCCAAACACGGAAAGAGTATAGGCTGGGGAATGGAGAAGAGTCAACGCTCATTCAAGCGGCCAAATGAGCATACTTAAGACGCTTTATATAAGGAGAAGGCCGGGACGGTCGCAGCGACCATATTTCCAACAAGAAGGTTCTGTTCTATTTCTTGTGGGCCTTAAGGGATTGGGCAAGGGCCGGCCGGGGTTGCCTGAAGCGACCATGAGAGGGTTTAGCCTTCCCGAGCCGCCCTTCGAGGGAACCCGGCTTCCCGGGCGCCGAGGATGTCTGAGCCTCTTGATAATCTCGGAAGATGATGCAAATTCCAATTCACTAAATAATGAGGCTTTGATCTTTGGCGCGAGTTCCGCAGGCGCCAAGAAGGACGGCTCGGGAACGGCGTTAAAAACCCGAACGGGAGCGAAGGCACCCCGGCCGGCCCCCGATTTTCTTGACATCTTTTCGGGAGGTAAGCTATTATGACGGGTCGTATTTATATTTTTTTCCTTATCATAACGGCCCATTTCATAAACCTCATTAATAATCCTGTCCGGCATTTTTGATTCCCTCAAGGGAGGCGCCATGAGCGCATGCAAGCACCGCTGGTCGATGACCAACATCCGTCAGGGATACCTAGTCATCGAGGGCTGCTTCGAGTGCGGGGCCCGCTCCTCGTTCTTTTCCACGGAGACCTTCCCGCCCATCGATGAATACCAGGAAGGGAAGCACTTCTGGATCCACCTGGGCAACTACCAGGCCGTCAAGTTCGACCTCGTGTGCGACCTCTGCCGGAAGACGGTCAACCTCAGCGACATGATGGGGCTGATGCTGTCCACCTGCCAGGACCCCGACTGCGAGGTGGCTCGCCTGGCCAAACGGGAGGGGCCGGGAGCTTGGGTCTATGTAGCCCTCTGCGCCGACAGCACCCACCGGGCCGGCCGCTGCGTCAGCGACGAGGGCATCGAAGCCCTCAACCGGTATTTCAACCAGAATATCAAGGCCCCCGGCAAGAAAATCATCGTCGTCCCCTGCCGGCTGTGCAGCAGCATCGACAAGTGCCGGGGCATCGTCATTGCCGATACGGGCCTGACCGACCTGGACGCCCAGACGGCCCAGGCCGAGCGGCAACGCCAACGCGGTTGAGCGGGAGGAATATATGAAAGTCAAAGAACTGGCGGACAAGCTGGGACTTAAGGCCGTCAACGCTTACAAGGACAAGGACGTGGAGAGCGTTTATATCTCCGACATGGTCTCGGACATCATCACCGCGGCCAAGGCCAACAGCCTCCTCATCACCCTGCAGACGCACAAGAGCCTCATTGCCGCGGCCAACCTGGTGGACGTGGCCATGATTGTTTTCGTCAAAGGCAAGACCCCGGCCAGTGACGTCGTGGAGCTGGCCACCAAGGCCGGAATCGGGCTGTTCGTTTCGGAGGCCGACACCTGGACCTTCGCCCGGAAGCTGGCCGAGATCGGGCTTAAGTAACGGCCGTGTCGGGCGATCCCTGGGCCGCGCTCAGTCAGGATTTCGCCGGAGAGCCGGCCGACCTCATTCCCGTGCTGCAGAGGGTGCAGGCCGCCGAAGGCTTTCTCCCCGCCGATTCCATCCGTCGCGTCGCCCGCTGGCTCAAGATCTCGGAGAACGAAATTTATGGCGTGGCCACCTTTTTCGCCCAGTTCCGCTTCAGCCCGCCGGGCCGGCATCTACTCAAGGTCTGCCTGGGCACGGCCTGCCACGTCAAGGGCGGCGAGCAGATGCTGGAGGTGCTCCGCCGCCGCTTGGACGTCGAGCCGGGAGAAAGCACGGCCGACGGCCAGTACCAGCTCGAGCGGGTGGCCTGCCTGGGCTGCTGCGCCCTGGCCCCGGTGGTCAGCCTGGACAGCAAGATCTATGGCCAGACTTCGGTCCTGAAAGTACAGGAGCTATTGGATGCCCGCCAAAAACGCGAAAAGCCTTGAGGCCCAGCGGAGCCGGGCGGCCGAAGAGTGGGCCGCCCTCCAGAATAACTCCTGCCCCGTTATCTACGTCGGGGCCGGCTCCTGTGGCCTGGCCGCCGGAGCAGCGGAAGTCATCGAGGCCATGGAGAGCTACCTGGCCAAGAATAAAATCGAGGCCGACCTCCTGCGGGTGGGCTGCATCGGGCCGTGCTACCTCGAGCCGCTGGTGGATATCCAGATGCCCGGCCGTCCCCGCATCAGCTACTCCAACAACACCCCGGCCCTGATCCGGGACGTCCTCGAGTCTTTCTTTGAAAAAGGCGAGGTGTACCAGCGCCGCCTGGTGGGCCACCTCGGAGCGGACGGCGGCGACGGCCTGCCCCGCTTCTTCGACCATCCCATGCTCGCCCGCCAGGTAAGGATCGTCCTGCGCAACTGCGGGATCATCGACCCCGAGAACACCGGCCATTATCTAGCCCGGGACGGCTACCGGGCTTTTGAGAAATGCCTGACCCTGCCCTGGACCGAAGTCCTGGACATCGTCAAGAAATCCGGGCTGCGCGGCCGGGGCGGCGCGGGCTTCCCCACCTGGCGCAAGTGGCAGATTTGCCGCGAGAACGAGAGCGACACGCGCTACATGATCTGCAACGCCGATGAGGGCGACCCGGGCGCGTTTATGAACCGCTCCCTCATCGAGGGCGACCCGCACGCCGTCCTGGAAGGGCTGCTCATCGCCGGATACACGATCGGCGCCCGCCAGGGCACCATCTACATCCGGGCCGAATACCCCCTGGCCATCGAGCGGCTCCGGCGGGCTCTGGCCGACATGCGGGAGCTGGGGCTCCTGGGCGAGCGGATCCTGGGCAGCGATTTCAGCTTCGACATCAAGATCAAGGAGGGCGCGGGCGCCTTCGTCTGCGGCGAGGAGACCGCTCTCATCGCCGGCATAGAGGGCCGGCGGGGCATGCCCCGCACCCGGCCGCCCTTCCCCGCCCAGGAGGGGCTGTGGGGCAAGCCCACCATCATCAACAACGTGGAGACGCTGGCCACTCTCCCCCACATCATCCGCCACGGCGCCGAATGGTTCTCCCAGTACGGCACCGAGACCTCCAAGGGGACCAAGACCTTCAGCCTGGTGGGCAAGGTCCGCCGCACCGGCCTCATCGAAGTTCCCCTGGGCATGACCCTGCGCAGCGTCATCTACGATGTGGGCGGCGGGCTGGCCAAGGAGTTCAAGGCGGTTCAGACCGGCGGCCCCTCGGGCGGCTGTCTGAGCGAGGAGTTCCTCGACTCACCCATCGACTATGAGTCCCTGACCGCGGCCGGCTCGATCATGGGCTCGGGCGGCCTGATCGTCGTCGACCGCAACACCTGCATCGTGGACACGGCCAAGTATTTTCTAAACTTCACCCAGGCCGAGTCGTGCGGCAAGTGCGTGCCCTGCCGGGTGGGGACCCGCCATCTGGTGCACATCCTGGAGCGGATCTCCCAAGGGAAGGGAGAGCTCGACGACCTGGCCAAGCTGGAGCACCTGGCCCGCTCCATCAAGGGCGGTTCGCTGTGCGGGCTGGGCCAGACCGCGCCCAACCCGGTGCTCACCGCGCTCAAGTATTTCCGCGACGAGTTCCTGGCCCACATCAAGGACAAACGCTGCCCGGCCGCCGTCTGCCGCGACCTGGTCGTCTACCGGATCATCAAGAACAAGTGCACCGGCTGCCAGCGCTGCGTTCAGGTCTGCCCCACGGGGGCCATCTCCGGGCCCCGTTCCGAGGCGCACAACCTGGACGAATCCAAATGCATCAAATGCCGCTCCTGCTACGAGATCTGCCGCTTTGACGCTATCGCCGGCGACGCCATCGTCATCGAATCGAGAGCTTAGCTATAGAGGATAAGTTGAGCCCCAAACCCGTTCGCGCCAAAGAAGCCAGGACCATCATCATCGAGATCGACCACCGCCCGGTATCCTGTCCGGAAGGGGTGTCCGTCCTGCGGGCCGCCGAGCTGGGCGGCATCGCCATTCCCTCGCTGTGCTCCCACAAGGACCTCTCCGCCTTCGGCGGCTGCCGGCTGTGCATGGTCGAAATCGAGGGGATGCGCGGCTATCCCCTGGCCTGCAGCACAATCGTGGCCGAGGGGATGAAAGTCCTGACCGAGAGCGCGGCCCTGCGCGATATGCGGCGGGAGATCCTGGAGCTCATCCTGAGCGAGCATCCCTCCAGCTGTCTCATCTGCGACGAGCAGGAGGAGTGCCGCCAGAGCATGGTCACCATCCGCAAGGCCGGGGTGAGCACCGGCTGCCGCACCTGCCCCAACGACGGCCAGTGCGAGCTCCAGGCCGTGGTGGAGAAGCTGGGCGTGCGCGACATCCACTACCCGGTCTATTACCGCGGCTATGAAGCCGAGCACGACGACCCGTTCTTCGACCGCGACTACAACATCTGCATCCTGTGCGGCCGCTGTGTGCGGATGTGCCAGGAAGTGAGGGGCGCCTCGGTCCTGGCCTTTAAGTTCCGGGGGCCGAAGACCCAGGTCGGGCCGGCCTTCGGCCGGTCCCATCTCGAGTCCGGCTGCGAGTTCTGCGGCGCCTGCGTCTCGGTCTGCCCCACCGGCACCCTGGCCGACAAGGTCTCCAAATGGGACGGCCGGCCCGACGGGTTCAAGATGTCGACCTGTCCCTTCTGCGGCCTGGGCTGCCAGGTCGAGCTCCATCACAAGAACGGCCGGCTGTCCAAGGTCCATCCCGGCCTTGACCCCGAGATCAACGACGGACAGCTCTGCGTGCGCGGCCGGTTCTGCCTGCCCGAGACGACCCACCATCACCAGCGGGCCAAGAAACCCGGGCTCCGGCGCGGCCGTTACTTCCGGGAAGTGACCTGGGCCGAGGCCCTGGATGAGGTTGCCTCCAGGCTCAAGGGGCTGGGACCCAAAGACATCCTGATGGTCGTCTCCTCCGACCTGACCAATGAGAGCCTCTTTGCCGCCCAGAAGTTTATGCGGGCGTGCCTGAAATCGAACAGCATCGACTCCACCGCCCGTTGGACTCTGCCCGGCGGAGTGGGGCTGTGGGCCTCTTTGTTCAGCCTGCCCATTTCGATCAAAGCCATCTCCTCGGCCGAGGCCATCATAGCCGTGGGGCTGGATTCAAGGTTCTCCTTCTCGGTGGCCGGGGTCGAGGTGCGCCGGGCCTTGAAGGAAGGCTCGACCCTCGTCACCATTGATTCCAACGAGTCGAACCTGGCCCGCTACACCGGACACTGGCTGCGGCCCGCCCCGGAGAAGCAAGGAGCGGCGTTCAAATTGCTGACGGAAAGGCTCCTGGCCTCGGGTAAGAAAAAAGGATCGTCCGCCGATCTAAGAAAAACGGGCCTGGACGAGGAGGGCTTGGAGAAAGCCGTTGACGCTCTATGGCCGGCCCGCGACTTGGCCGTCGTGGTCGGCCCGGCGGCCTTCGCCCAGGACGGCGGGCAGGACATCGCCCGGGCCCTGGTGAAGCTGTCCGAAAGGCCGAACACAACCATCCTTCCTCTCTATCAGGGCGCCAACACGCGCGGCGCGCTCGAGCTGGGCGTGTTCGGCGAGTTCCTGCCCGGCCTAGCCCGGGCCAAGCAACCCGGGCTCAGGCTGGCCGACGTCCTGGAAGGAAAGGCCAAGCCGAAAGTTATCTATCTTGTCGGCGAGGTCCCCTTCTTCAAACGTCCGGACTGTGAGTTCATCATCAGCCAGGACATCTATCACCCGCCCTTCGAGGTGGACGCCTTCCTGCCCGCCTCCAGCTTCGCCGAGGCGGAGGGAACGCTGACCAACGTCGAGGGACGGGTCCAGGAACTGGTCAGGGTCGAGGACCTTCCGGACAGCGCCTCGAACGGGTTCAGCCGGCCGGACTGGTTCATCTTCGGCGAGATCTCCAAGAAACTCTCCTGCCCGGGTCTGGAATACGCCGACTCGAAGCAAGTCCTCCGGGAGATCAGCCGGACCGTAGCGGGATACCCGGCCGCACCCGACCGCCGGCCCCGCCGTTTCAAGCCGGCCGAGAAGATCCCCTGGGACAAGCCCCCGGCCTCCCCTTCCCCGGCGGCCGAAGACGGCTTCCGGCTGGTGGTCGAGCCCGGCGGGTTCCGCCACCGGGGGATTGACCTCAGCTCCGTTGTGGAAGGGCTGTCCGAGCTCCGGCTGGAAGAAGCCTTCCGTCTTCATCCCGAGGACATGCAGAGGCTCGGGCTCCAGAACGGGGACATCATCAAAGTCGGGCTGGACGGCTGGGCGGTTACCGCCCCGGTGCGGGCCGACGCCGACTGCTTCGCCGGCGCGGTCTATATCCACCGGCCGCTGGCCTACGGCGGGATCGGCCACCGCCGCGGCCTCGAGCCGCTCTACCGGCTGTCTGGCGACTCCCTGCGGGTAAAGATCGCGCGGGGCGAACAGCCGGCCGGACAAAGCTGCGTTCTGCCCGGGCCGGGGAAAACAGGGAATTGAGCATGTACCGAGTCGTGGAACGCCGGATGATCGTGCCCAACCTGCATACGTTCACGGTCGAAGCGCCACTCGTCACCCCCTCCATCCGGCCTGGGAATTTCGTCATCCTGCGTCCCGACGAGACGGGCGAACGGGTGCCCCTGTCGGTGGCCGATTGGGACCCTGGGGCGGGCACGGTGACCTCCATCTTTATGCAGGTGGGCGCCACGACGGCCAAGCTGGCCCGGTTGCGGCCGGGGGACTCCATCCCCACCTACGCCGGCCCCCTGGGCAAGAGCACCGAAATCGGGAAGTTCGGCACGGTCCTCTGCGTCGGGGGGTGCTACGGCATCGGCAGCATCTACCCGGTGGCCCGCTCGCTCCGCGAAGCCGGCAACACGGTCTTCACCCTGCTCGAAGCCCGAAGCCGCTACCTTCTCTACTGGCAGGACAAGTTCAAGGCTGTCTCCGAGCGGGTCATCGAGGTCACCCGGGACGGGTCGGCGGGCTACAAGGGCCACGTCTCGCGCCTGCCCGAGATCCTGACTCTGGAGAAGATCAAGCCCGACCGCATCATCGTCAACGGCTGCACCTTCCAGATGATGCGGGCCTCCCAGGTGACCCGGGAGCTGGGGATCAAGACCATCGTCAACATGAACCCCATCATGATCGACGGCACGGGCATGTGCGGGGTCTGCCGCCTGACCGTGGCGGGCAAGACCAAGTTCGCCTGCGTGGACGGGCCTGATTTCGACGGCCACGAAGTGGACTGGGAGGAGTTCCTCAAGCGGCGGAAGACTTACAACGCCGAAGAGGTGCACCCCCTGCGCAAAAGCGGGTGCGCCTCCCATTTCTGAAGCTGAGGAGTGCGGCGCGGTGTCCAAGAAGATCATTCCCAAAAAGATCCCCATGCCCAAGCAGGAGCCTTTCGAGCGGATCAGAAACTTCGATGAGGTGGCCCTGGGCTTCACCCCGGAGCTGGCCCGCCAGGAGGCCTCCCGCTGCCTGTCCTGCAAAACCCCCTTCTGTGTGGCCGGCTGCCCGGTGGCCATCGACATCCCCGGCTTCATCAAGGACATCATGGCCGACGACTTCGGCCGCGGGGTTCGCCGGATCAAGGAAACCAACGCCCTGCCCGCGGTCTGCGGCCGGGTCTGCCCCCAGGAAGACCAGTGCGAGAAAGTCTGCGTCCTGGGCAAGAAGAACGAACCGGTGGCCATCGGCCGGCTGGAGCGCTTCCTGGCCGACTGGGAAGCGGCCTCGGGCACCATCGAGAGGCCGGAAATGGCGCTCCCCAACGGGAAAAAAGTGGCCATCGTCGGCTCGGGCCCGGCCGGGATCACCGTGGCCAACGACCTGGCCCTGCTGGGCTACGGGGTCACCATGTTCGAGGCCCTGCACGACGCGGGCGGCGTCCTGACCTACGGCATCCCCGAGTTCCGGCTGCCCAAGGCCATCGTCCGCCGCGAAGTGGAGTATGTCCGCAGCCTGGGGATGACGCTCCATCTCGACTACATCGTGGGCAAGACCCGGACGGTGGACAGCCTGCTCCAGGAGTTCGACGGCATCTTCATCGGCGCCGGAGCGGGGCTGCCCTGGTTCATGGAGATCCCCGGGGAGAATCTGTGCGGGGTCTATTCGGCCAATGAATACCTGACCCGCTGCAACCTGATGAAGGGGTTCCGCTTCCCCGCCTACAACACGCCCCTCAAGTGCGCCTCCCGGGCGGCGGTCTTCGGCGGCGGGAACGTGGCCATGGATTCGGCCCGCACGGCTCTGCGCCTGGGCGCCGACGAGGTCCACATCGTCTATCGCCGCAGCCGCGCGGAGCTTCCGGCCCGGATTGAGGAGGTGGAGAATGCCGAGGAAGAGGGGGTGATCTTCGATTTCCTGACCCTGCCCGTCCGGCTCATCGGCGATGAGGCGGGCTGGCTGACCGAGATCGAGTGCCTGAGGATGGAGCTGGGCGAGCCCGACGAGTCCGGCCGGCGCAGGCCGGTGCCGGTCAAGGGCTCGGAGTTCCGGATGAAGGCCGACGCCGTGGTGTGCGCCATCGGCAACAGCCCCAACCCCCTCATTCCCATGACCACCCCGGGCCTGACCATCGGCAAAAAGGGCAATATCGTGGCCAGCGAGGAAGACGGCCGGACCTCGCGCGAACGGGTGTGGGCCGGCGGCGACGTGGTGACGGGCGCGGCCACCGTCATCAGCGCCATGGGGGCCGGCCGCAAGGCGGCCAAGTCCATCCATGAGGCCCTGTCCAAGTAGCCCATGAAACTCTCCGAAATCCGGGATCTTCTCAACTGCGTAACGCTCTGCGGAGAGGAATTGCTGAACTTGGAGGTGGAGACCGCCGTGGCCTCCGACGGGATGAGCGAGGTCTTGGCCCGCCCCCATCCGGGGGCCATATTGATCACCGGCCTGAGCAACATTCAATCGGTGCGGACGTCGCTGGTGGCCGACATACCGGCCATTCTCTACGTGCGGGGCAAGCGTCCCAACGAGAAGACTGTCGAGGTGGCCCGCGACAAGAAGATCGTCCTGCTGGCCACTACCGAAGGCATGTTCGACTCCTGCGGCCTCCTGTGGGAGCGGGGGCTCAAGGGCGGGATGTAGCATGGCCGAGGTCCTGATGAAGAGGATGTTTGAGGTGCGGGGGCGGGACTTTGACAAGGCCGGCGAAACCTCGACCGAGGTCAAAACCCTGCTCAAGGACCTGGGCATCGACCCGGGTATCGTCCGGCGAGCGGGGGTGGTGACCTTCGAGGCCGAGATGAACGTGGTCATGTACGCGGAGAAAGCCCAGGTGACCTTCATCCTGACCGACAAGGACATCGCCATCGAGGTCAAGGACCAGGGGCCGGGCATCCCCGACATCGAGCTGGCCATGCAGGAGGGTTACTCCACTGCCACCGATGAGATGCGGGAAATGGGTTTTGGGTTCGGCATGGGCCTGCCCAACATCAAGAAGAACTCGGACCACTTCACCCTGGAATCCGAGTTGGGCAAAGGGACGCGCCTTTACTCCGTGATCCGGCTGGACTTAGATGCTTCCCCTGACACACGGGTTTAAGATCGAGGCGGACCGCTGCAACGGGTGCCTGGCCTGCATGCGGATCTGCCCGACCCATGCCATCCGGGTCAAGAACGGAAAGGCCCGCTATGAGCCCGGCCAATGTATCGACTGCGGGTCATGCTTGACGGCCTGCCGCTACGGGGCCATCACCGCCACCACCTTATCCTCCGAGGACCTCTTCAAATTCCAGTTCAAAGTGGCCGTGCCCTCGCCGGTCCTGTTCGGCCAGTTTCCGGCCGGGATCACGCCCGACCACATCCACGAGGGCCTGCACTGGCTGGGGTTCGACGCGGTGTGGGATTACGGCGTGGACCTCATCCTGGCCGGCCGGGCCATCACCCGCTACCTGGCCGACTGGAAGGGGACCTTCCCTCTCATCTCCACTTCCTGCCCGGTCATCGTCCGCCTGGTCCAAGTGTCCTACCCCCGCATGGTGGACCAGCTCGTCCAGGTCCAGATCCCGCGCGAGATAGCCGGCCGGGAGGCCAAGCGCCGCTATTCGGAGGAATTGAGCCTCTCCCCCGATCAAGTCGGCGTCATCTACATCACGCCCTGTCAGGCCAAGACGATCTCCATCCTCCAGCCGGCCGAGGGAGTGGAGAGCTACCTCGACGGCGCCCTGGGCATCAACGCCGTCTACAACGGCATCCTGGCCTACGCCAACCTCCACCGGGAGGACGGCAAGAAACCTTCCCCCCGGAACCTCATCCGCAATTCCACCATGCTGCAGTGGTCGCTGAGCGAGGGCCTGGGCCGCATCCTGTCCCACCACCAGTACCTGCACGTCACCGGGCTGCCCAATATCATCCAGGTCTTCGACGACATCGAGAAGGGCAAGCTCCGCAACGTGGAATTCCTGGAGGCCTTCTGCTGCTGGAGCGGCTGCACGGGCGGGAACCTGACCGTGGCCAATATCTACGTCACTCTGAGCAAGTTCTATACCCTGATCAGCCAGCTTCCGGAAACCGACCCCCAGACCGAGGCCGAGGTGGAAAGGCGTTTCCCCCTGGAAAACCTTTCCCTGGACCGTCCCATCCGGCCGAGGCCGGTCAAAGGCATGACGGGCGACCTCAGGGAGCGGGTCAGGATCATGCAGAAGGCCGAGGAGATTCTCAATTCACTTCCCGGCCTGGACTGCGGGCTGTGCGGCGCGCCTACCTGCAAGGTGCTGGCCCGCGACGCCAGCCTGGGCGAGGCGGTCCGGACGGACTGCGTCTTTTACTCCAAGGAACGTCTCCGGGATCTCCAAAAGCGCCACATCCGCAAGGGCCGGCCCGGCCCAAAAGCCTAAAGAGGCGACGGCGGTCATAAATAGGTGACAGCTATCTAATCACCCAGATATTCATCAGGGGGCCGCCTCCATTATGATTCACTTCCACAGAGACGACAAGCCCATCTAAGCTAGAAATTGCCCCAAAAAAATTGACAGGACCAACCGTTGAAGCTTAAAATGCCGATAACATTCTCAACAATTAAAAAGGGGGCTAAGATGGCAAAATCGTACTCCAAGGTCGACCGTCAGGACTGGAAAAAAGGGTTTCTGGTGGGCGACGTCCGCATCTGGAAGGACTTTACTTTCACCGGCTGGATCGCGCGAACCCTGATAAAGATCAGGGACATGCTGCCCATGAAAGAAACCTGGAACCACGTCTCCGTGGCCGTCGGTCCCTTCCAGGACATTTCCGCCGAAATCGGCCGCGGAGTCAAGATTATCGACGTGGACGTCCCTAAAAAAGTCGAACACTCCGAGCTGCTCACTTACCGCTTCCGCAAGCTGACCAATCAGCAGCGCCGGAAAATTCTAAAAGAGATGAAAAACAACCTGGGTAAAAAATACGCCACCACCATGTGGGTCCTGAACGGGTTGACTATCTTGATGTTCTACTTTTTCCTTCTGTACATTGTCCC
>JBAVVA010000389.1:0-2133 GCA_049697055.1 Candidatus Aminicenantales bacterium
AGGACATTCATATTGCCCGGAAGCTCGTTGGCCCGGATCAGCCACAGGTTCCAGTCGCGGGTCGTGCGCTGGAGCTCTCCCAGGGTGATATCACCCTGAAGTTCAATATCCTCCAGGCGCAGGGAGCCGTACCCCCGCTGGCTGGCCAGCCGGAGATAGCCCACCTTGGCCGGGTCGAGGTTCAGGATATGGGCGCAGACGACGTCGTGGGCCAAGGGGTGAGTGGCCATGACCACGACGCCCAGGTGCATCCCGGGGCCGGTCAACTGGTTGCCGCCGACGCAGGCTTCGACGCCGTCGGTGGCGATGAAGTCCGGGTAGCCCACTTCCAGGAGGTCTACTATTTTTTCGTCCAGCCGGGCGTTGTGGTTCCACATTCTCTCCCGGTCGAGGAGCAGGCCGATATTGAGCTTGATGGAGACCGTGGGGCCGAGCACCAGGACGTTGCTTTTCAGCTTGGGCGCGTAAATGAGAAAATCCCTGTCCACGATGTCGCGGCTGGTCCGGATCTCTTGATGAAGAGTGCCCTTGGCTAAGCGAACCTTGACCTTCTCGCCTTCCTCGATAGCCACCAAGCGGAGGCCGTGCTTCTTCTTGAGCCCGAAATAGCCGGCCCGGCGATACATCCGGAAGGTGGGGATGGCCGCTCCGCAACGCTCGGCGATGGTGATCCGCGTCTCCGCGGCGGCCTTGTCTTTGAGGGCGGTGAGCAGGCCGTCCATGAACTCGGGCCGGGTGAAGGCCGAGGGGGCCAGCTTGTGATGGGCGAAGACGACGTTGGGCTTAATGGTGAGGCGGCCCCGCAGGCGGGGGGCCAGGCCGAACTCTTCGATCCCCTCGCGGATGATCCCGGCCACGGCCTGCGGGTCATAGTCCGGGCAGCGCCGCAGGATGACCTTTTCCCGCTGCTTCATGGTTCCAGGTAATAGCATAGAGCCGAGGTTTAAGTCAAAACCGCGCCCTCTCCGCCCATTCCTGTTTTTGACAATTGCGGACTGATTCGATAATGTTTCTATCAACCACTGGAGGGGCTCATGAAAATAACAAGATTCTCCATCGGTCCGGTGGCGCTGGGCCTGCTGGCGGCCGGCCTCTTGTCGAGCGGAGCCGTTTCCCGGCCGAAGATGGTCGACCTGCGCAAGCAGCAGACACCCCTGCGCCTCCAAACCAGAAGTAACTGTTTCATCCATGCCACGGTGGCGGCCATGGAAGCGGCTTACAAGCGCGCCGGCTACGGCGACCTCGACCTCTCGGAGCTCTTCTCCGACACCGTGGGGGAGGTCCTGTTCCTGGAATACTGCCAGATGAACGGCCGGTATTACACGCGCACCATGCGCGTCCCCGGCGCCCGGGAGCGGGAAACGCCGCTGGCCCTCGACCACGCCATGACGATCGAGTCGGCATCGCCCTGCATGATCTTCGGCATCCCGGAGGAGCGCTATGCTCCCTTTCCCCCACTGGCCGGCCATCCCTCGCCCGACATCCAGAGCCCCTTCTGGAACAACCAGTATAACGTCACCACTTTCAACCTGGACCCGCAGCGACTTCCCCTCTCCGCCCTCACCGCGCCGCTGTACTATCGCATCGGGTCCATCCAATGGCTGCCCAAGGAAAGCGCTCAGAACCCCGAGGCGCTCGAAGAGGTTTTGGCCCAGGGCCACGAGGTCATTTGGGATTTCAAGCAGACGACGGAAATAACCGGCGATGTCTGGCAATACACTCAGCCGGCCGACCCCACGGGCCCCGCGCACCGCATGCTCCTGGTCGGCTACAACCGCACAGATATGCGAAACCCCTATTTCATCGTCAAAAATTCTTGGGGGCCGACGCGCACGCCGGGTGCCGACGGCTTCACCTATATTTCCTACGATTATCTGCGCTACGGCGAGTGGGCAAGCTATATCACCAAGGTTGAGCCTCCCCGGCCCTGGCCGGCGTTTAAGTTTATCGGTCGCTGGAACTTCGAATCCGCGGAGCTGCGCGGGACGCTCGACATCTACCACCTGCCGGGCATGATGGACAAGGTTTTCAAGGATATGGCCTTTCTCGACGAAAAGGGGCAGGCCATTCAAGACCGGCGGCTGGGCACCTTCTGCCGAAACGGGGAACAGGACCAGGCCTACCGGGTCAATG
>JBAVVA010000390.1:0-2008 GCA_049697055.1 Candidatus Aminicenantales bacterium
GAATACCTGGGCTGGGGCGTGTTCGCGCTGATGACGCGGTGATGAGGGGATTACCGGGCGACTCAGAAAGTGGGGAAAATCCAATCATGCCTAACAACTCATTCAAGCCGACGCTGCTTCGCGGCGCGGCTTAATTCAGGCGTTCGGCAGGAGATCAACAGGAGAGGAACTGCGAGAATGGAACTGCTCTTGGGTGTCACCATCGGCCTGATCGGAATCGCTCTGACCGTTTTCTACGGCGTCAGATCGAAGAAACTCGAACGATACTTGGAAGCATACCATTCACTTGATCTTCAGAAACGCGATTTGCTCAGCAAACTCGCCTCCTTACAACACAGCCATCAGGCGAAGGATGCCGAGATTTCTGCACTCCGCACTCGTATCGAAGAGATCGACAGACTTTCCGACGCCGTGCAAGATCGAAGCTTCGACCCCCGGAAACTGAAGTGGACGGATAGATGCCCGAAATGCGGCAACGCAATGTACCTCGACGATGTGGACTTCTGGTATCGCTGTCACAAGTGTGGGCACGAAGAGGCAGGCGACAAGCAGACGACCGCCTAACGCCTGACCGCACTAACGGAAATGGCTTTTGATATGAAAGCTGATTTACTCCCGCCTCTGATTGTGATAAAAATGAGTCCGTCAGGCACTTATCCCCGCATAAAGGAGTCATAGATGTGTGAGCTCAAGGATGTCTTTATCGTCGGCGGGGCCCGCACAGCCATCGGCAACTTCCTGGGCACGCTCAAGGATTTCACGGCGCCGCAGCTGGGCGGGTTCGCCATCAAAGAGGCCGTCCAGCGGGCAGGGGTCAAAGCCGCCGAAGTGGACGAGGTCATTATGGGCAACGTCGTCTCGGCCGGCGTAGGCCAGGCCCCGGCCAAGAAGGCCGCGGTGCTGGGCGGCCTGCCGGTCTCGGTGAGCTGCTTCGCCGTCAACAAGGTATGCGGCTCGGCCCTCAAGGCCGTGGCCCTGGGCGCTCAGGCCATCCAGCTCGAGGAGAAGAACATCGTGGTGGCTGGCGGGATGGAGAGCATGAGCCGGTCGCCCTACCTGCTATGGGGTCTGCGCGAGGGAGTTAAGTTCGGCGACACCAAGCTTCAGGACGCTATGATTTTGGACGGCCTGTGGTGCGCTTTCGACAACACCCACATGGGCATGACCGGCGAAGTGGTGGCCGAGAAGTTCGGGGCCAGCCGCGAGGCGCAGGACGCTTACGCCCTGAGCAGCCAGCAGAAGGCCGTCCAGGCCATCGAAAAGGGCTACTTCAAGGACGAAATTGTGCCCGTCCCGGTCCCCCAGAAGAAGGGCGACCCCATCCTTTTCGCCGTGGATGAGGGGCCTAAAAAAGACTCGACCCTGGAGAAGCTCTCCAAGCTCAGGCCTGTTTTCAAAAAGGATGGGACAGTGACGGCCGGAAATGCGTCCACTTTAAATGATGGCGGCGCGGCCGTGGTGTTGGCCGGCGCGGATACGGTCAAGGACAAGGGGCTGCGGCCTCTGGCCAAGATTCTGGCCGCGACGACCAACGGCGTCGAGCCCTCTCTGGTTATGTACGCGCCCAAGGGCGCCATCGACAAGCTGCTGGCCCGGGTGGGCTGGAAGGTCAAGGACGTAGACCTCTTTGAGATCAACGAGGCCTTCTCCTCCCAGCTCGTCGTCCTCATCAAAGAGCTGGGCCTGGACCGGGAAAAGGTGAACGTCCACGGGGGCGCGGTGGCCCTGGGCCATCCCATCGGCGCCTCGGGCTGCCGGATCCTGCTGACCCTAATCTATGCCCTGCGGCATCGGGGGCTGAAGAAAGGCGTGGCCGCGTTGTGCCTGGGCGGCGGCGACGCTGTGGCTATGGCCATCGAGATCGTGTAGAAAGGAGCGGATAATGGACATCAAGACCATCGGTGTTATCGGCTCGGGGACCATGGGCTCGGGGATCGCCCAGGTGGCCGCCTGCTCGGGGTTGAATGTCATCCTGGCGGATGTGGCCGACGACCTCCTCAAAAAGTCC